>JAFAEL010000049.1 GCA_023423995.1 Pseudomonadota bacterium | reverse complement strand
CGGCTGACCGGGCGTGTGCCCATGGGGCCGAAAAGACCGTCGCGGGATGCCGGGAGGGACCAGGCAAATCCGCAAACCATCATCATCGAAGGCCGGAGAACCGGCATCCCGCTCCCTCACAGGATTTTGGGAAGGCTGTTTGAACGCAACTGTGTTGACCGACCTCGGACCGGGGACGGACGGCGCGTGGGCGCTGACGGACGAGCCGCCTGATCCCTCCCCTCCAGGGGAGGGCCGAGTCGCGCCGCAGGCGCGAACCGGGGTGGGGTCGCGGGCGGGCAAGCAGCCCCACCCGGCCCTCCGCTTCGCTCGGGCCACCCTCCCCTGCAGGGAGGGATCATCCCCTGGGCACCGGCTTTCGCCGGTGCGAGCGGGCAGGGCCAGGTCCGCCTGGCACCCGCTCGACGGCGGGACGCCCCCCACCCCGGTTCGAAGCTGCGCTTCGACTCGGGCCCTCCCCACGAGGGGGAGGGCAGACGCGCCCCCACCCGGGAACCGCGCCACCCCAAAGCCGGTTTGCGCCGCGGGGAGATCGCCCCGGGGGGACGCTGCCGTGGAGCTGTTGGCGCGGGCGGGGTATGGGGCGCGGGGGGCCGTGTATCTCCTGGTCGGGGTGTTTGCGCTCCTCGCCGCGATCGGACAGGGCGGCGGGACGGGCGGGAGCCGTTCCGCGCTGGCAGCCCTCATGGGACAACCGTTCGGGACGGTGCTGGTCGGGCTGCTGGCGCTCGGGCTGTTCGGCTTCGCTCTGTGGCGGGTCGTGGAGGCCGTGTTCGACGCCGACGGGCGCGGGAGCGACCCGAAGGGGCTCGCCGTGCGGGCCGCGCATGGGATCAGCGGCTTCGTCTATGGCAGCCTTGCGGTCTCGGCCCTCGCGATGGCGACGGGGAGCGATGGCGGCGGCGGGGGCGGCGAGGACCAGGCCGCGCGCGACTGGACGCGCTGGCTCCTCGGGCAGCCGGCCGGGCGCTGGCTGGTGGCCGCGGTCGGGCTCGCCGTGATCGGGGTCGGCCTCTCCTATCTGTGGCGCGCCTGGAAGGGCCGCGTCACCGACCGTCTCCACCTGCCGGCCGGGCACGAGGATTGGGTGCGCAAGGCCGGGAAGCTCGGCTTTTCCGCCCGCGGCCTCGTCTTCCTGGTGGTGGGCGGGTTCCTGCTCGCCGCCGCCTGGCATGCGAGCTCGTCGGAGGTGCGCGGCCTCGGCGGCGCGCTCGACGCCCTCCGGCAGCAGCCCTACGGCGCCTTCCTGCTCGGCGCGACGGCCCTGGGCCTCGCCTGTTTCGGGCTGTTCGGCCTCGTCCAGGCCCGCTACCGCCGCCTCGACGCCCCGGACCTCCGCGACGCGGTGCCCGGCGGGCTCGCCGGGCGCTAGGCCTGGGCGGCGATGGCGAGCGCGTCGCCGAGGGCGGCGCCGCTCGCCGTGTTGTCGAACATGCACCACGTCTCGGCGCGCCGGGCCGCGAGCCTTTCGGCCAACGCCGCGAGGGCGGGCGGCTCGTAGGCCGACCAGTACATGCGCGGCGCGCCGTGCAGGCGATGATAGACGAGGCCCGGCCAGCCGCCCGGCTCCGCCGCCTCGGGCACCGGCGCCGGATCGGCCGCGACGCGGGCGACCCGCCAGGCGCGAAGAAGGGAATCGGCGTCGGGCGAGAACCAGCTCGGGTGGCGCGGCTCGCAGACGACGCTCGTCTCGCGGGTGAGGTGTCCCGCCTGGCAGTCGCGGAGCGTGGCGAAGAAGCGTTCGGCCGTGGCCGCCTCGAAGGCGAGGCTCGGCGGCAATTGCACCAGCAGCGGCCCGAGCTTCGGGCCGAGGCCCGCGACCTCGCCGAGGAAACGATCGAGCGGCGCCTCGATGTCGACGAGGCGGCGCTCATGCGTGATCGCCTTCGGCAGCTTGGCGGCGAAGCGGAAATCCTCCGGCACGGTCGCGGCCCAGCGCTCATAGGTCCCCCGACGGTGCGGGCGATGGAAGCTCGAGTTGATCTCGGCCGCCCGGAGCCGGGCCGCATAGCGGGCGAGCCCCACGCCTTCGGCCGGAAAGCCCTCCGCGTGGGGACGCGGGATGGCCCAGCCGGCCGTGCCGATGCGGAGGGGCGGGGCGGGTCTCGCGGAGGCCATGCGGCGCTATCGCGCGTCCCGGCGTGCCGGTTCCCTCCCCGCCAGGAGGGCGGCGAAACCGGGTGCAGGCCTGCTCGCCCTACAGTTGCAGACCGGCAACAACCGCACGTTTAGCCCCGCCCCGTCCGGAATAGGCGCTTGTCGCTCCGGGAAAGCGCCCCTAGCCTCTCCGTTGTTGGAGGGCAGGCGGACTTGAGCACACGCGTCCTTGCGGCTGCGGCCGCGCTTCTCCTTGGCGCCCTCGGAGCGAGGGCGGCCGATCTTCCGGTCCGGCAGGCCCCGCCCGTGGTGCCGCCGCCGCTGTTCAGCTGGAGCGGCTGCAATGTCGGCTTCCTGACCGGCTATACCTGGAGCGACCGCAACACGGTGCGGACGGTCGGCACCACGCCCGGCGGCGTGGCCGCGGTCGCCGCAGGGGTCCGCCCGGGCGCCTTCCGGGTCGACTACGACGGCATGACCACGATCGGCGGCGGCGTCGGCTGCGACTGGCAGTTCACGCCCGGCAACGGCTTCGTGGCCGGCCTTGCGGCCGACGGGACCTGGGTGAACCTCGAACGCCGCCGCGCCTTCACGGGGCCCGGCCCGGGCTTCGCGGAGGCGGGCTTCCGCCAGGACCTCGACACGCTCGGCACGGTGCGCGGGCGTCTCGGCTACGGCTTCGACCGCGTGCTGGTCTACGCCACGGGCGGCTTCGGCTTCGGCGACGTCTATTACCGGGCCGGGTTCTTCGGCGGCCCGCGCGGGACGGTGCTCACGCAGGCCGGCTCGTTCCAGGGCGTCGAGACGGGCTGGGTCGCCGGCGGCGGCATCGAATACGCCGTGCCGGAGGACAGCTTCCTCAACTATTTCAGCATCGTGCGCGTCGTCGGCATCACGTCCTCGGCGCCGACCCTCAAGGTCGAGTACCTGCATTACGACCTCGGCAGCCGGACGGTCGCCGTCGCCCCGCAGGTGCCCGGCGCGCCGGGCTTCGCCTCGCGCTTCCGTACGGAAGGCAACCTGATCCGCGGCGGCTTCACCTACCGCTTCGGGCTCTGACGGGAACGGGGGCGCACCCCCCCTCCCCCGTCGATCACCCGGAAGCGCTCGGGCGCCGGCTCATCCGGGCCCGAAGCCGCGAGATCCGGGAAGCGGGCGAGGCAGCGCGGCTCGTAGGCCCGCGGCGGCGGGTCGCCCGGCCGGCGCTGCCATTTGCAGCCCGCCGTGAGGATCGGCAGCAGCGTGTGCAGCGGGATGTCGGCGCCGTGTTTCTCGGCCAGCCGCGCCACGCTGTAGCGCCCCCGCCGGCCGCAGGGCCCGCATTCCACCGTGAGGCGGGCATAGGGGTATTGCGACAGGCGGATCAGCGCCGGCATCCGAATCCTCTCATGTGACGGCCCGTTTCTGTTCCCGTTTTGTTCACGTGTCGAGAGACTGCTCTCGACCGCGAGGAGCGGCCCTGCGGGAACTTACCTCGGGGTGGCGCGTTTTCTCTTGTTCAGAGGCCCAGCGGCGCGTGGGATCCGTTCTCGCGCGCGACCTGCGATCGGACGGGACGGGTGACGGCAGCATCACAGGCCGAACGCTTCGACATTTCCGGCCATGCCGACTGGCTGGCATCCGCCTGGGCGCGGTCCCGCCCGCCTCGTCCACATCCGGACGATATCGCCCGCTGCACGATCCGGACCGGCCGGCACGGGCAGAAATCCCGGCTTGGCACCGGCCACGTTCTCCGCTCCGCATTAATCAAGATCAATGCGCCGGCTCCCGGTGGGTTTAGGGTGAGGCCGCCGGAGAGGACGAGAATGCGGGCCGAATTTCCGACCATTGCCGCGTCACGACGCTGTTCGCAGGCCTCCCGCGGCCGAGCCGCGCAGCCCGGCCGGGAGCGGGTTCCCGCCATGAAGTGATCCGCCGTCCCGAGCCGGGCCCTGCCGGCATCGCTCCTCCCGCCACCCCCTGACCCAAGGC
Organism: Pseudomonadota bacterium; assembly: GCA_023423995.1. Classification (GTDB taxonomy): domain Bacteria; phylum Pseudomonadota; class Alphaproteobacteria; order Rhizobiales; family Beijerinckiaceae; genus Enterovirga. The sequence goes on along the minus strand of JAFAEL010000049.1, from coordinate 12,173 downwards.
GATCACACCGATGGCAATCGATCACGTGGAAGGGCCGACACCCTCCTCCGCGGCGCTGGAGCGGGATGCCCGGCTGGTGTCGACCGACCACAAGGTCTCGCCGAACGAGATCGCCATCGGGGTCGTGATCGGGCGGGCGGCGGAATATTTCGACTTCTTCGTCTTCGCCATCGCGTCCGTGGTGGTGTTCCCGAAGGTGTTCTTCCCCTTCGCGGAGCCCCTGCAGGCGACGCTCTATTCCTTCGCGCTCTTCTCGCTCGCCTTCATCGCCCGGCCCATCGGGTCCGTCATCTTCACGGCGATCGACCGCCGCCATGGCCGCGGCGTCAAGCTGACCGTCGCCCTCTTCCTCCTCGGCTTCTCGACCATGGCCGTGTCCTTCCTGCCGGGCTACGGAACGATCGGCGCCTGGGCGATCTACCTCCTGAGCATCCTGCGCATCGGGCAGGGCCTCGCGCTCGGCGGCGCATGGGACGGGCTCCCCTCGCTGCTCGCCCTCAACGCGCCGGTCGGGCGCCGCGGCTTCTACGCCGCCATTCCGCAGCTCGGCGCTCCGCTGGGCTTCATGGTGGCGGCGAGCCTGTTCTCCTTCTTCCTCCTCAACCTCTCCGAGGAGGACTTCCTGAGCTGGGGCTGGCGCTACCCGTTCTTCTGCGCCTTCGCGGTCAATGTCGTGGCCCTCTTCGCGCGGCTGCGGCTCGTCGCGACGGATGAATTCGCCCGCCTCATGGACATGCGGCGGCTCGAGCCCTCGCCCATCCTGCCGCTGATCCGCGACCATGCGCCGGAGCTCCTCATCGGGGCCCTGATCCCGCTGGCGAGCTTCGCGCTGTTCCACCTCGTGACGGTCTTCCCGATCAGCTGGATCACGCTGTTCACCAGCCGCTCGGCAGGCGAGTTCCTGATGATCCAGTGCTCCGGCGCCCTCATCTGCGCCGGCGGGGTCTTCGCCTCCGGGCTGATCGCGGACCAGATCGGGCGCCGCATGCTCCTGATCGTCTCGGCCGGGCTGATCGCGGTCTTCGCCATCTGCAGCACCATCGCGCCCCTGATCGTGCCGGAGAACGCGATCGGGCAGACCATCTACGTCAATGCGGGCTTCGCGCTCCTCGGGCTGTCCTACGGACAATCCTCCGGCGCCGTGACGGCGCGCCTCGCGCAGCGCTTCCGCTACACGGGGGCGGAGCTGACGAGCGACATCGCGTGGCTCCTCGGCGCCGGTTTCGCGCCGCTGATCGTCCTGTTCCTCGCGGCCCGCTACGGACTGGCCATGGTCGGGCTGTACCTGCTCTCCGGGGCGGTCACGACCCTGATCGCGCTGAGCCTGTCGCGTTCCGAGATCCGGCAGGTCTGAACCGTGCGCACCTCTGGACACCGCTCACCCCACCATGCCTCGCACGTCGAGGCCGGCGACGACCAAGCGAACGCCATGACTTTCTCGACGGAGCCGCGGAGCCCTCGTCATCCGGCCAGGCGCAGGCTGCTGCGCAGCGCGGGCGTGCTCGCCCTCTGCGGCGCGCTCGCCGGCTGCAACCTGACCGTGATGGATCCGTCCGGCTACATCGCCGTGCAGCAGAAGAACCTCATCATCGCCTCCACGGCCCTGATGCTGCTGGTCATCGTGCCGGTCATCATCATGACCTTCGTGTTCGGCTGGCGGTACCGCTCCACCAACAACGACGAAGCGGCCTACGATCCCGAATTCCACCATTCGACGCAGCTCGAAGTGGTCATCTGGACCATTCCGCTGCTGATCATCATCGCGCTCGGCGCGATGACCTGGGTCTCCACCCACACGCTCGATCCGTACAGGCCTCTGACCCGGGTCGGCCCCGACGAGCCCGTGCCGCCCGACACCGTGCCGCTCGAGGTCCAGGTGGTCTCGCTCGATTGGAAATGGCTCTTCATCTACCCCCAATACGGGATCGCCAGCGTCAACGAGATGGCCGCGCCCGTGAACCGGCCGATCGCGTTCAGGCTTACGTCTTCCTCGGTCTGGAACACCTTCTACGTCCCGGCCCTCGCGGGCATGATCTACACGATGGCCGGCATGCAGACGCAGCTCCATGCGGTCATCAACGAGGAAGGCGACTACAGGGGGCTGTCCGGGCAATACAGCGGGACTGGTTTCTCACGCATGACGTTCCGCTTCCTCGGCACCAGCCAGGGAGGATTCGACGAGTGGATCGCCAAGGCGAAGCGTGACAGCGCGCCCCTCGACCGGGCCGCCTATCTCGAGCTCGACAAGCCGAGCGAAGCGGTGCCCGTCCGGTTCTACGGCAGCGTGGAGAACGGCCTCTGGGACGCGATCCTCGGCATGTGCGTCGAGCCGGGGCGGATGTGCTCCACCGAGATGCACCACATCGACCGGAGGGGCGGCGCAGGCACCGACAGCGAGGAGAACCGCCGACGGCTCGAATACGACATTCGACGCCTCGAAAGCGGCGACGAGCCCTCCGGAGCCACTGTCCCGGCTTCCGGCCGGCCCGCAAGGAGCGAGACCCAACCCGAAGGCGCGATGCCGCGCGACCAGGACCGGGCCCGCGGCGGGGTGAACGAAGGCCGGCCCGCGCCCGCAGAGGGCCAGGGAACTCCCGCGCCGCCGCAGCTGAACACCGCGCCCTCCGGGCCGCACCAGCACTGACCGGAGAGCGTCAGCATGTTCTCGAACATCGACCTCCAGCAGCTCATCTTCGGGCGGCTGACCCTCGAGGCGATCCCCTATCACGAGCCCATTCTGCTGGTGACCTTCGCGGTCGTCGCCCTGGTCGGGGCGGCGCTGCTCGGCGCAGTCACCTGGTACGGCCAGTGGGGCTATCTCTGGCGTGAATGGCTCACCAGTGTCGATCACAAGAAGATCGGCATCATGTACATCATCCTGGCGATCGTGATGCTGCTCCGCGGCTTCGCGGACGCCCTGATGATGGTGACCCAGAAGGCGCTCGCGGTGGGCGCCAACGAGGGGTACCTGCCACCTCATCACTACGACCAGATCTTCACCGCTCACGGCACGATCATGATCTTCTTCATGGCGATGCCGTTCGTGACGGGCGTGATGAACTACATCATGCCGCTGCAGATCGGCGCGCGGGACGTGGCGTTTCCGTTCCTGAACAATTTCAGCTTCTGGATGACGGCCGGCGGCGCGGCCCTCACGATGGCATCCCTCTTCATCGGCGAGTACGGCCGCACCGGCTGGCTCGGCTATCCGCCGCTATCCGGAGCCGCCTACAGCCCGGGCGTGGGCGTGGATTACTGGATCTGGGGACTGCAGGTCGCAGGCGTCGGCACGACGCTGTCAGGCATCAACCTGATCGCGACCATCATCAAGATGCGCGCGCCCGGCATGACCATGATGAAGATGCCGGTCTTCTGCTGGACGACCCTCGCCAGCAACGCGCTGATCGTCACGATCTTCCCTGTTCTGACCGCCACCTTGGCTCTGTTGACGCTCGACCGCTACGTGGGGACGCATTTCTTCACGAACGACCTCGGCGGCAACTCGATGCTGTACATGAACCTCATCTGGATCTGGGGTCATCCGGAGGTCTACGTCCTCATCCTGCCGGCCTTCGGCATCTTTTCCGAGGTGGTGGCCACGTTCTGCGGCAAGCGCCTCTTCGGCTACACGTCGATGGTCTACGCCACGGCCGTCATCGCGATCCTGTCCTGGCTCGTCTGGCTGCACCACTTCTTCACGATGGGCGCGGGCCCCAGCGTCAATGCCTTCTTCGGCATCACGACGATGATCATCTCCATCCCGACCGGCGCGAAGGTCTTCAACTGGCTGTTCACGATGTATCGCGGGCGCATCCGGTTCGAGGAGCCGTTCATCTGGGTGATGGGCTTCATCCCGACCTTCGTGCTCGGCGGGCTGACGGGCGTGCTCCTCGCGGTGCCGCCGGCGGATTTCGTCCTGCACAACAGCCTGTTCCTGGTCGCCCATTTCCACAACGTCATCATCGGCGGCGTAGTGTTCGGGCTGCTGGCGGGCGTCCAGTACTGGTTCCCCAAGGCCTTCGGCTACAAGCTCGACCCGTTCTGGGGCTATGCGAGCTTCTGGTGCTGGCTGATCGGCTTCTGGACGGTGTTCGGGCCGCTCTACGCGCTGGGCCTCATGGGCGTGACGCGCCGCACGCAGCACTTCGCCGACGTGGCCGTGCAGCCCTACCTGACGGTCGCGGCGGTCGGCGTCTTCATCATCATGTGCGGGATCCTGGCCTTCGTGATTCAGCTCGTGGTGAGCTTCTTCAAGCGCGAGCAGCTCCGCGACCTGACGGGCGATCCATGGGGCGGGCGGACCCTCGAATGGTCCACCTCCTCGCCCCCTCCGCCCTACAACTTCGCCTTCACGCCCGTGGTGCACGACCTCGATGCGTGGTGGGACATGAAGCAGCGTGGCTATGACCGCCCGATGGGAGGCTACAGGCCGATCCACATGCCCAAGAACACGGCCGCGGGGATCGTGTTGGCGGGGCTCAGCACCGTGCTCGGCTTCGCGCTGGTCTGGTACATCTGGTGGCTCGCGGCCGTGTCCGTCGTGGCCCTGCTCGCGACCGCCATCCTCCACACCTTCAACTACAACCGGGACACGACCATCCCGGTCGAGGAGGTCCTTCGGTTCGAGAAACAGAGAACCGCGCAAGTCGCGGCGGGAGCCTGATCCGATGCACGAGGTGACAGCTCCGCCCGGCGCCACCGCGCCGGTCTTCTACGAGCAGGAAGATCATGCCCACGGCGATGGCGGGACGCTGATCGGGTTCTGGCTCTACCTGATGAGCGACTGCCTGCTGTTCGCAGTCCTCTTCGCCACCTACGGCGTGCTTGGCCGGAACTTCGCGGCGGGCCCTTCGGGCGCGGACCTGTTCAACCTGCCGCTCGTCGCCCTGAACACGGCGCTCCTGCTGATCTCGTCGATCACCTACGGCTTCGCCATGCTCGAGGTGGCGAAGAACCGCGTCGACGCGACCCTGCGCTGGCTGGCCGTGACCGGTCTGTTCGGCGCCGCCTTCCTCGCCGTCGAGCTCTACGAGTTCGCCCATCTGATCCGCGAGGGCGCGACGCCCCAGCGCAGCGCCTTCCTGTCCTCGTTCTTCGCCCTCGTCGGCACGCACGGGCTGCACGTCCTGTTCGGGACGATCTGGCTCGTCACCCTGATGGTCCAGGTCCGCCGCTACGGGCTGATCGCCGACAACCAGCGCCGCCTCCTGTGCCTCTCGATGTTCTGGCACTTCCTCGACGTCGTCTGGATCGGCGTGTTCACCTTCGTCTACCTGATGGGAGCCATGAGATGAGCGCATCGGCAGGCGGCGCTCTCGACCGGATGCCGGACGGCGGAGGAGCCGGGGGTGGGGCGGCGCATGCCGCCGAGCCGCACGATCATGCCCCGCACGGCACCCTGAAGGGCTACATCACGGGCTTCGTCCTGTCCGTGATCCTCACGGCCATCCCGTTCTGGCTCGTGATGGGCAACGTGCTCGACAGCACGCTTACGACGAGCATCGTCATCATGGCCTTCGCGGCCGTGCAGATCGTGGTCCACATGATCTACTTCCTGCACATGAACACGAAGTCGGAGGGCGGCTGGACCTTCATGGCCCTCGTCTTCACGCTCACGCTCGTCGTGATCACCTTGGCCGGCTCGATCTGGGTCATGTACCACATGGACCAGAACATGATGCCGATGGCGCCGCACGAGGCGCTGACGAAGCCTTGACCGGCAGGCGCCTGGCCGCGCTCCTTCTGTTCGACCTGGTCGCGATCCTGATCGTGGCCGGGCTCGTTTCCCTCGCCGTGTGGCAGGTCCACCGCCGCGCCTGGAAGCTCGACCTGATCGCCCGCATCGAGGCGCGCGTGCATGCGGCTCCGACCGCCGCGCCCGGCCCCGAGAGCTGGCCCGACGTCTCGGCGGCATCGGACGAGTACCGCCGCGTGACCGTCACCGGGCGCTGGCTGCAGGATCGCTCGGCCCTCGTGCAGGCCCTGACCGAGCTCGGCGGCGGCTTCTGGGTGCTCACGCCGCTGGTCCGGGACGACGGCACCACCGTCCTCGTCAACCGCGGCTTCGTGCCGACGGAGAAGCGCGACCCCGCCTCCTGGCGCCCGACGGATGAAGGGGAAGTGGCCGTTACGGGATTGCTGCGCCTGCCCGAGCCGGGTGGCGGCTTCCTGCGCTCGAACGACCCCGCCGCCGATCGCTGGTTCTCACGGGATGTTGCCGCGATCGCGGCCTCGCGCGGCCTGAAGCAGGTCGCGCCCTTCTTCATCGACGCCCAGCGCGTGCCGGGCGTGACGGGGCTGCCCGTCGCGGGGCTGACGGTGCTGTCCTTCAACAACAACCATCTCGTCTACGCGATCACCTGGAGCGTGCTTGCGCTGATGAGCGCGGCCGCCGCGATCTTCGTGAATCTCGACGTCCTGCGAAACGGACGCCTTCGCCCCCGCCTGCGGGAGGCGTGAGGCGGCGAGGAGCCCGCCTATCCGTCCAGCGCCGCGGCAAGCTGCTCGAGCGCCGCTGCCGCGAAGGCCTGCATGTTGGCGGCCCGGTCGGCATGGCCCGTCCGGAGCGTCGCAACGGAAGAGCGAGGGCCGGCCACGGCCATGCAGCTATGGCCTGCCGGATCGCCGTACCGATTGCCGGCAGGACCGGCAGCCCCGGTCTCTGCCAGCCCCCAGGTTGCGCCGAGGCGGGCCTGCACGCGGGAGGCCAGCAATTGCGCGTAGGGCTCCGACGACGAGCGCAGCCCCGTCATGTCCTCGGCCGAGATGCCGAGCAGCCCCTCGCGGGCGTTCACGGTGTAGACCACCGCGCCGCCCAGGAAGAAGCGCGATGCTCCAGGCACGGCCAGCAGCGCGGCGGCAATCAGCCCGCCCGCCGAGGATTCGGCGACCGCGACGGTCTCGCCGCGCTCGACGAGGCGCGCCCCAACCCGCTCCGCCAAGCCGGCAAGGCGATCGGCTGCTTCCTGTGAACCCACGCTCATCCTGCCCTGCCCTCGCCCGCATCCGCCGTCGAACGGCCGCGACAGTGCCTGCCCGTCCGGCCCGCGACAAGCGGAAGCGCGTTCAGATGGCGACGACCTTGTCCTCGCCGATCACCTGCCGCCGCACTTCTCCCCGGCCGGAATAGGCGGCCTCGGCTTCGCCCTGCCGTCCGTCCAGCGCCCGGAAATGGTCGAGCATCGCGGCCGGCGGACGCGGAAAGTGCCGGCAGCGGCTGATCGAGGTCCCGAGCGAGCGCCGCAGGCCCACCAGATAGGCGGCATGGTGGATCAGCGTGCCCGCCGCATCCATCAGGGTCGCGCCGCCGGCATCCAGGCGGTGCCGCCAGACGAAGTCGTTGAGGACGCCGTCGCCGGGTACGATGACCTCTGCGCCCGCCGCAACCAGGGTTTCGCAGGCCCGTCGGAAGCCGTCGAAGATCGGTCGCGCGGCTTCGGCATCGGCCTCCAGCATGTACTCGTCGATGCCCGGCGACATCGGCACCGTCGCGGCGAGGCGCTCCGACATTCCGTAGGCCGCCGCGAGTTCGCGGTGTTTCTCGCACTGGTCCTCGTTGAGGGCGATCATGCCCACGGACTTTCCGAGCGAGCAGGCCGTCAGGAGACAGGTCTCGAAGAGGCTGACGACTGGAATGTCGACGAGGGTGCGCGCCTCCCGCAGCCCCGGGTCGTAGAAGCAGTTGATGGCCACCGCATCATAGCCCGCCGCTTCCGCTGTGAGCGCCGCCTCGCAGATCTGATTGTCGAGGAGCCGCGCGATATAGGGATGGGCCAGCGCCTCGATGGGCGTGTAGCTCTCGCCGAAGGTGCCGGGCTTCAGCCCGTGCAGCACGACGGTGGCCTCGGACGGGATCACGGCCGCGAGGTGGCGCTCGAAGGACGCCCGGTAGACGGGCGTCTTGCCGAAATCGACGAAGCCCTGGTGCCAGATCTTCATGCCGTATTCTCGTTCAATGAAGGGACGTCACGACCAGATCGCGGCCGGCGCCTTCGGCAGCCCGGCCCATTGCTCCGGATCGTGCCCGTAGATCGTCTCCAGTCCCCCCTCGCGCATCTCGCGGAGCCGCCGCAGGGAGGCTTCGGTCTTCGCCGCATCCGCCAGGATGCGCGGCAGCTTCACCTCGTCCATGGACCGCTTCAGGTAGCAGGCATCCGCCGTGAGAAGCAGCCTGCGGCCGCCCGCCTCGAGCAGCATCGACTGGTGGCCGGGCGTATGGCCGGGCGTGGACAGGAGCCGCACGCTCCCGTCGCCGAACAGGTCCGTGTCGCCGTCCAGCAGCCGAAGCTCCTGTCCGTGGTCGATGTCGCGCGGGTCGTAGCCGGACTTCGCCGCCGTCGCGGCATCATGGGCCGCTTCCCACTCCGCCCGCTGTACGACGATCGTCGCGTCCGGGAAGGCTTCGTTGCCACCGCAATGGTCGTTGTGCAGGTGGGAGTTGACGACGAGGTCGATATCGCCCGGTCCCATGCCGACCGTCGCGAGTAACCGCAGAATGTGCTGCTCCGGCGTCATCTCGATCGTCATGAACCGCGAAAGCGGCCCAAGACGCCCGACGGAATCCACCGCCATCTCGCGATGCAGGCCCGTATCGAAGAGGACGTTCCCCCGTGGGTGCTGGATGAGGAAGGACGGCACCGGCACCGAGATGTTGCCGGGCTCGCCGTCCAGGACCGCCCGGCAGGGCAGCCCCACGGCACCGCAATCGAAGACGAACAGCTTCACTCGATCACCCTCCCCCCAAGCCGCTCCGAGCGGGCTTCAGCGTCCCTGGAAATTCGGGATCCGCCGCTCGGCCATCGCCTTCACGCCTTCCTGGAAATCGGCGGTCGCGAAGTGCTTCTCCTGCTCCTTGAGCTCGTGCTCGGTCGCGGCCGCGATCCGGTCGGCGAGATCGCCGCGGAGCGTGGCGCGTGTCGATTGCACGGCCAGCGGGGAGGATTGCGAGATCTCGGTCGCGAGTTCCAGCGCGGTCTCGCGCAGCCGCTCGTCCGGGGCCAGCGCGTCGACGAGGCCGAGTTCATGCGCCTCCGTGCCGGTGATCCGGCGTCCGGTGTAGAACAGGAGCGCGGATCTCTGCGGCCCGAGCACGCGCGGCAGCGTCACGCTCAGCCCGAAGCCCGGATGGAAGCCAAGCCGGTTGAAATTCGCCGAGAAGCGCGAGCGCTCGGACGCGACGCGGAAATCGCCCACCATCGAGACGCCGAGGCCGCCGCCGATCGCGGCTCCCTGGACCGCCGCGACGATCGGGATCGGGCAGCGGAACAGCCGGACGGCATGGCGGTAGAGATGGTCTGTCCCGCGATCCTCCGAGTCGCCGACCGTGTCGCTGGCGGGCTTCCGGAAATTCGCGCCGGCGCAGAAGTTCTTGCCGGCCGCGCAGAGGAGGATCGACCGCATCCCTTGCTGGACGAAGCCGTCGAAAGCATCGGCGAGAGCCCCGATCAGCTCCTTGTCGAAGAAGTTGTCCGGCGGCCGGTTCATCTCGGCGATGCCGACGTAACCGGAGGTGCTGACGAGGACGTCGCTCATGAAAGTGTTCCTTGTTTCCACATCAGGCGGGGAGCGCTCGTGCGGGATCCGCCGCCTAGTCAGATGCTGGTCAGCGGCCCGTGAAGGCGGGCGGGCGCTTCTCGAGGAAATGCGCGACGCCCTCACGGAAATCCTCCGTGCCGCGGCATAGCTCGATCTCGGCCTCGGCCGTCTGGACGGCTTCGCCGAAGCGCTGGCTCCAGGCCTCGCGCAGCTGGCGCTTGATGATGCCGACGGCGCGCGGCGAGGAGAGGTTTGCGAGTTCGGCCGCATACCGGTGCACCGCAGCCGAGAAGTCCTCCGCAGGCAGCAGGCGGGCGAGCCCCAGCCTGTCCGCCTCCTCCGCCTGGATCACGCGGGCGGTCATGAGCAGATCGGCCGCGTTCATCGGCCCGATGAGGCGCGGAAGGAGCCAGGCGATGCCGTGCTCCGCCACAAGGCCCCGACGCGCGAAGGCTGTCGTGACCTTGGCGCCGGCCGCAATGAAGCGGATGTCGCAATAGAGCGCGATGCAGAGGCCGACGCCCGCCACCGCGCCGTTGATTGCCGCGATGATCGGCTTCGGCGAGGTGCGCAGATAGCTGTAGCGCTGGTCGTCGTCGCCGCTGCCGCGGTCAGGCACGGGCGCCGGCGGTTTGCCGGCATCGATGGCGGAAACGTCCGCTCCCGCGCAGAAGCCGCGTCCCGCCCCCGTGATGACGATGGCCCGGATCTCCGGGTCGGCGCCGGCCGTCTCGACGGCGTCCTGCACCTCCCGGGCCATCACGGCCGTCCAGGCGTTCATCCGCTCGGGACGGTTCAGCGTGACCGTCGCGACCCGGTCGGCGACGCCGTAGGTGATCTGCTCGTAGGAGCTCATCGCGGCGCAGACGCGTCAGCCGGCCTTGCGGCCGAACACGTCGCCCTGCTGGATCGAGCGCCGCTCCAGCCACCAGCCGTAGCGCTCCTGCCAGTCCTCCCAGCCGCTGCCGCCCTTCAGCTCCAGCGCCGCGCCGACCGCCCAGTTCGGGTTGAACAGCGCCTCGCGGCCGATCGCGATCAGGTCGGCATCGCCCTCGGCGAGAACGGATTCGGCATATTCCGCGTCGCGGATCAGCCCGACCGCCACGGTAGGGATCTCGACCTCGCGCCGGATGCGGCCGGCGAAGGGCACCTGGAAGCCGCGCGTGCGGGAGACGAGCGACTGGCCGCGCGGCAGCTTCATGCCGCCCGAGGAGCAGTCGATCACGTCGACGCCGACCGCCTTGAGCTCACGGGCGAACGCAACCGAGTCGTCGATCGACCAGCCCACATTGATGCCGTCCACGGACGAGATGCGCGTGAAGATCGGACGATCCTCGGGCCATTCCGCCCGCATTGCGGCGGCGATGCGCAGCGGCAGCCGCATGCGGTTCTCGAGCGAGCCGCCGTAATCGTCGGTCCGGGTATTGGCGAGCGGCGACAGAAAGGAGTGCAGCAGGTAGCCGTGGGCGCAGTGCATCTCCACGACGTCGAACCCGGCGTCGCGCGCCCGGATCGTGGCGCGGCGGTAATCCTCGACCAGTTCGTCGATCTCCGCGACGGTCAGTTCCTTGGGGGACGGCCAACCGGAATCGAACGGCTCCGACGAGGAGGCACGGATCGGCCAGGAGAGCTCTTCGCGGGCGGCGCGGTCGGCTTCGCCGAGCGGCATGCCGCCATGCCAGGGCCGCTGCGACGAGCCCTTGCGGCCGCAATGGCTGAGCTGGATGCCGACCGCCGCGCCGCATTCATGCGCAAAGGCCGTGATGCGCTTCAGGTTCTCCGCCTGCTCGTCCCGCCAGAGGCCCGGGCAGCCATGGGTGATGCGCCCCTCGTCCGTCACGGCCGTGTTCTCGACGAAGATGAGCCCGACGCCGCCGAGCGCGAAGCGTCCGTAGTGGATGAGGTGAAGGTCGCTCGTGAAGCCGTCCTTGGCCCCGTAGATCGCCATCGGCGACAGCATCACCCGGTTCTTCAGCGTCAGGCCCCGCAGCTGCAGGGGCGTGAAGAGCAGCGGCGCGGCCGCTTCCTCAGGCGGCTGCGCGGCGGAATGCTGCTGTGCCAGGCTCATCGAATCTCCTCCCGAATGTCCGTATTGCTTGCTCAGAGGGCCGTCAGACGCTCCCAGAGCCGGACGCTGCCGGCCCCGCGGGCGATCGCGCCGAGACGCTCGTTCCAGAACGCCTCGTCGCCGGCCTCCTCGCGCCAGGCCCACATGCGCCGCGTCGCGAGGTGAAGCTCGTGCTCGCGGGTGAAGCCGATGGCTCCGAAGACCTGGTGGGCGATGGCGGCGACACGCGTCGCGGCCTCACCCGCCCGCGACTTCGCGGCAGCGGTCGCGAGTTCCAAGGCGTCCGTGTCCGGATCGTCGAGGTGGCTCGCAGCGCCATCCGCCGCCGCGGAGGCCGCCGCAACGTGCCCGGCCGCTTCCGCCAAGAGGTACTGCACCGCCTGGAAGCGCCCGATCGGGCGCCCGAACTGGACGCGCGTATTGGCGTAGTCGATCGCGAGCGAGAGCACCCGCTGCATGGCCCCGGCGAGCTGCGTCGCGCGCAACGCCGCCAGCATGAGCGCCGGCCGGCGGGCGTCGTAGCCTTCCGGCAGCGGAAGAACCGCATCACGGGGAAGAGCCTGGGCCGCCA
>JAFAEL010000194.1 GCA_023423995.1 Pseudomonadota bacterium | reverse complement strand
CTCCTCCTCTTCGCGACCGGGAAGGCCGGCGGACGCATGATCGAGCAGGCGGACGATCCTGCCCTCGGCGCCTTCCGCGAGGCCCTCGACGACCTCCTGGTCGAGCTCGCCCAGCTGGTGGCCCGCGACGGCGAGGGTGCCCGCAAGTTCGTCACCGTCGAGGTCTCGGGCGCCGAGAGCGACCGCTCGGCCCATCGCATCGCGATGTCGATCGCCAATTCGCCCCTGGTGAAGACCGCCGTGGCCGGCGAGGACGCCAATTGGGGCCGGGTCGTCATGGCGGTCGGCAAGGCCGGCGAGCCGGCCGATCGCGACCGGCTGGCGATCTCCTTCGGGGACGTGCGCGTCGCCGTCGCGGGCGCACGCGATCCCGATTACAGCGAGGAGGCCGCCTCGGACGTCATGAAAAAGGACGAGATCACCGTGAGGGTCGAGCTCGGCCTGGGCGAGGGCACGGCGCGGGTTTGGACCTGCGACCTCACCAAGGCCTATGTCGAAATCAACGGGGATTACCGCTCGTGACCTTCCGCACCCTCGCTGTCGCTGCCTTCTGCCTCGGAGCGCTCGCCGCTCCAGTCTCGGCACAGCCGGCCGCCGGCGATGCCCGGGAGCCGGGTCGGATCAGCGTCGTCGGGCAGGCCACGATCGAGGTCCCGCCCGATTTCGCGGCCGTCCAGATCGGCGTGACCTCGCGCGCGCCGAATGCGGCCGCCGCGCTGGCCGACAACTCGGCCGCGGTCGCCCGCACGATCGCGCTCGCCAAGAGCTCGGGCGTCGAGGCGCGCGATATCGCGACCAGCGCGGTCAGCCTGCAGCAGGCCTTCAAGATGGTGCGCACCCCGGCCGGCGGCGAGCAGCAGCCCGACGGGTACCAGGCGCAGAACGTCGTGACGGTCAGGCTCGGCGACATGGCGAAGCTCGGCGAGTTCATGCGCCAGGCCGTCGAGGGCGGCGCCAACCGGATCGACGGCGTCTCGTTCGGCCTGCGCGAGCCGGCTAAGGCCGAGCAGGAGGCGGGTGCTGCCGCGACGCGCGATGCGATGCAGCGCGCGAAGGCTGTCGCCGAGGCTGCCGGCGTGGCGCTCGGTCCGGTTGAGCGAATCACCACGCCCCCGCGGACGGAGCGACCTTCCCCGCCCTATCCGGTGATGCGGATGGCCGCGGCCGAGGGTCGCGGCAAGGCGGTCCCCCTTGAGGCCGGCACCGTGACCTTCTCGGCCGAGGTCGAGGTGGTCTGGGCGTTGCGCCAATAGCCGGGGTATCCTCCGGCCAAGCTTTGGTGGAATCGGAGAATTCGGGAGTGGTTCGGCTGGCCTGCCGCGCAGGCGCGTTCCTAGGTGTTCTCGGCGCCGCCGCTGCGCAGGCCGGGCCGGAGCAGTTCCGCATGCCCGGCGCGGGCTCCCCGGTGCCGGCCGGCTCCTTCGAGAGCGCCGGGATCGCGGTGTTCGTCCGGGCGCACGAGGAGCGTCGCAGGGCCGGAACGGCCGTGCCGCCCTCAGCCTCCGGGCTCGCCTATGCTCCGGTTGCTGGCGCCGTCTCCATTCGGAACTTCGATCCGACCGAGCCCATGCCGGTGGAGATGCCGGAGACCACCGGCTCCTCCTCCTCGCGCAGCAGATGGGTGCTGCCGAGCGACCAGCCGGCGCGGCCCGGTGCGCTGACCGCACGCGATCCGGTCGAGGTGACGGCCCCGTTCACGAGGTCCGGCCTCCTCGAAGGTCATCGCACCCCCGACCTGGAACTCGAGGTGTCGAGGCGGGCGACGCTCGGACTCTTCGGCGAGGCGAACAAGATCGAGCCGACCGACATCCGCAATTCGACGGTCCGGTCGACGCGCGACCTCGGCGCGGGCGTCACTCTCCAGTACCGGTTCGGCGAGTAGATGAAGCTTCTCTTGGTGGCGGCGGTCGCCCTGATCGATGCCGATTTCCGCGTGCTCATCGCCGAGCGGCCCGAAGGCAAGCAACTCGCGGGCATGTGGGAGTTTCCGGGCGGCAAGGTGGAGCCCGGCGAGCGACCGGAGCAGACGCTCATCCGGGAGCTGAAGGAGGAGCTCGGCATCACGGTCGAGGAGCCGTGCTTGGCGCCTCTGACCTTCGCGAGCCATGCCTACGAGACCTTCCACCTGCTGATGCCGCTCTATGCCTGCCGGCGCTGGAGCGGCTTGGTGCAGCCGCTCGAAGGGCAGCGGCTGAAATGGGTTCGCCCCACCGAACTGCGGACCTATCCCATGCCGCCCGCGGACGAGCCGTTGATCCCGGCCCTCATCGACCTGGTGGGAGCGCCGCACCGGCCCTAGCCGGCGGGGGCGGTCAATCTCCGTACACGAGGGAACGGACCGGTCCGAGGATCGGTTGCCGTAAACCCTACCGAAGTACGGAGCCTCCCATGTTTCTTCGCGTCGACAAGCTGCAAGTCGAGCTTCCCCCGCCCGCGAAACAGGACCCCAACGCCGCCGCCGCGCTCCAGGAGCTGCTTGGCGGCAAGTACGGCGAGATGTCGACGCTCGGGAACTACATGTTCCAGAGCTTCAACTTTCGCTCCAAGAGCAAGCTCCGCCCGTTCTACAGTCTGGTGGCGGCCATCACGGCCGAGGAGCTGGGCCATGTCGAGCTCGTGTCGAACGGCGTCGCGATGCTGAACAACGGCCCGGATACCGGCGCCGAGGATGAAGGCGACGGCGGCGACATCTCCGACGCGCCCTTCGCCGACATGAAGGACATCCGGCTCGCGGCGGCGTTCCTGTCGGGCGGCGGCGGCGCCATGCCCGTGAACAGCAACGGGCATAGCTGGAACAACGACATGATCACGTCGACCGGCAACGTGGTGCTCGACCTGCTGCACAACTTCCATCTCGAATGCGGCGCGAGGCTGCACAAGCTGCGGGTCTACGAGACGCTGTCCGACCCGACCGGCCGGGAGGTGTGCGGCTATCTCCTCGTGCGCGGCTCCGTCCATGCGCATGCTTATGCGCTGGCGCTGAAGAAGATCACCGGCGTTGACATCGAGAAGATGCTGCCGGTGCCGAACATTCCGCTCGGCAACATTCCCGAATGCCAGAAATACCTGGCGGAGGGTTCGCATCGCCGGCTCTACACCTTCAGCCCGAGCGACTACCGCGAGATGTCCGGCATCTGGGGCAATGGCGAGCAGGCTCTGCCGGACGATCCTCCGGGCGAGCTGATCGTGGTGGACGGGATGCCGGATGGCGGCAAGATCCAGCAGCTCACCGGCGTGCCGTCCGCCTTCTCGCCGAACTACGCGCCGGAGGAGATGTTCGAGATCGCGACGAAGCTCTACAAGGCGTCGCGCTGAACCAACTCGGGCGGCCGGCAAGGCCGCCCGCCTTTCGAGATCAGGGCGTGGACGCCGCACTCCTCCTCTACACGACCTTCCCCGACGAGGCCGTCGGCCTCGAGATCGGGGAAAGCCTCGTCCGGGAGCGGCTCGCCGCCTGCGTGAACATCATTCCCGGGATGCGGTCGGTCTATGCCTGGAACGGCGCCGTGGAACGCGGGTCCGAGGCCGTGGGGATCATCAAGACCCGGGAAGGTTTGCGGGAGGCGGTCGCGGCGGCCCTGAAGGCCCGCCACCCCTACGAGACGCCCATCATCCTGTTCCTGTCACCCTCCGGAGCGGATGCGGCGACGCTGTCCTGGCTGCTGGCCGAAACAGGGGCGGGAGAGCCTGCCGGCTGAGCCCAGGAGGGTTGCGGGCGCGCCTTCGAGGCGGCATGGCACTCGTCGGTTCAGCCAAGGTGACCCGATGAGTGCAAGCGCCGCCATCCGCCCCCGCCGCAGCGTGCTCTACATGCCGGGCTCGAATGCCCGCGCGATCGAGAAGGCACGCACGCTCCCGGCGGACGCGGTGATCCTCGACCTCGAGGACGCAGTGGCGCCCGACGCGAAGGAAACGGCGCGCGAACAGGTCGTCGCCGCGGTGACGGCCGGCGGCTTTGGCCGGCGTGAGGTGGTCATCCGGGTGAACGGGTTGGATACGCCGTGGGGCCACGACGACCTCGCCGCGGCCGCATCCTCCGGCGCGGATGCCGTTCTCATCCCGAAAGTCTCTGATCCGGAAACGATCGGATCCGTCGAACTCGCGCTGGCGACCGCCCGGGCTCCGGATGCGCTCCGCGTGTGGGCGATGATCGAGACGCCGATCGCGATCCTGCATGCGGAAGAGATCGCCCGCGCGGCGCGGCACGAGACCGCCCGTCTCGCCGGTTTCGTGCTCGGCACGAACGACATTGCCAAGGAGACGCGCGCCCGCTTCGTGCCCGGGCGCTGGACGATGCTTCCCTGGCTGACGACCGTGCTGGCCGCGGCCCGCGCGCATGGGCTCGACGTGCTGGACGGGGTCTACAACAACCTGCAGGACGCCGAGGGCTTCCGGGCCGAATGCGAGCAGGGACGGGATCTCGGCATGGACGGCAAGACGCTGATCCATCCCAACCAGATCGCCGTGGCGAACGAGGTCTTCGCGCCCGCCGCCGCCGAGGTCGAGGCGGCCCGGAAGATCATTGCGGCCTTCGACCTGCCGGAGAACGCCGGGCGCGGCGTGATCTCTCTCGACGGCCGCATGGTCGAGCGCATGCATGCCGACATGGCCGCCCGCACCGTCGCG
>JAFAEL010000104.1 GCA_023423995.1 Pseudomonadota bacterium | reverse complement strand
CCATTCGCGTAGTCGACGATCGTACCAGAGGCCGCGTTGAGGCTGCTTGCCCCGAGCGCATTGTTGTTCGCCAGCCGGAGCGTCCCGCCAGCGAGCTGGGTCGTTCCGCCATAGGTGTTCGCCCCACCGAGGGAGAGCGTGCCGGCGCCGGTTTTCACTAGCGCGTGCGCGCCCCCGCCGCCGGAGATGATGCCGTTCAGAGCGAGGGTCTGCCCGTTCGTGTCGAAAGTATTCGTTCCCGCGGACAGCCCTATCCCATTGGCGAGCGTAGCGCCTCCGGTAGCTGCCTGGAGGGTTGTGCCCGAGCCCATGGCCAGGGCGCCGGTGCCGAGCGCACTGCTTCCGCCTACTGCAAGCGTGCCACCTGTCAGGCTCGTTCCGCCGGAATAGGTATTGTTACCCGTCAGCACCAGCGTGCCCGAATTGGTCTTCGCGAGCGCGCCGGCATCGATGATGCTGCCGGAGTAGGTATTCGTCGTGCCGTTCAGATCGATCGTGAGCGTCCGCCCGGCGTTGATCCGCACCTGTCCGCCCGTCCCGGTCAGCGAGGCGATCTGGGCGGATGCGACGAACTGGGCTTCACCGCCGGTCACCGCAACCGCGGAGGCGGTATTGACCGCTCCCGCGAAGCGCAACACTCCGCCGGAGACACTGTAGCTGGTCGAAGCGGCGGTTGAGCCAGGAGCGAAAGAGAGGTTGCCGTTCTGAACCTCCGTCGGCCCGGTATATGTCTGGTTGCCGTAGAGAAAGACGCCGCCCGCACCGGCCTGAATGAGGCCACCGCTGCCGCTGATGACGCCGCTATAGTTCGTCAATGCCGTTCCGTTGATCGTCAGCGTCGCGCTGCCGAGCGTGACCGCGCTCGTTCCCGCAAGATCCTCCAGCGAAGCGATCGTCTGGTTGAAGCCGTTCAGGGCAAGCGTGCCGCCGGTCATCACCACGTTGCTGGCAGCCGAGAACGTGTTGGTCGCACCCGCCTGCAAGGTACCGGCAGCGATCGAGGTGTTGCCCGTGTAGCTATTAGGGCCCGTCAGGATCAGTGTGTTTGCGCTATTCTGGATGAGACCGCCTGTGCCAGTGATCGCACTGTCAACGGTGGTTCCGCCCGCCGCCGCGTTAAGCTGAGCCGTGCCGGTCACGGCGATATTGCCGGTCAGGCCTGACGTAGCGGCACCGAAGTTGATGACGTTCGTGCCGCCCGTGAACGTGATTGCGTTCCCGCCGCCTCCGCCTGCGATCGTGCCCGCCTGGTTGATCGTCAGGTTGGAGCCCGTGACGCCCGCACCACCGGCCCCGCTCAGGCCGGCAGGCGCTCCAGCGCCTCCGGCGCCGCCTGCCCCGCCCGTGATGGCCGTGTTGTTCTGGAGGGTGTTGCCATCCCCCATGACCACGCCGGCACCGCCCGCACCGCCATTCCCGCCGGCCCCGTTCTGTACGGCGGAGCCCACGCTGCCAGCGCCGCCGGCTCCGCCCGTGCCGCCCGAAATCGTGCCGTTATTCGTGATCGTGAGCCCAGCGCCCGTGACGACAATACCCGAGCCACCATCGCCGCCGCCTCCGCCGACACCCGCCGTGGACCCGCCTCGCTCAGCTGCACCACCGGCTCCGCCAGCGCCACCTTGAACCCCGCCCGCAGTGACAAGATCGGCCCCGACCGCCCCGACACCATGGCCGCCCGCACCGCCACCGCCGCCACCTATGCTTCCACCAAGACCGCCGGAAAGGTAGCTACCTCCAGTACCACCCGCTCCGCCGATCGGAGCCACAATCGTACCGCTGGCTCCGCCGCCACCACCGGCAGCCCCACCCGAACCCGCCGTTCCAGCTCCTCCCGCACCGCCCGGGGCCGTTCCGGCGGCCCCACCAACACCGGCTCCACTGCTCGACGGCGCCCCGGCCTGCCCGACGTCGCCCCCCGCCCCGCCGTTCGAGTAGACTCCCGCGCCACCGGCACCGCCCGCCGCCCAGGCAGGCATGAAGATCGGGGCCAACCCGGGAATTCCGACCACCCCGATCGTGATGCCGACAAGAGCCGTCGAAGTGAGAAGCGCCATACGATAGGCCGCGGCTGCGCCTCGCCGACGAGCCGCGCGACACCTCATGCCGGAGCCCACCTGCTTCGCATTCGAGTCGTTGACCGACATCCGTTGCCCCAAAACTTGCGTCCGCGTCCGCAGCCAAAATTCGTCCCATCCTGCGTATGATGAGATCTGTGGAGTCGCAATCGCGCACAGATTGCGCATTCATCGCGCCTGCACCCTGTGCTCTCCATGGAAGTCTTGCTGTGCAACGATTTGCATCGAACCCTCCCGTCAAAAACTGGGAGGCCAGAGCGGACGAAAGTTCATCGCTGTAACTATGCCGCAACATCGGGACTCTCTACACCCGATCAGGCAGCCAGCACTCAACTCGACTTGAACCAGGGCTTGAGGGCGGTCAGGCACGACTTCGTGCAGCATTCTAGCGATTTGGTGCTGGCACTTCCCCCTTGAAGGAGGGCAGGCGGGATGGTGCCTCCCTGGCGCTCTCAACGACGGTCGCGAATCCCCGGAATGCACCTCGTCCAGATCCTGCTGCCGCTCTACGACAATGAAGGAACGCGCTTCGCCCCGGAATTCTTCGCCGCTATCCGCGACGAGCTCGCGACACGGTTCGGCGGCATCACCGCCTTCTCGCGAGCGCCGGCGGAGGGGGTCTGGGAGACAGGCGGCTCACGCCAGTGGGACGACATCGTCGTCTACGAGGTCATGGTCGAGGAGATCGACTGAGGGTGGTGGCGCGCGTACCGGCTCAGGTTGGAGGAGGTCATGCGACAGGACGCGATCGTGATCCGGGCACAGGACATGCGTCTGCTGTGAGCTCTTCGCCGGAGAAGACAACTGGAGATCGCCGCCTGTGACAGGATCAATGGTCAAGTCTCTTTCCGGCCCGCAGGCTTTCGCCCGCATTGCCGGCCTCGCCGATGTGCTGATCGACTGCGTCCACAATGGCGCCTCCGTCAGCTTCATGGCGCCTCTCTCGCGGGAGAAGGCGGAGGCTTTCTGGCGCGTGGTGGCAGAGGAGGTCGCCCAGGGCGCGAGGATCCTTCTCGTCGCGGAGGAGGCGGAGACGGGCGAGATTCTCGGGACCGCACAGCTCATCCTGGAGCAGCCCGAGAACCAGCCGCACCGGGCGGATCTCGCGAAGATGCTCGTCCGCTCGGCTGCACGACGGCGCGGCATCGGGGCCGCACTGATGCGGGCCGCCGAGGACGCGGCGAGGCGCGCCGGCAAGACCCTCCTGGTCCTCGACACCGCGAGCCCCGAGGCGGAGCGTCTGTACGAGCGGTCAGGCTGGATACGGGTCGGCAGCGTGCCAGGCTACGCGCTCCTGCCTGACGGCAATCCCTGCGACACGGCGTACTATTACCGGCAGCTCTGACCTGCCAAGCGCCCCCGGAATTGCGCGGCGGCTCCGGATGCGCGATGGGAACGGCATGTTCCCCGACCGGCTCACCGAAGGCTACCGCGGCTTCCTCGAACGGCGCTTCGCGGGCGAGCGCTCCCGCTACGAGATGCTGGCCAGCCAAGGCCAGCGGCCCGAGATCATGGTGGTCGGCTGCGTCGATTCCCGCGTCTCGCCCGAGGTCATCTTCGATGCCGCGCCGGGCGAGCTCCTGGTCGTCCGCAACGTCGCCAACATCGTCCCGGCCTACGAGCCCGACTCGCAGACGCAGCACGGCACCAGTGCAGCTCTCGAGTTCGGCGTCCAGGCCCTGCGCGTGAAGCACATCGTGGTGCTGGGGCACGCGCTGTGCGGCGGCATCCGGGCCTTCGCGGACGAGCAGGAGCCGCTCTCCCCCGGCGACTTCATCGGGCGCTGGATGTCCCAGATCGCGCCGGCGGCCGCGAGCCTCGGCCCGGCTCCGTCCGGAGCGGAGCGCGCGGATTACCTGACGCGGCTCGAATTCGCCTCCGTCGAACTCAGCCTCAAGAACCTGATGACCTTCCCCTGCGTCCGGATCCTGGTGGAACGGGGCAAGCTGCAGCTGCACGGGGCTTATTTCGGCGTCGCCACCGGCCGCCTCCTCGTGCGCAACCCCGAGAGCGGGCAGTTCCAGCCTGTCGCGGGAGCCGAGGCAGCGAGCCCACTCGCGGCCATCCGGTGCAGCGAGGCCTGAGCCAGGCACCGCCCGGAGACGCCTCCCCCACTCCGAGGCGTGACACGAGCCGCAGAATTCGGCTATGGCTGCGGCGCCCCTGCGCACGGGCCTGTAGCTCAATGGTTAGAGCCGGCCGCTCATAACGGTCTGGTTGCAGGTTCGAGTCCTGCCGGGCCCACCACCCCCTTGCCGGGGGGTTGGATTTCAGTAACTTACTGGCATGAAACGGCTTTCTCGCCCGCGCTGTAGCACAACCGTGTTACCCGGAAGCGAGCAGCAGATGCGGCATCCCAACCTCGTTAAGCGCTCTGGTATCTACTACTTTCGTCGACGGGCGCCTCGGGACGTCATCCCTCAGTTCGGACGTCCCGTCGTCGTCAAGAGCCTTGAAACCCGAGATTATCGCGTTGCCGTCCAGCGGCTGCGCGTTATCCAGGGGGATACTGAACGAGAGTTCGAGACCCTTCGCCAAGCGGTCGCGCTCCAGGTAGCGCGGAAAGGGAAGGCCAGCAGATCAGGCGCGTTCTCCCTGAGCCGGCCTGAGATCGAGAAGCTGGTTCACGAATACGTTCAGCGCGCAGCGAACGCGCTAGCCGCCGCCCCACCTGCTTCATTCCCGGCGGAGCGAGCGTCTGAGCTCGACGATCTTCAGGGGTTCCTTAGCTCGCCAGACCCGGTCCATTATGAGGACCACGTCGGCCGGGAGGCCTTCGCAATCTTGCGGGACGCTGGCCTACCGATCAGCGCGTACCGGGGGGCTATCCGGACCTTCGCGCCGGGTTCGGCAATTCCAACTGTTCCCATCGATCCAACAACGGTGAGCACCATCACCGAGCTGCTTCGTCCAGCGCTCATCCAGCTAAACAGGGCGGAGCGGAACAAGCTCGCCGGAGCACCCTCGCTTCCCCTGTCTACGGTGCCCAGTCCCGCGGCGGGCTCGTGTCGCACACTGGACCAGCTCATCAAGGCATTCGCGGCAGATCCGGGACGAGGCGGACGTACTCAGAAGACCGAGTTGGACTACGGCATGGTGTTCCGCGCCATGCGGGAGACAATTGGATCAAGCAGGCCGGTTACGGAAATCACCCGGGACGACTGCCGCGCGATCCTGAGCCTGTTTCAGTCCCTTCCGCGCGACGCGACGAAGCGGTTTCCGAAGCTGACGCTGAAGGAGGCTGCCACTGCCGCGCCTCAAGAGCGCCGACTGAAGGTCAACACGATCAACTCGCACATCACCAAGCTCGCGACCGTCTTCAACTGGGCAGAGCGAGAGGGATGGGTATCCAAGTCCCCGGCTAGGGGCCTGCTGCTGCCGAACGAAGGAACACTCGGCGAGGACGGGCGTCGCTCCTGGTCGCCCGACGAGCTGAAGACGATCTTCGCAGCTCCGTTATATCGAGGGTGTGTGGACGACGAGCGCAATTTCGCCAAGCCAGGACCGAACCACCCCAGGCGATCACGGTTCTGGGTACCGCTCATCGCTCTATTCACTGGGCTGCGCCAGAGCGAAGCCTGTCAGCTTCTCGTGACGGACCTTGAAACTTTGGACGGGATCGACGTCGTCTGGGTCAGGCGTACCGACGGCGGACAGCTACTAAAGACGAGGGCTGCGCGCCGGTTTGTGCCGCTTCATCCAGAGCTGATCAGGATCGGGCTTCCTGGCTACGCGCGGGTGCTGCGCGAGCAAGGGCAGCGCGAGCTGTTCCCTGAGCTTAGGCCAGATAGCCGTGGATATGCCGGCGGGCTCTTTCAGAAACGCTTCAACACGTTCCGCCGTAGCCTGCAGCTCAATGACCCCGACGCGACCTTCCACTCCTTTCGTCACACCTGGCGAGATGCACTTCGAGAAGCGCGGGTTCCAGAGGAGGTCGCGCAGGTCCTGGGAGGTTGGGCCAGTGCCGGACAGGATAAGCAATACGGCAGCGTGCGGTTCAGCCCGCAGTTACGGTTTCAGGAGATAAGCAAGATCAAGTACCCCGTGCTGGACTTGAGTTTCTTGTACACTGGCGGATGACGGGGCAGGATGGCCACCCTCCGCGGCGCAGGCCCGCATCCTTCCCGATCCAATGCGACTAACGACCAATTTGCACCCGGGTGCAACGAGCTCCTCCGGGCCTGACACGCTGAAAGAGTGCTCTGCGGACAGAACGGCGGAGGCCGCGTGACCCGCCTCTACAAGTTATCAAACGGCGCGCTCGTACCTGTCCCGCAGGGCAAGCTTGCCGCCGAAGATTTGATCGAA
This sequence comes from Pseudomonadota bacterium, assembly GCA_023423995.1. GTDB lineage: Bacteria > Pseudomonadota > Alphaproteobacteria > Rhizobiales > Beijerinckiaceae > Enterovirga. The sequence continues at coordinate 159 of JAFAEL010000104.1, read as the reverse complement.
GGATGGGTAGCCGAGCAGCCTTCGCTTCTTGGTCTCGACATCCTGGTGATCGGCCGGCAGGTCATCACCGACTTTGGAGGACGTATCGACCTCCTTGGCATTGATGGAGACGGAAATCTCTCAATTGTTGAGCTGAAACGCGACCGCACACCGCGTGAG
>JAFAEL010000086.1 GCA_023423995.1 Pseudomonadota bacterium | reverse complement strand
CCTCTGGGGCAAGCCCATGTGGGGCACCTACTGGGTTTGGGACGCGCGGCTCACCTCCGTGCTCGTGCTCTTCCTGATGTATTGCGGGATCCTGACGCTCTGGCGCGCGCTGGACGATCCGGGCCGCGCAGCCCGGGCGGTCGCGATCCTGACGCTGGTGGGCGCCGTGAACATCCCCATCGTCAAGTTTTCGGTCGACTGGTGGAGCACGCTTCACCAGGGCGCCTCCGTGTTCCGCATGGATGGCCCGACGATCGACCCGGCAATGCTGAAGCCTCTCTTCGCCATGGCACTCGCCTTCACGCTCTTCGGGACCGCGCTCCATCTTGCGGGCATGCGCACGGAGATCCTGCGCCGGCGCGTCCGCACCCTGACGCTGCTCCAGGCCGAGCGGCTCGAGCGGGTGGCCGCGTGATGGGGGAGGCCGGGCGACATGCCGTCTTCATCTGGTCGGCCTACGGGGTCACGACCCTGATCGCGCTAGGGCTCGTGATCCGGGCCGTACTGGACCACCGCGCGCAGCGTCGGGCTCTGGCGCGACTGGAAGCCTCCGGGGCCGTACCACCGGGCCGGGGGATTGGCCGTGGCTGACGCACCCTCGCCCGCCGTGGCCCCGGAGACGGCACCCCGCCGCTCCTCGCACCTGCTCTACCTCGTTCCCGTCCTGATCTTCGCGGGGCTGGCGGCGTTGTTCATGGCCCGCCTCCATGCGGGCGACCCCTCGAAGCTGCCCTCCGCCCTGATCGGCCGCGCAATTCCGACCTTCGAGCTGCCCGCCGTGGAAGGGCTTCGCGGTCCCTCCGGCGAGCCGCTGCCCGGCCTGTCCACGGCCGACCTGAAGGGCGACAAGGTCACGATCCTGAACGTCTGGGCCTCTTGGTGCGCGCCCTGCCGGATCGAGCATCCTGTCCTGATGGACCTCGCCAAGGACCAGTCGATCACAGTCCTGGGCTTCAACTACAAGGACAAGCCGGAGAACGCCCGCCGATTCCTGGGCACCTTCGGCAATCCCTTCACGGCCGTCGGGGCCGACGAGACGGGCCGCACGGCCATCGAATTCGGGGTCTACGGCGTTCCCGAGACCTTCGTGATCGGCCGGGACGGCACGATCCGGCACAAGCATGTCGGGCCGCTCACCCCCGAGACGCTGCCCGGCTTCATGGAGCACGTCCGGCGGGCGGCCGCGAGCTGATCAGCGCCGCGGACGCTCCGCCTTCCGCTTCGTCGTCATGCGGGTCGGGGCGTGGAAGCCGGCCGGCTTGGACCGGACCCAGTCGAGGAAGCGTGCGAGTTCCGGCTCGGCCTTGCGGCTGTCCGGATCGGAGAGGCGGCGGGCGAGCTCGGTCTCCGAGTACCGCGCGTGGATGGCCGAATGGCAGATCTGGTGCAGCCGGACCGTCGGCTTCTTCGCCCCGCCCTTCAGCTTCGGCACGAGATGATGCCGGCTCGCCTTCGCGCCCGCCGGGATGGGCCGGTCGCAAAGCACGCAGATCTCCGGCCCTGGCGCATCCGGCGGGGACGGATCCTCGAGGGGACCCTGCGCCTCCGCCCGACGGCGCGAGCCGCGTCCGCGCATCAGGAGCGCGCGGCGGGAGCCGTGTCGCGCTTCGCCTCGTAGCGCATGATCAGCGGCGTCTGAGCGAGCGCGAAGACCACTGTCAGCGGCATGATGCCGAAGACCTTGAACTTCACCCAGAGGTCGGTCGTCTGCGTGCGCCACACAACCTCGTTCAGGATCGCCAGCACGAAGAAGAACAGGGCCCAGCGGAGCGTCAGCTTGCGCCAGCCCTCTTCCGTGAGGTCGAGCATGGAATCGAGGACAACGGCCAGGATCGGCTTACGCCAATAGAGCCCGGCGAGCAGGATCACGCCGAACATCGTGTTCACGATGGTGGGCTTCAGCTTGATGAACAGCTCGTCCTGCAGGAGCAGCGTCAGACCGCCGAAGACCAGCACAACGACGCCGGAGACCAGCGGCATGATCGGCAGCCGCCGGACGAGCGCGAAGTGCACGCCCAGGGAAACTAGCGTCGCGACCACGAAGAGCCCGGTGGCGACGAAAATGCGCTGCGCCTCCGGGAAACCCAACCGGTCGCCATAGGCGTTGCCGAAGAAGAACAGCACCAGCGGCCCGAGCTCGAGCGCGAGTTTTGCGACGGGATTCAGGCGCGACGGCCCCGGCTCGTCCATAAGGTCCTGGTCTGCTATACGAAAACTGGGCTGAGGGTTCTCTACCGGGGAGATCGGCCGGGTGTCTATCGACGTCAAGAACGAGGAAGCCGAGCGTCTCGTCGCGGAGCTGACGAAGAAGACCGGGAAGGGCACGACCGACCTGCTGCTCGACCTGCTTCGGCGCGAGAAGGAGCGGGTCGACGCCGACTTCGAGGCCCGCCTGAAGGAGGCCCGCGAGCAGGACAGGCGCATCGTGGAACGGTGGAAGAGCCGGCCGCTCGTCGACCCGCGGCCCATCGACGAGATTCTCGCCTACGACGAGGACGGCCTGCCCGTATGATCGTCGTCGATACCTCGGCCGTTCTGAGCATCATGTTGGAAGAGCCCGAGGCGGATGACGTCAGACGGGCATTGTTGCGAGCGTCGTCGCGGTGCATGTCCGCCGGCAACTACCTCGAATGTGCGATGGTTATGGCCGGCCGCCGGCTCGGCGGTCGAGCCGACCTGGACGAGTGGCTTGCCTTGCGCCGCATCGACCTAGTGGCCGTGGACCGCGATCTTGCAGTTCTTGGCGCCGACGCTTTCATCCGCTTCGGCAAGGGCCGGCACCCCGCCGGCCTCAACTACGGCGATTGCTTCGCCTACGCGCTCGCTAGGCACCTGCGTGCGCCGCTCCTGTTCAAGGGCGGCGACTTCGCCAGGACCGATATCGAGCCGGCTCTAGTGTAGCGTCGGGCCCTGCTCGAGCCCGGCGATCGCGCGGGCGAAGTCGCGGGCCGTGAAGGGCTCCAGATCCTCGACGCCCTCTCCCACCCCGATGAAATGGACGGGCAGGCCGAACTTCGCCGCGAGCGCCACCAGGATGCCGCCGCGCGCGGTGCCGTCGAGCTTCGTCATGACGAGCCCGGTCACGCCGGCCGTCTTGGCGAAGAGCTCCACCTGGGACAGCGCGTTCTGGCCCACGGTCGCATCGAGGACGAGCAGGCTCGCATGCGGCGCCTCGGGATCGACCTTGCGGATGACCCGGATGATCTTCTCGAGCTCGGCCATCAGCCCGGCCTTGTTCTGGAGGCGGCCCGCCGTGTCGATCATCAGGACGTCGGCGCCGCGCTCGCGCGCCTCCGTCAGGGCGTCGAAGGCGAGGCCCGCCGCATCGGCGCCCTGGCCTTTCGCGATCACCGGCGCCCCGACGCGTTCGCCCCAGACCTTGAGCTGCTCGATCGCGGCCGCCCGGAACGTGTCGCCGGCCGCGATCACGACCGAGAGGCCGTCACGTCGGAATTTCTGCGCGAGCTTGCCGATCGTGGTGGTCTTTCCGGCGCCGTTCACGCCGATCATGAGCAGGACAAAGGGCTTCTTGCCGCGATCGACCGAGAGCGGGACCGCCACCGGGGCGAGAACCTTCTCGATCTCCCCGGCCATGATCTTCTTCACCTCGTCGGGGGAGATCTCCCGGTCGTAGCGGCCGGCGCCCACGGCCTCGGTGATGCGGGTCGCGGTCTCGATGCCGAGATCGGCGCCGATCAGCACATCCTCCAGGTCGTCGAGCGTCGCGCGGTCGAGCTTCTTCTTCGTGAAGAGGCCCGTGACGCTGTCGCCGATGGACGAGGAGGTCCGACGCATGCCCTCCGTGAGACGCCGCCACCAGCCGCGCTGCTCGGCGGGCTCGGGGGGAGGTGGAGCGACCGGTTCAGCAGCGGGTGGCGGCTGCGGCGCCACGATGGGGGCCGGCGGGGAAGCCGCCGGAACCGCGATGGACGACGCCGGCGCGGGCTGGATGGCGGGCGCCACTGCCTGCGTTGCCAGGTGCGGGACAGGCTCCGTCGAGCCACCGCCTTCGGGCTGGCCCTCCACCGGCTGCAGGGAAGCGCCATCGAGCTCGGCGACGGGCTTCTCGAATGGGACGGTGTCGGGGGAGGCCTCCGTGACGGTCGGGGGAGCGGCGGGAAGGGATCCGGGCTCTGCAGCCGGGATGAAATCCGGCTGACCTTCGAATACCGAGGCCGGAGAGAGCGCCGGCGGCTCGGGCAGCGGCTCCTCGGGAGCGGCGGCCGGAGCCATGTCGGCCACATGCTCGGCCTCCGCTTCCTGCCGAAGCCGCTCCTCGGTGTTGCGCCCGAGGAGCTTGTCGAGAAACCAGCCGGGCTTCCTGCCTTGCAATGCCATGAAGTGTCCTTGCCGGGCCGGCGGGGCTCGGGATAGCGCAGTGACGATGGGTCCGACACAAATAGTGCCTCCCCTCCTCTATCGCGATGCATTGATGCTCGTCATCGACAAGCCTGCGGGATTGGCGGTGCATCCCGGCCCGGGCCGCGGGCCGAACCTGACGGGTTCGCTCGATGCGCTTCGCTTCGGCCTGCCCCGGCGCCCGGAGGTGGCCCATCGCCTCGACAAGGAAACCTCCGGCTGCCTCGTGCTCGGCCGGCATCGACAGGCCTTGATCCGCCTCGGCAAGCTGTTCGCCAGCGGCAAGGTAGAGAAGGTTTACTGGGCAGTGGTGGAAGGCGGCCCGGAAGCGGAGGAAGGCGAGATCGACCTGCCGCTCGCACCGCGCTCTCCCGATCCGAAGAGCTGGCTGATGAAGGCCGATCCGGCCGGCCAGCCGTCGCTGACCCGCTGGCGGGTGCTCGGCCGGGCGGAAGGGCAGGCCTGGCTTGAGCTTCGGCCGGTCACGGGCCGGACGCACCAGCTCCGCGTCCATTGCGCCGCGCAGGGCTGGCCGATCCTCGGCGACGGCATCTACGGCACCGTTCCGGCGCGAGGCGGCCAGCGCCTCCATCTCCATGCCCGGAGCCTCACGGTGCCGCTCTACCCGAAGAAGCCCCCGATCCATGTCGAGGCGCCCCCGCCGGAGCACATGGCGGAGCGGCTGAGGGCCTGCGGCTACGCGCCGGACTGAGGCGGCGCGACCTTGGCGGCGCGCTTGTCCAGGAAGTCGCGCAGCCGCGCCTTGGCCTCTCGGTCGCTCTGGGCAATGGCCGCCATCAGGGCTTCCGTCACGAAGCCCGTGGCCGGATTGGCCTCGGCAATGCGGGGCAGGACCTGCAGCAAAGCAAGGTTCGTCATGGGCGCGTTGCCGGCGACCTTGCGGGCGAGTTCCATCGCCTTCGTGGCGCCCTCTCCCGGCTCGGCGAGATATTGCGAGAAGCCGAGCGGCACGCCCTCCTCGGCCGAGTAGGTCCGGCCGGTCAGCATCATGTCCATCATGCGGGCGACGCCCACGAGGCGCGGCAGCCGCACCGAGGCGCCGCCGCCCACGAAGATGCCGCGCTGCCCCTCCGGCAGGGCATAGAAGGCGCTCCTTTCCGCAACCCGGATATGGGCCGCGCAGGCGAGTTCCAGCCCTCCCCCGATCACGGCACCCTTCAGGACCGCGATGACCGGCACCGGCCCGAACTGGATCTTCTCGAACGCCCGGTGCCACATCATCGAGTGATGGACCCCTGCGGTGGCATCCCGCTCGGTCAGCTCCGAAAGGTCGAGCCCGGCGCAGAAATGCGCCCCCTCCCCTTCCAGCACCACGGCCCTGACGTCGGCCGGCAGCGCGGAAAACAGCGCATCGAGGCCGAGCACCGTCGGGTCGTTCAGGGCGTTGCGCTTCTCGGGCCGGTTCAGGCGGAGGCGGAGCACCTCGCCGTCGCGCTCCGCCGAGAGGGAGGAGGGAAGATCGGGAAGTCCGTCCGGCATGTTCGCCCCCCTCGCCTCAGCGATCCGCGACCGAGAAGCCGCGCCAGAACGGGTCGCGGTCGTCCACGAAGATGGTGTTGAGCCCCGTCACCCGCGCCCAGCCCTCGATGGAGGGAATGATGGCATCGAACTCGCCGACCCGGGTGCGGCCCTCGATCCGGCCGGCGAAGGTCGAGCCGATGATGGATTCGTGCACGAAGACCTCGCCCTCGCGGAGCCGGCCCGTCGCGGCGAGTTGCGCCATGCGGGCGGAGGTGCCGGTGCCGCAGGGCGAGCGGTCGATCGCCTTGTCGCCGTAGAACACGGCGTTGCGGGCGCTCCCCTCAGGGCTCAGCGCCCTGCCGGTCCAGAGGACATGGGTCAGCCGGTCGATGGCGGGGTTCTCCGGGTGGGCGATCCGGTGCGCTTCGTTGAAGGCGGCGCGAAGCTTCGGGCTCCAGCGGATCAGGTCGGAGGGCTGCACGTCGGAGACGTCGGAGAACAGCCCCTGCGGCTCCACGATCGCATAGAAATTGCCCCCGTAGGCGACGTCGACCGTCAGTTCGCCGAGCCCCTCGACGTCCACGCGAAAATCGCGGCCGTACAGGAAGGCCGGCACGTTGGTGAGGCGTACGCTCTCCACATAGGGACCGTTCTGGACGTAGCGCGCCTCGACGAGGCCGGCCGGCGTGTCGAGCCGCAGCACGCCCGGCTCGCGCGGGGTCACGAGCCCGTGCTCCAGGGCAATTGTGACCGTGCCGATTGTGCCGTGGCCGCACATCGGCAGGCAGCCTGTGGTCTCGATGAACAGGATGCCCAGATCGCAATCCGGGCGCGTCGGCGGGTAGAGGATCGAGCCCGACATGATGTCGTGCCCCCGCGGCTCGAACATGAGTGCGGTACGGATCCAGTCGTGCTCCGCCAGGAAGTCTTGGCGGCGCTCGAACATGGTGGCGCCCCGGAGGGCCGGGATGGCGCCTCCGGCCACCACCCGCACCGGGTTGCCGCAGGTATGGCCGTCGATGCAGGTGAAGGTGGCGCGCGGCATCGGGTCAGCTCACGGTCGAGAGCGCCGCCTGCACGGCCTTGCGCCAGCCGGCGATCTTGCGCTCGCGGCTGTCCTTGTCCAGCGCGGGGCTGAACCGCCGGTCGAGCCGCCACGTATCGGAGAAGCGCTCCGGCTCGGGATAGATGCCGGCCTGGAGCCCGGCCAGATAGGCGGCGCCGAGCGCCGTCGTCTCCAGGATCTCGGGCCGGTCCACGGGCGCACCGATCAGGTCGGCGATGCGCTGCATGGTCCAGTCGGATGCCGTCATGCCGCCATCCACACGAAGCACCGTGCCGGCCCCGTCGCCGTCCTGCCAGTCCGCCTTCATGGCCACGAGCAGGTCCACGGTCTGGAAGCAGACGCTCTCGAGCGCGGCCTTGGCGATCTCGTTCGGACCGGTGCCGCGGGAGAGGCCGAACAGCGCGCCCCGGACCTCCGGGTTCCAGTAGGGCGCCCCGAGCCCCACGAAGGCGGGGACGAGATAGAGCTCCTGCGACGGATCGGCCGCCCTGGCCTTCGTGTTGCTCTCGGCCGCGCTCTCGATGATGCCGAGCCCGTCGCGCAGCCACTGCACCACCGCGCCGGCGACGAAGATCGAGCCTTCGAGCGCGTAATGGCGCCTGCCGCCCAGCTGGTAGGCGATCGTGGTCAGGAGCCGGTTCTTCGAGGCGATCGGCGTCTCGCCCGTGTTGAGCAGCGCGAAGCAGCCCGTGCCGTAGGTCGACTTCACCATGCCGGGTGAGAAGCAGGCCTGCCCCACGACGGCCGCCTGCTGGTCCCCCGCGATCCCCCGGATGGCGATGGGCCCGCCGAACAGCTCCGGGTCCGTGGTGCCGAAATCGGACGCGCAGTCGCGCACCTCGGGCAGCATGGAGGCCGGGATGCGCAGGAGCCGGAGCAGGTCCTCGTCCCAGGCGCCCCGATGGATGTCGAAGAGCATGGTGCGGGAGGCGTTGGTCGCGTCCGTCGCGTGCACCCTGCCGCCCGTGAGCCGCCACAGCAGATAGCTGTCCACGGTGCCGAACAGGAGCTCGCCGCGCTCGGCGCGAGCCCGGGCGCCGGGAATCTGGTCGAGAATCCAGGTGACCTTGGTGGCGGAGAAGTAGGGATCGGCCAGGAGGCCCGTCCGGGCCGTGATCAGGGCCTCGTGCCCCTCCTCCTTCAGGCGCGTGCAATGGGCGGACGTGCGGCGGTCCTGCCAGACGATGGCGCGGCCGACCGATTCGCCCGTGCGGCGGTCCCAGACGACGGCCGTCTCGCGCTGGTTGGTGATGCCGATCGCCGCGACGTCGGAGGCATAGATGCCGCCGCGGCGCATCGCCTCCCGGCAGGTCTCGACCGTGCTGGTCCAGAGGTCCTCCGGCTCGTGCTCCACCCAGCCCGGCGCCGGGAAATGCTGCGGGAATTCCTGCTGCGCCAACGCCGCGATCGACGTGTCGGGCCGGAACAGGATCGCGCGGGACGAGGTGGTCCCCTGGTCGATCGCCAGCACAAACGGCACGGTCCCCTCCCCCTTCGGTGGTTTGTCTTACTCCGCCGCGGCCGCCAGGCGCGCGACCTCGCTCTGCATGAACGCGTCCAGCGAACGGGCTTGGGCCGGCGTCAGCCGGAGCCCGAGCTTGGAGCGCCGCCACAGGACGTCATCCGCCGTCGCCGCCCATTCCTGCTCCATGAGGTAGCGGACCTCCCGCTCGGTCAGGTTGGAGCCGAACACGCGCCCGAGATCCGCCATCCCGGTCGTCCCGGACAGGATGCGCTCGGCGCGGGTCCCGTAGGCGCGGACGAGACGCCGCGCGAGGGGCGCGTCCAGGAACGGATAGCGGGCCCGAAAACTCGCGACCTGCGGCCCGAAGGCCTCCTTCGGGAAATCGCCGCCGGGCAGCGGAACGCCGCCCGTCCAGCCGGGCTTCCCGGCTTCGGGCAGGTGGTCCTTGAGCTTCGCGATGGCTCCCTCGGCGAGCCGGCGGTAGGTCGTGATCTTGCCCCCGAACACGGAGAGAAGCGGCGCCCCGCCCTCCTCCGTGAGGTCGAGGACGTAGTCGCGCGTCGCCTCCTGCGCGCTGGAGGCGCCGTCGTCGTAGAGCGAGCGCACGCCCGCATAGCTCCAGACGACATCCTGCGGCCCGATCCGGTGGGAGAAATACCGGTTTACCGAGGCGCAGAGATACTCGACCTCTTCCGGGGTCGCCTCCGCGCGGGCGGGGTCGCCCGTGTAGTCGATGTCGGTCGTGCCGATCAGGGTGAAGTCGCGCTCATAGGGTATCGCGAAGACGATCCGCTTGTCCGCGTTCTGGAAGATGTAGGGGCGGTCATGCGTGAAGAGCTGCGGCACCACGATGTGGCTGCCCTTCACGAGCCGCACCGGCCGCTTCTTGCCCTTCCCGCCCGTCACCGACCCGATCCAGGCGCCGGAGGCGTCGACCAGGATCCGGGCCGAGGCCTCGACCACGCCGCCATCCTGCTTCTCGGCCCGGAGATGCCAGATCCCGTCCCGGCTTTCCGCCGAGGTCACGCGCGTGCGGGTGTGGATCGCGGCGCCCCGTTCGGCGGCGTCGCGCGCGTTGAGCACGACGAGACGCGCATCCTCGACCCAGCAATCCGAGTATTCGAAACCGCGCGTGATCCCGCCCTGGAGCGGCTTGCCGGCCTCGTCGCGCCACAGGTCGAGGCTGCGTGTCCGGGGGAGCGACGAGCCCCCGATATGGTCGTAGAGGAACAGGCCGAGGCGCAGGAGCCAGGCGGGCCGCATGTCGCGGCGATGCGGCAGCACGAAGCGGAGCGGCCAGATGATGTGCGGCGCCATGCCCCACAGCACGTCGCGCTCCTGCAGCGCCTCGCGGACCAGCCTGAACTCGTAATATTCGAGGTAGCGCAGGCCGCCATGGATCAGCTTGGTCGATGCCGAGGAGGTGCCGCGCGCCAGATCCTCGGCCTCGAAGAGCACGACCCGCGCGCCCCGGCCGGCAGCGTCGCGGGCGATGCCGCAGCCATTCACGCCACCCCCGATGATCGCGATGTCGTAATCGGCCCGGGCCGCGGCGTGATTCAATCGGCAATCTCCCGGCGGGCACCCGCCCTGCGCGGGCACCCGTGCCGGGACGCGCCGCTCCGGTCAAGCGGGCTCCCCGCACGGCTTGGGTCACATGGAGAGGCGGAGCTGGCCGATGCTCTGCGCGACCTGCTGGAACACCTGGTTGATCGTGGTGGAATCGGTCGCCACGAAGGTGCGGCTCGCATTCCCGGCGCAGTTCCTCAGGAGGTCGAGGCCCTTCTGGTCGATCGGGTCGCTCGCGACGCTGAAGCCGATCGTGAAGATCGTGATGCCGGCATTGCGGGCGTTCCGGCAGGCGTCGAGGGTCATCGCATCGATGGCGTTCCGTGCCGCGGCGCTGTTCGCCGGATTGGCGTTCGCGGCCGGGAAGCGGGCATTCACGGTGCTGCCGTCCGGGTTCTTGAAGAAGCCGTAGGCCGAGTACCTGGACTTCAGGACGTTGCTCAGCTGATCGTTCCAGGCGTTCATCCCGTCCGTCATCAGGACGATGATCTTGTTGTTGTAAGGCTTCGTATAGGCCGCGCCGTCGGCGAAGATGCTGTTCGGGGAGATGGTCCGCCAGCCCCACATGAAGCCTTCGTGCGCGTTGGTGTTGCCGTTGGCCGTGAGGGCGGCGATTTCGCTCTTGAGGGTCGCCTGGTTCGTCGTCATCCGCGTCAGTGGCCGGGTGGTGCAGGCGAAGTTCGGCCCCCGCCCTCCGGAGCTCTGCGGATTGCTGAGCTGGACGTATTTGCAAGCTTGGCCGGTCCGCGTCGCCTCGTCGGTGCTGGCCGGGCAGGAGCTGTTCGAATCATCGATGTAGCTGTTGGCGCTGTTGATGGTTGCCCCGGCCGGGGTCTTGTGAGTCGGAGCCCCGCCGTCCCCCGCCTCGTCCGCCGCGAACATGGGCACGTAGTAGCTGTCCTTGTTGGACGGCACCGGCGCGACGTCCTGCGTGCTGAGCGGATAGGGCAGGGCCTCGAAGCAGCCGTTCCAGTCCCACGCCGGGACGCTTGCCTTCAGGTAGTTGAAGACGTCGAGCCGGCTCTTGATCCCGAAGGACGCATAGGGAGCCAGCGCCGCGGCGCCCCCCTGGATGAAGGACCAGTGGTGGGTGGCCTTGCCGTTCTGGTCGATCCAGTTCGCCGTCCGGTACGTGCTCGGGTTCACGGCGACCGTCGCCGCGAAGGGCACGAGCGACATCTTCGTGTGCCCTTGCATGGCCGGATCGGTGAAAACGGAGGTCACGAAGTTCGTCGCCGCGTTCTTGAGCGCCTGGAGCTTGCTCTGGCCCCCGCTCGAGCTGCTCATGGACCCCGTATTGTCGACCACGAGCGCGATCTCGAAGCTCTGCTGCTCCGAGAAGCAGCGAGCCGTCGCCTTGATGGGAATGGTCGCGAAGTTCGAGTTCACGGCCCGCACGATCGCGGTCGGGAAGGTGGCGCTGGTGGTGAGCTGGATCTGGCGGGGCGAGGTCGTCGGCAGGACCGAGTCGATCGTGAACGACCGCCCTTCCATGTAGCTCTGGAGGTAGATCTGGGCGGCTGCCTGCAACTGCGCGGTCGTGGACGTGACGGGCATCATGCAGAGCTGCATGTTGGCGCCGTCCGTGGCGCTCTGAAGCTTCGCCTTCAGGTTTGAGGCGCCCGAATAATCGACCGCAGCGCCGGCAAGGAAGACCAGCGGGACGAGGGTCAGGCCAAGAATGATGCCGATACCCCCGCGCCGGCAGCTGCCGAACGCGCGGATCGTGTCCCGGATGCCAGGACGAATGCTGTCGCAAGACATCGAGGTCCGCTCTCCCGCTCGCGTCGCTTCTGCGACTGCAAGTTGCGGGGGAGTTCTAGGACAGACGATTTAACGCCGCCCCAAGGGGCGTACTCAACGAAATCTTGCGCCGACCCGCGACGTTTCGAGAATCGATCCTCGCCGAGGCGGCGGCGGCGGCTCTGAATGTTTGCTGGTGAGGCGACTGGTGGGCGCGACAGGGATTGAACCTGTGACCCCTACGATGTCAACGTAGTGCTCTCCCGCTGAGCTACGCGCCCTGTTCGGCACCAGTGTTCGCCGGGAGCGGCCCGTATAGGGGCTTGAGCGCGGCGGCGCAAGCGCCTCGAAGCCGAAGATCGGAACTGCGTGCCCGGCCCCCCATTGTCCCCCTCGGATAGTTTTGAGCGAGGACATGAGC
>JAFAEL010000030.1 GCA_023423995.1 Pseudomonadota bacterium | reverse complement strand
GCGCCACCACGAGCGCGATCCAGATGCTTCCCGTCGAACGCGTGATGGCAAAGGCCATGTAGGCGGCGACGAGGTAGAAGGCCCCATGCGCGAAGTTGACGAAGCGCATGAGGCCGAAGATCAGCGTCAAGCCGACCGACAGGAGGAAATAGATCATCCCGATGCCAAGGCCATTCAGGACTTGGAAGACGAGAAGTTGCATCGACATCGGGTGAACTCGCTACCGGTATCCGGTCAGGCCATCTTGCAGCCGGTCTTCTCCGGCGGAAGGAAGGCCTTCGTGGCGGCGACGATCTCGGCGTAGTCGTTCTTGTCCTTCATGGCGCTCTTCGCCTTGCCGAGCATCAGGTAATAGTCCTTGATGACCTGGTGATCCTCGGGACGAACGACCTCGGTGCCGGTCGGGCCTTCGTAGGTCATTCCCTCCAGCGCCTTGATCACGGCTGGAACGTCTGGGGTTCCCGCCTTGATGATGCCCTCGATCAACACCTGCGCAACCGCGTAGCCGCAGGCATGGAGGTAGTTCGGCACGTCGCCCGTCTTGGCTTTGACGACCTCGGCCACGACGCGCGCGCCCGGCGTGTCGACGCCGTGCCAGAAGTTGCAGCCGAAATAGACGCCCTCGCAATTGTCCGGACCGAGCGCCTGGTATTGGTCGAGGCCCGTGGACCAGATCGCGAGGATCTTCGTGTTGCGCTTCATTCCGAAGCTGATGGCCTGACGGATCACGTCCACCGTCTGGTTGCCGAAGTTACAGATCGCAAGCACGTCCGGATTAGCGGCGAGCGCGGTTGCGATGTAACCAGAGTATTCACGATCGGCGAGCGAGTGATAGCTGTTCCCGACGTGCTGGATTCCCTTCTCCTTGAAGATCTCCTTGCAATTCGTCAGCAGGCTGTCGCCGAACACGTACTGACCCGTGATCGTGTACCACTTCTTCGCATTCGGGAACTTTTCCAGCAGAGGACGCACCGTGGCGTTCACGGCGCTATAGCTCGCGACCGGCCAGCGGAAATTCGACTTGTTGCAATCCTTGCCGGTCGATTCGTCCGCGCCGGCCTCCTGCACATAGACGCCGCCTCGCGCATAGACCTCTTTCTGCACGGCGAGCGCGATCGCCGAGTTCGTGCAGCCGATGATGTGCTTCACGCCTCGCTGGGTCATCACTTCCTGGACCTTACGGACGGCCTCCCCCGGGTCGCCTCGATCGTCGAGGAGGATGTAGTTCAGCTTCTTGCCAAGGACGCTGTCGTACTTCTCCACGGCCCAACGACTGCCGTCGTTCAGCATGGTGCCGACATTCGCGAAGGTGCCGGACAGCGAATACACGGCCGCGATGTCGATCGTGTTGGCCTGGGCCGAGGCGTGCCGGAGGAAGGGGGGCGCGGCGAGCGCTGCCGGCGACGCCGCTATCCCGCCGAGGAGTGTTCTGCGATCGATCCTCATGACTGACCTGTCTCCACTCTGTCCGTGATTGGCGCGGAGGCCGCGCGGGCGCGCTTCTCGAGCCACCACCCCCAGGACGGGGGCCAGCTCGCGAAGGACGTATCGTGGCCGAGCGCGCGGGCGGCGTGCAACGGCCAGTGCGGGTTCATCAGTGCCTCGCGCCCGATCGCAACGAGGTCCGCGCGCCCCTCGGCGACAACGGACTCGGCGAAGGCAGGAGTCGTGATCAGCCCGACCGCCATAGTAGGAACATCCGCCTCCCCCCGAATGCGCTCGGCATAGGGCACCTGATACCCCTCTGGGCGCCGGATCATCTTCGTGGTCGTGCGCTCGCCGAGCCCGCCCGAGGAGCAATCGATCACGTCGACCCCGATTTCCTTCAGCCGGCGCGACAGCGCGACGGAATCGTCCAGCGTCCAGCCGCCCTCCTGATCGTCCACGCAGGAGAGGCGGACAAAGAGCGGCAGGTCGGCCGGCCAGGCTGCGCGGACAGCCTTGCTGACCTCGAGCAGGAGACGGATGCGGCCTTCGAAATCCCCGCCCCAGCGGTCGTCGCGCTTGTTGCCCAGCGGCGACAGGAAGCTGTGCAGGAGGTAGCCGTGGGCGCCGTGAATATCGAGCACCCGGAAGCCCGCGGCCGCGGCCCGGCGGGCGCCCGCAGCATAGGCGGCGATCAACTCCTCGATGCCGCGCTCATCGAGCGCGTCCGGCGTGTGCCAGCCTGGATTGGCCGGGACGGCGCTCGCCGCCACGGTGGTCCAGGGAGCCTCGCCGCGCGCTGCAGTCGTCTCATCAAGGGGACTGTAGCCCTGCCAGGGCCGCGACACGCTGCCCTTCCGGCCCGCATGGATGAGCTGCGTCGCAGGCACCGCGCCGGCTGCCGCGATCGCGGCGACGATCGGTTTCAGCAGGGCGACATGCTCGTCCGACCAGATGCCCAGATCATGGTGGGTGACGCGGCCCTGCGCGGTGACGGCCAGAGCTTCGGTGAAGACGAGACCGGCGCCGCCGATCCCGAGCCGACCGTAGTGCTGGAGGTGGAAGTCGCGAGGGAATCCGTCGTCGCCGGCTACGTATTGCTGCATCGGGGAGACCACCACCCGGTTCGGAATGGTCACCCCACGCAGCGTCATCGGCGTGAAAAGATGTGGCAGGTCGCTCATCCGGCAAATCCCATGCGATCGCGAAGCCAGGCCCAGGCAATTCCGGCATGGATTGCGGGCCCCCTCAGTTGATGGAACGGAATGGGCGCCAAGGTTGTGGTCGGCAGCGGGTGGGCAAGGCCGTCCAGCGCCCTCGCGGCGAGCCATCGGCCCATCAAGGTCGCCATGGCGACGCCGCGTCCGTTGTAGCCGAGCCCGATCAGCAATCCCGGCTCAGGCTCGTGAATGTGCGGCAGCCCGTCCAGCGTTAGTGCAACCTGCCCGGACCAGCGATGCGCGATGGCAAGGCCCTTCGTCTCGGGAAAGGTCCGATGCATGGCGTTGATGAGTGCCTGGAAAAAGGCCGGGTTCTGTCTGTCCCCGATCGCTCCCCTCCCCCCGAACACGAGCCGCCCATCGGGCGACTGACGAAAGTAGAAGGCGAGCCGGCGCGTCTCCGAGGCGCAGATGCCGCCCGGCATGATGCCTGCGGCGAGACCGGACGGAAGAGGCTCAGTAGCGACCTGGGCGCTCTGAACGCAGATCAGCGTCTGCGCGAGCCCTTTGACCAGCCCGTCGGCGTAGCCGTCCTGGCCGATGATGACATGCCTCGCCGCGATAGCGCCCTGCGAGGTGGTGATCTTCCAGCCGGCACCGTCCCTGGAGAGAGCCGTCGCGGTAATCCCCTCGTGGAGCCTGGCTCCGGCCTGCTGGGCCGCCCGGGCGAGCCCTCTCACGTAGGAGAGCGGCTGCAGGGTGCCGGCGCGCCGGTCGATCCAGCCGCCCAGATAGGCATCGGTGCCGGTGAGGCGCGCGACGGCAGTCGCGTCGAGCCTCTCAGCAGGCGCGCCGACGGCCGCCCACTCGCCCGCGCGCTTCTGGACGCGGACGAGGGCGGGTTCGGCATGCGCCGCTTGTATCCAGCCCCCGCGTGCGGGCTCGCAATCGATCGCGTGGCGCCCGACGAGATCGAACACCAGGTCCGCCGCCCCGCCAACCTCCTCCGTGAGACGGCGGCCAGTCTCCTCGCCGTAGGCGGCGAGCATCTCGGACGGGTCGAGCTTCAGGCCCGGTATGACCTGCCCGCCATTTCGGCCGGAGGCGCCCCAACCCACGCGGCGCGCCTCGATGAGCGCCACGCTGTTGCCGCGCTCTGCCACGGCGAGGGCCGCGCTTGCGCCCGTGAACCCGCCGCCGACGACGACCACGTCAACGGTCGAGCCTGCCACGAACACATCGCCCGACGGTGCAGGCTCGCGAGCCGTGGCCGTCCAGAGCGCGTCGCGAACGCTGTCCGCCGAGGAGAGCATGCTTAGGCGGAGGCGTCTTGCCGGTGCCAAGACCGGGCGACCGCGTCCGAGATGATCCCGTCCTCGAGATCGGCCGCGATGCTCTCCGGCGACCGCTCGTTCGGGCTGCCGTAGCCCCCTCCGCCACCGACCGCCAGCGTGACGACATCCCCGCGCTTGAGATCCATCGCGTCCTTCGAGCGAAGCTTGATCACCTCGCTCCCGCGCCTCACCTCGCAGTACCCTGTTGCGCCCGGAAGGCCGCCAAAGAGCCCTTCGGCCGAGCGCCGGAAGCGGTCGCTGTAGAGCGAGATCCTCACGTCGTCCTTCAGCGCTTCGAAGCTGCGCACGAAGCCGAGCCCGCCACGGCTGCGGCCGTGGCCGCAGCTATCGGTGCGCATCGCGTATTCCACGACGCGGAAGAAGGAGAAGTCCTGGTCCAGTGCCTCGACCGGCGTGTTCGAGCAGTTCGAGAGCGGGTTGTCGACGGCATCGCAGCCGTCCTTGTCCAGTCCGGCCCCGAAGCCGCCGCCGAAGATCTCGAGGTAGACCGACCAGCCGTTCTCGCCGAGATGCGACAGAACGAAGGATGTCGTCGTATCGAAGCCGCAGGCGATCACCTTGTCCGGAACGGCCTGCGAGAGCGCCTTCATGATGGCGTTCCAGGCGCGGGAGCAGACCTCCATGCGGGCCCGCACAGGCGCCGGATGGCGCGGATTCAGCATCGTGCCGAGCGGGGCCGTGACCTTGATCGGCCTGAATGCGCCGGCATTGAACGGGATGTCAGGGCTTGTCAGCGCGGCCTTGAGGCAGGACAGCGCCGCCGAAACGGTCGCGGCGAATGGCGCGTTCAGGTTGCGGCGGACCTGTTGCGCCGTTCCCGTGAAGTCGATCTCGGCGGAATCGCCCTTGATCGTGAGCGTCGCTCGGACAGGAAGCGGCGTATCCGACAGGCCGTCGTCATCGACCGCATCCTCGCCCGTATAGACACCGTCGGGGATCTCGCGCAGCGCGGCCCGCATCCGCGCCTCCGAGTAGTCGAGCAAGGCCGCCATCACGGCGGTGATCTTTTCCGCTCCGTAGCGCTCTGCCAGTTCGGTCACGCGTTGCGCTCCGATCGCATTCGCGGCGATCTGGGCGTCGAAATCTCCCATCGTCTGGTGCGGCACACGCACGTTGGCCCGAAGCAGGCGCTCGAAGGCGCCGCCATGCCAGTCCCGCTTCATGTTGAGCTTGAGCGGCGGGATGATGAGCCCCTCCGCATAGACGTCGGGCGCACCGATGTTCAGTCCGGGATCGCCGCCGCTGATGTCGAGGTGGTGGGCGACGGAAGCAGAGAAGCCGATGACCTTCCCATCTACGAGGATCGGATGGAAGAAGAAGACGTCCTGGAGGTGCTGCCCCCCGGAGTATGGGTCGTTGATGACGAAGAAGTCGCCCTCCTCCAGCGTCTCGTTGGGATAGAGGCGGGTGCAGGGCTGAAAGACGTGGCCGATCGTGCCGAGCTGCATCGGTATCAGCTCCGCCTGCGCAATCGTATTCCCCTGCGCGTCCAGGAGAGCGGCCGAGCCATCCCGGGCTTCGCGCAGCACGGTGGAATACGCGGAGCGGATCAGCTTGGCGCCCATCTCGCGCGCAGCCGCGATCAGCGACTGGCTGATGATCGCGTAATCGACCGGATCCAGTGGCTTGCGCTCAGTCATCGGCTCAGGCCTTCCGCATGATGATGTTGCCGGGCTCGTCGCGCTCCGCATGCCAACCGGGCGGCACCCAAAGGGTCGAACTGTAGCCCTCGATCATGGCTGCGCCCTCGATGGCGCGGCCGGGCCTGAGGGATGCGGCCTCGACGAGCCTCGCCTGCTCTGCGCCCCCGGGTGTCCAGACTTCGATCTCTCCGGGACCTTTCAGTTCGGAGGGTCGCTCGCGGAACTCCGGAAGACTGTCCAGGCGTCGGCGGACACCGAACCGGAGACCCACGATTTCCACCTTCCGGCCGGGCTCCCCACCATGGAAGTAAATGCGGCGGTGGGCGATGCTAAACTCCTCGGCCAAGTCCGAGGGCTTGAGGCTCACCAGCCTGCCGGGATCGATCTCGACCGGGATCTCGAACGCTTGCCCGACGAACCGCATCTCGGCCGTAAGCTCGAAGACGAGCGCACCGTCGAGGCCCAGTTCGCGGAACTCGCGTTCGGCATTCTCGCGAAAGCGGGCAAATTCCTCGCGAAGCATCGCGGGCGCGTCATCCGAAAGCGGGACCCGGCGTGTCACGCCCGCAACCCGCACGTAATCGGCGGCAAGGAGTCCGAAGGCCGAGATCACACCCGGATTGGGCGGCACCACGATCTCCCGCACCCCCAGCTCCTCAGCGATCTCGGCTGCAAGGAGCGGACCGGCGCCGCCGAAGGGCAGCAGCGCATAGTCGCGCGGATCTCGGCCGCGCTCGGTCGATACGAGCTGGACGGCGCGCACGATGTTGGCGACCGCGAGCCGGATCGCCGCCGCCGCCGCGTCCCTGACCGAGATGCCGAGCTTCGCGGCGATCTCCTCGAAAGCTTGGTGAGCCCTGTCGGCATCCAGCATCATCGTCCCGCCGAGGAACGCCTCCGGCCGGATGGTCCCGCGAACGACATGCGCATCCGTGACGGTCGGCTGCGTGCCGCCCCGGCCGTAGCAGGCCGGACCGGGATTAGCGCCAGCGCTACGTGGGCCGACGCGCAGCATGCCGCCGTCGTCGATCCATACGAGCGACCCGCCGCCGGCGCCCACGCTCACGATGTCGAGCACGGGCGTGCGAATTGGCAGCCCGTCTACCTCCGTCTCGGGCGAAACGGAGGGGACGCCCGCCTGGACGAGGCAGACATCCGTGGAGGTGCCGCCCATGTCGAAGGTGATGACGTCCCGCCGGTTAGAGCGCTCCGCTTGGCGGATCGCGCCGACAACGCCCGCGGCCGGCCCGCTGAAAAGCGCCGTGATCGAGTTGCGCCGCATGGCCACGGCCGGAAGGCGGCCGCCATTCGACTGCATGACGCTGAAGCCGCCGGAGAAGCGGGCCTCGGCGAGCGTCGCCTCGAACCGGGACAGGTACCCGTCGATGACAGGCTGTACATAGGCGGAGAGGACCGTCGTAGAGGCCCGCTCGAACTCGCGGAACTCGCTCGCCACCTCATGTGAGCAGGCGACCCTTACGTGGGGCAGCGCCTCGGCAATGATCGCCTTGAGCTTCGCCTCATGAGCGGGGGCCGCATAGGCAGACAGGAGGCATATGGCCACCGCTTCGTAGCCGCCTGCGGCAAGCTGCGGAATGAGCTTGCCGCGGACCTCGTCCTCGTCAAGGGGGAGAATGACCCTGCCGCTCGCATCGACGCGCTCGGTGACCTCCAGGCAATCCTTCCGGCGAACCGGCGGCTCCGGCTTCGCGTAGTGGAGGTCGTAGATGTTGCGCCGGTCATGGCGCTGAAAGAACAGGATGTCCCTGAAGCCGCGGGTCGTGACGAACGCGACCTTCGCGCCCTTGCGCTCGAGAATGGCGTTGGTGGCGACGGTGGAGCCGTGGACGAGGTCCAACACGCCCTCGGCGGCGATCCCGGCGGCTTGCAACGAGTTGAAGGCCCCGATCTCCGGCGATCTTGGCGTGCTCGGGACTTTGACGACCTCGACCCTGCTGCCGTCCACGGCAACCAGGTCCGTAAAGGTGCCACCAACCTCGATACCGACCCGCATACCCCCTCCCTGGCTGCGATTTCAGTGATTGGGCCAGAACTGGCCGGTGATTGCAACCCTGTTGAAAATCAGACGTCGAAGTTTCATGTTCGCTCCAAGATCTGGCGGATCCTGGGGTATGACGTTCCGCGGAGGCTTGCCTGCATGGTTAGACAGGGTCAGACGATGGCGGCGAGCGATGCCGAGGATGATGGGATTGGCCGCAAGCTCCGGCTCAGGCGGGCCATAAAGGGCCTCTCGCTACAGGAGGTAGCGGACCGGGCCGAGATCTCGATCGGCCTTCTCAGCCAGATCGAGCGTGGCGTCACGATGCCGTCACTGAAGTCGCTGCGCCAGGTCTGCGCCGCGCTCGACATGCCTGTCGGCTGGCTCTTCGACGTGCCCGGAGGCGAGCACGGCGACGTGGTGGTGCGGGCATCCTCCCGCCGGGTGATGACCCTCGGCCCCAAGGGCATGACGAAGGAACTGCTCTCGCCCGACTCGGTCCCGGGCGTCCAGATGATCCGCATCCTCATCCAGCCGGGTGGGGGCTCGGGTGATCTGCCCTACAACAACGAGGCCGGCGCGAAATGCGGGACGGTTCTCGCGGGCACGTTGGGACTCGAGGTGGACGGCACGGAGTACCAGCTCGCGACGGGAGACAGCTTCGCCTTCGCGGCAATCAAGCTACACCGCTTCTGGTGCGTCGGCGAGCAACCGGTCGACCTTATCTGGGTGGTGACGCCGGCCGTCTACTGAGGAGCCGTCCAGCGATGTAAGCCGGCGTCAGGCGCCACCCTCGTGGGCTGCGGACCATGCCTCCGCCACCTCCGTCCCGGTCGCGAACCAGACATTCGGGAAGGTGCGGATGAAGGCGACGAGTTCGCGGATCAGGTTCAGGCGGCTCGGCCGACCGCTGACCTGAGGGTGGAATATGATGTCGTAGAGGCCGCCCCAGCGATAGATCTCGCGGAACTCCTCCTTGAAGATGGACAGCATGTGCTCGTTGGTGAAGATCGGCCGCGGGTTCTTCACCGAGAACAGCGCATAGGGCGCATCGTCCAGGCTCCAGTGCCAGGGTAGCTCGATCGGTCCCTTCGATCCGTCCGGCATGGTGTGCCGGTATGGGTTCACGTCGTCCATGAGCGACGAATCGTAGAGGAAATCGAACTGCTGAAGCAGCTTGAACAGGTTGGCCGAGACCTCGCCGGCGGGCGAGCGGTACCCTTTGGGCACGATCCCTAGCCGCGTCTTCAGCGCGCTGAGGCCCCTCTCCATCTCCTCCATCTCGGCCGCCGGATCGTTCTCGATCCAGCGATGCGAATAGCTGTGATGTGCGATCTCGTGCCCGGCCTTCAGCACCATCTCGGCGCGATCCTGGTGATTTTCGACCGTCCAGCCGGGAATGAAAAACGTGCTTTTCACGTCGGCTTCTGCGAGCACGTCGAGGATCTTCGGGACGCCGACCTTCGCGCCGTAGCGCCCCTGGCTGAGCACGCCCTGGCGCGTGGCATTAGCCGGATCGCGGGAGGTCCACAGGGTCTCGGCATCGAAGTCGAAGGTCAGCATCACGGCGCAGCGCGCGCCGTTCGGCCACCGAACGCTCATGTCCCACATGGTCAATTTTGCTCCTCAGACGTCATCCCAGCGGCGCCTAGCGGCCAGGAAGCCGCCATCTACGGGGAGAACCACCCCTGTGACGAAGGACGCATCGTCTGAGGCCAGGAATGCAATGGCCGCCGCGAGTTCCTCCGGCTCGGCATAGCGCCCGAGCGGGGCGCTATCGACCAGCATGCGCGTGTAATACGGATCCTTGAAGTGGTTCTGCGTCATCGGAGTCAGCACGACCCCAGGGGCCACCGCGTTCACGCGAATGCCTTTCGGGCCGAGATCCGCCGCAAGCTGACGGGTCACTTGCGCGACGCCGCCTTTCGCAGCCGCATAGGCTGTGCTGCCGGGATAGCCGACGATCCCAAAGATCGATGACACGTTCACGATGGCGCCGCCCGGCTGCGAGAGATGCGGGAGCACAGCCCGCGTCACGCGCAGCACAGAGGTGAGATTCGTGTCGATAAAGCGTGCCAGAAGCGCGTCATCGGAATCTGCGAGGCTTTTCGAGCCGCCGATCCCGGCGTTGTTCACCAAGACGTCGATCCGGCCGAAAGCGTCGAGTGCGGTTTTCGCAAGGCTCTCGCCGGCATCGGCGGCCGTGATGTCTAGAATGGCAGGAATGCCGATACCGGCAGCCGTCTCCTCGACCATGGCCTCGCGATCCGCGAGCAGCACCCTCGCACCCTCGGCCGCAAGTCGCCGCGCGGTCGCCGCCCCGATGCCCCTCGCCGCCCCTGTTACGATTGCGACCCGCCCGTCGAAGCGCGTTGTCTGAGGCATCGTCCTTCCGGGTACATACGACCAGCTTCGCGACCGTACTCGGAATGAGTTCAGCTATCCACCTTTCGGAACCATCTGCCGTGCAATCGCAGCCGGCGGGTTCACTGCACTGAGCGGCACATCCGCCCTTGGGACGAGGCTCAACCTGCCGCGCTCCCTGTCAAATGGCGCAGACCATTCTCATGCAGGAACCGGCGCTCGCGCACGCGCAGGCCCGCACGAAGAGTTCGGAGGAGAACTCGCGCATCGTCGCAGGGCGGGGGCGGCTTCCTCGCTGGGCCTGCATCGACCGCAATGGGACTTTGATCGCTCATGCAGAGTGCTGAGGAAGCCGCGTTTCAGCGCCTCGATTATTGCCCCGAGACATATTTCAGGAACGGCAGCAAAGGCGCCCCTATACGGGCGCCGTGGCGTTCGGCCGAGCCGTTCACGGCCGATATGATGCCGGTCTGGACCGCCGAGGCTGCATCGCCGATGCGTGCGGAATTCGCGGCCACCGTGACGGCCAGGATTCCGCGTGCTTCCAGCACCGGCAGCCTCGCCGCGCCAGGGCCATCCGGTCGCCCCGCATCGTTGAACACCGCCGCATGCGCATCCACCCGCAGGGCGAGCCGGGGATCGTTGCCGATCAATCCGCCATGCGACGCCGTGACGACGATCTGGCCGCCATCCTCCGGTCGGACGAGCGATGCGGAATCGAGGAGAAGGATGCGCCGGCCACCGCTCCCGGTTTCGTACTCGCTCCGCAACTCGCCCACGGAGGGCGGGTCCGCTGATGCAGGCGATGCCGATCGCATCCGCGCCATCGCATCCGAGCATCGCATCCCCTCCGCTACCCCGGTGGCCCGGGCAGCCGCGTTGGCGAAGCTGATCACACCGCGAGATACCATGTCGGCCGTGTCGCCGATCAGGCAGGAGAGGTACGAGACGGTCGCTGCCGCGATGCCGAGCGCCTCAAGATAGGGCAGGCAACCGATCCCCGCCTCTTCCAGCCCGATCCCCGCATCATTGAGAATGACGCCTCGCACGCCCGCCTTCGCGGCGAGATAGCCGGGATAGCGGCCGCCGTGCGAACCCGAGACGAGGACGGCGCTGGCTGACTCAGGCGGGAGCTTGGTGATCGTGTCCGCCAGCAGGATCCCCGGCGAATGCCAACGCCACGTGGTCAAGCGGGGCTCCTCATAGGCAGGTGAGGCCACCGTCGACAGCAAGGCAGACGCCGTTGACGTATTTCGCCTCGTCTGACGCCAGGAAAAGGGCCGCATAGGCCACGTCCCAGGCATCACCCATCCTCCCGGTCGGAGATCGCGCGTTACGGGCGGCCACCATCTCGTCGATGCTCCCGTATTGGCCGGAGATCTGGCGGTAGATGAGGGGCGTATCCATTGCGCCGGGCATGACGGCATTCACGCGGATGCCTTTCGCGGCATACTGGAGGGCCATGGCTCGGGTGAAGTGGTTCAGCCCCGCCTTTGAGGCCGAGTAGGACGCATAGGGATACTCGTTGATCACAACCGCCGCCGCGGATGAGATGTTCACCACGGCCCCCCGGCCCTGCGCCAGCATGACAGGCAGGACGTGCTTGCAGGCGAGGAAGGCGCTCGTGAGATTGAGATCGAGTCCCCGCTTCCAGCTCTCCTCGGAAATCTCGAGCGGACCGCCCATGATCGTGACGCCCACGTTGTTGTGCAGCACGTCGATCCGGCCATAGGCCGCGGTCGCGGCCGACACGGCGGCCTCGACTTCGTCGCTCCTTGTCACGTCGGCAGGGCAGGCGATCGCTTCGCCGCCTTCGGCCAGGATGACGTCGCGGGTGGCCTCGGCGGCGGCGAGGACGAGGTCGACGCACACGACCCTCGCACCCTCACGCGCATAGACCGCGGCGGCTGCCGAGCCATTGCTCCATTTTGCACCCGGGGCGGAGCCGCAATCCGCGCCCGCGCCGAGCACGAGCGCGACCTTGCCGTCCATGCGTCCGCGCCCGGGCGGCTGGCCTTCGACGCGAATCATCGCGCGGGAAGCCCGACAAGGGGCACGAACGGGCCGGCGATCCGGCTCACAGCTCCGTTCCCGTGGTTTTCTCGAGCAGCTTCCAGTTTTGTTCGCCGAAGCGCTCGCGCCATTCCTTGTAGAACCCCGCCTCGCGGAGCCGCGCCTGGAATTTCGCCTTGTCCACCGTGTTGAAGACCATGCCTTTCTCCTCCAGGTCCTTCTGAAGGTTGACATTCATTTGATCGAGATCGGCGCGCTGGGCATCCGCGCCCTTGTTCAAGTTGCTGGCGGCGATCGCCTGCATGTCCTTGGGAAGTGCGGCCCATGCGCGACGGTTGGCGAGCGGCCAATAGCCGTCCCACATGTGCCCGGTCAGCGCGAGGTACTTCTGCACCTCGTAGATCTTGGTGTTCCAGATTGCCGCGAGCGGGTTCTCCTGGCCATCGGCGACCTTGGTCTGGAGCGCAGTGTACATTTCCGCTGCGTTGATCGAGACCGGGGCCGAGCCGAAGGCCTTGAACATCGCCGTCCAGAGCGGAGCCACGGGAACGCGCATCTTGACCTGCTTCAGGTCATCGGGGGTGCGGATCGGCTTGGTCGACATCGTGATGTGCCGGAAGCCGTTGTCCCAGATCTTGTCCGTCGCGAGGATGTTCGCCTTGGCGATCTCGGCCCTGATCGCCGCCCCGAGTTCACCGTCCATGGCCTTCCAGACGGTGGGGTAGTCGGAGAATGCGAAACCCACCCCGTTGATCGCGGCGGCCGGAACGAGCGTCGAGAGGATCAGGCCGGAGAGGGTGAAGAACTCGACGGCCCCCGAGCGGAGCTGCCCGAGCACGTCCGTGTCGGCGCCGAGCTGGTTGTTGGGAAAGAGCTGGATGACCAGCGCACCGTTCGTCTCGGACTTGATGCGATCGAAGCTTTCCTGAAGCCGCACGTTCAACGGGTGGGAGGAAGGCACGTTCGTGGCGAACTTGTAGGTGAAGTCCGCGGCGGCCTTTGCCCGCCCGATGGAGAAGGTGCTGGCGGCCGCCGTGCCGCCCAGCAATACTAAGCGGCGATCGAATCCCTTCCGTACCGACATCGTCATTCCTCCCTGTTCGACTTTTTTCGTCGCTACTGCCTCACGCGACCCGGTCACCCTTCTTGATCTTGACGGCCCGACTATCGGCGGCGGGCAGCATCTTTGCGGGATCGCGCGTCACCACCAAGTCGATGATCGTCGGGCCGTCGCCCTTCATTCCGCGGCCAAGCGCGTCGGCCAGGTCGCCCGGCTGCTCGACGCGGATGCCGTTGCACCCGAGCGCCTCGGCAACACGGGCGTAGTTCGTTTCGGCGAGATCGGACGCGTGGTAGGCCCCCTCCCCGTACATCAGATGCTGCAAGGCCTTCACGTAACCTGATGCGGCGTTGTTCACGACTACGATCGTGAAGGAGAGCCCCATCCGCCGCGCGGTCTCGAGCTCGCCCAGCATCATGTTGAAGCCACCGTCTCCGGTGAGTGCGACGACCGCCCGCCCCGGCGCCGCGAGAGCCGCGCCCATCGCACCCGGAAGGCCGTAGCCGATCGAGGCGAAGCCGCGATCCGGAACGAAGAACCGTCCCGGCTTCTTCGTGTCGAACAGCAATCCTCCCCAATGGGCCGCAAAACCACCATCCGCCACGAGGATGGCGTCCTCGGGCAACAGGCGATTCAGCTCACCCATGAGGCGGCCCATCGAAACGGGGACTTCCTCGGACGCGTAGCGCTCGCGCACGCTGTCCCGCCAAGCGGTCATCTTGCCCGAGACTTCGTCGGCAAAGCCTTGTTGCCGTGTCCGGATGTCCTCCGCCTCCTCCTTCAGCAACTCACCGAGTGCCTCGATGGTCTCGCGCACATCGCCCCAAAGCGCGAGCTCAGGTCGGGCAGTTCGCCCGATCTCCTCGGCGACGATGTCGAGATGGATGATGCGCTTGCCAGGCGACGGCACCGTGTAGCGCTTTGTGGCGATCTCCCCGAGCTTGCATCCGACCACGAAGAGAAGGTCGGACTCGGCGATGAGGTCGTTGGCGATGCGGTCATACCGTCCGAAAAGCCCGGCGGAGAGGGGGGAGGTGCAGGCAATCGCACCCTTGCCGCTCATGGTGTGGGCCACGGGCAGGTTCAGGCTTTCGCTGAAGCGTGCCAAGGACTCGGCGGCCCCCGACAGGTGAACGCCGCCCCCGGCGAGCAGAAGCGGCCGGCGAGCTTCCCCGAGGAGTTGGGCGGCACGAGACAGGCTTGCCCGGTCCGGCCTGGATCGCAGGGCGGGTGCGGCCTCGTAGATCGGGTCCACGACGAAGTCGCGATCATCGAAACCGTGCGTGCCGTGGCAGACGTCCTCCGGAACGTCGACGACGACAGGGCCTGGACGACCGGTGGTCGCAACCGCAAAGGCGCGGCGCATCAGCTCGGGAATCCGTGCCGGGCTCTCGATCCTGATGACTTCCTTCGCGGCGGGCCGGAGAATGTCGATCTGACGGCTCTCCTGGGTCATGTTCTTCCAGGAGTGGTCGCGGTGGCTGTCACCGACGATGGCGACCAGCGGGGTGCCCGCATTCAGGGCCTCGATCAAACCGGTGACGAGGTTCGTCGCGCCCGGACCCAGGGTGGCATCGACGAGACCCACGCGGCCCGAGACCTTCGCATAGGCGTCTGCCGCGAAGCAGCCGGCACGCTCGTCATTGATAAGGTGGTGTCCGAGGCCCAGCCGCCGGCATGCGTCGTAGAACGGCAGGAGTTGGAAGCCGCCCATGCCGAACATCGGCCCGCCCTCGAAGGCTTGGACCATGCGGGCCAGCGCTTCGCCGCCCGTCATCTCGTTGGTCTCGTCCGCCATCCCCGATCCGTTCCTTCCCCGATGCCAAGGACGAGGCGCCGCGAGACGACACTCGATCCACCAGGCATTCCGTCCATGTCGCCGGCGCTGGAGCGCACCGACGAGGCGTTGCTCAATCCCTCGAAGTCACCATGTCGCGAACCGCCGCGGCGATCGCCGTAGCCGTTACCCGGACCGCGTCCTCGGCGGGTGGCGCGTAGGCGATTGGCGCTCGCGGGGCACCCAGTCGGCGAACCGGAGAGCGCAGGTCCGCTGCGGCGTGCTCCGCCACCGTCGCGACGATTTCCGCCCCGAACCCCGCGACCGCGACGGCCTCGTGTGTCACGAGGAGACGGCCCGTTTTCCGCACGCTCCTGATGACGGCGTCCCGGTCCCAAGGCCAAAGGGTACGCAGGTCGATCAGCTCGACCGAAATGCCTGCCGCGGCGAGTGAGGCGGCCGCTTCGGCGGCCACGTGCACCTGCCCCGACCACGAAACCAGCGTCAGATCACGGCCCTCTCGGACGATTCGGGCCTGCCCGAAGGGGAGCACGAAATCCGGATCGTCCGGGACGTCATCTTCCAGAGGCCACAGCCCCTTGTGCTCCATGTAGACGACGGGATCGTCGCAGCGGATCGCCGCCTTGAGCAGTCCCTTGTTGTCGGCCGCTGTGGACGGGCAGGCGACCACCAGCCCGGGGACGTGCGCGTACCAGGCCTCGAGCGACTGGGAGTGCTGTGCCGCCGAGGACCGCCACATCCCGATCGGCTCGCGCACGACCAGCGGGACACGTGTTTGCCCGCCGAACATGAACCGGGCCTTGGCCGCCTGGTTGATCAGTTCGTCCATCGCGCAAAGGGCGAAGTCCGAAAACCGCATCTCAACGACGGGGCGAGTGCCGGACATCGCAGCACCCACTGCAGCGCCGAGGATCGCAGCTTCCGAAATCGGGGCGTCCGAGATCCGATCGCTTCCGAATTCCTCGGCCAGTCCGCGGTACTGACCGAAGACGCCGCCGCGGCCCAAATCCTCCCCAACCGCCCAGACGAGCGGATCGCGCCGCATTTCTTCCGCGAGGGCCTGACGGCCTGCTTCCAGGTAGCTGATCCGGGTCATCAGAATGCCCTCTCCAGGGGGCTGCCGACGTCCTGCACGTCCGTGAAGGCGACGGAGGCGGGAGGGAAGGGAGCAGCCTTGGCGTCGGCATACGCCGCCTCCATCTCGGCGAAGGCGGCCTCGCGGTCGCCGTCCAACTCCGCCTCGGACACCCCGGCGAGCAGGAGCGCCTCCCGGCTCCTCTTCAGCGGGTCAGCATCCAGGTGGCTCTCCACCTCTTCCTTCGACCTGTAGGCCGCGGGGTCGGCGCCCGTGTGCCCCGTCACGCGCCAGGTCCGCGCGTGGAGGAAGCGGGGCCCGCCACCTTCTCGTATCTCGCGGACAAGTCGTCCTGCCGCTTCTTCGACGGCAAGCACATCGTTGCCGTCGACCTCGGCGCTTTCCAGCCCAAGCGCGCGCGCCCTGACCGAGGGGCCGCCGCCGGCGGTCATCGAGGCCGTTCTGGTCGTTGCAGCGTAACCGTTGTCCTCACAGATGAAGAGCACCGGAAGGCCGAACACTGCCGCCCAGTTCAGCCCCTCCAGGAAAGGTCCGCGATTGGTCGCCCCGTCGCCGAAGAAGCAGGCTACGACGCGTCGCTCGCCGCGGAGCTTGATGGCGTGCGCCGCACCGGCGGCGATGACGATGTTGGCTGATACGACCCCGTTGGCGCCCAGCATCCCGACCTCGAAATCGGCGATGTGCATGGAGCCGCCCTTGCCACCGCAATTGCCGC
>JAFAEL010000266.1 GCA_023423995.1 Pseudomonadota bacterium | reverse complement strand
TCAATGATCCCCCGCGGGAGAGTTCGAGGCGGCAAGGCCGGCTCGACGCCGAAGGCGCAACCGCCCCGGAAACGCTCAGGCCTAAAGGACCGCGCGGGAGCTGGCACTCTGGAAAGCGGCTGCGCCGAGAGGCGCGGCCCACCGACGGAGTAACCCCCGATCCGACGGGGGGAATCTCTCAGGTCCGTGGACAGAGGGGGCAAAGGCCGGGCCGCGACAGCGGTCTCGCGCGTTTGCATCGTCCGGACCCGAGGAGCCTATGGCAAACGACATTCAACCGGACGACCTGCTGGAGACGCCGCTCGCGCGCGTCCACCGGGAGGCGGGCGCCCGCATGGTGCCCTTCGCGGGCTATGCCATGCCGGTCCAGTATCCGGCCGGCATCCTCGCGGAGCACGGCTGGACCCGCGAGCATGCGGGCCTCTTCGACGTGTCGCATATGGGGCAGGCCCGTCTCGTCGGGCCCGACCACGCGACGGTCGCGGCTGCCCTGGAGGCGCTCGTGCCTGCGGACATCGCCGGACTCGCCTTCGGCCAGCAGCGCTACACGCAGCTGCTGAACGAGGAGGGCGGGATCCTCGACGACCTCATGGTGGCCCGCCCGGCCCGCAGCGCTGGCGGCGGCGAACTGATCCTCGTCGTCAATGCCGCCACGAAGGAGGCGGATTACCGTCATATCGCGGCCCGGCTGCCCGAGGGTGTCGAGCTGCGCCGCGAGGACGATCGCGCGCTTCTCGCGCTGCAAGGGCCCGAAGCGGCGGGCGTTCTCGGGGCGATCGCGCCGGAGGCCGGCAAGCTCGCCTTCATGACGGGGGCCTCCATGACGCTCTCCGGCATCCCGGCCCATGTCAGCCGCTCCGGCTATACGGGGGAGGACGGGTTCGAGATTTCCGTCCCGGCGGACCGGGCGGAGGAGCTTTGGGGACTTCTGACCCGCTCGCCGGCCGTGAAGCCGGTCGGCCTCGGCGCCCGCGATTCGCTTCGCCTCGAGGCGGGGCTGCCGCTCTACGGCCACGACATCAACCAGGAGACGTCGCCCGTCGAGGCGGGCCTCGCCTGGTCCATCCAGCGCCGGCGCCGCGAGGAAGGCGGCTTCCCGGGCCACATCCGCATCTCGGAGGAGATCGCCAACGGCCCGCTGCGGCGCCGCGTCGGCATCCGGGTCGAGGGGCGCGCCCCGGCCCGGGAGCATGCGGACATCCTCGATCTCGCGGGCGAGCTCATCGGCAAGGTCACGTCGGGCGGCTTCGGGCCGAGCGTCGGCGGTCCGATCGCGATGGGCTACGTCGTCGCCGAATTCGCCGCGCCCGGCACCCGCATCGGCGTCATGATCCGCGAGAAGCGGGTCCCGGCCGAGGTCGTGAAGCTCCCCTTCGTTCCCCACCGCTACCGCCGCTGAGGTCCATCGACATGACGATCCGCTACACGCGCGACCACGAATACATCAGCGTCGAGGGCGATACGGGGACGGTCGGCATCACCGACTACGCCCAGGCCCAGCTCGGCGACGTCGTCTTTGTCGAGCTGCCGGAGGTCGGGAAGGCGCTCACCAAGGGCCAGGAGGCCGCCGTGGTCGAGAGCGTGAAGGCCGCGAGCGAGGTCTACGCCCCCGTCTCGGGCGACGTGG
The DNA here is from genome assembly GCA_023423995.1 of Pseudomonadota bacterium. Taxonomy (GTDB): domain Bacteria; phylum Pseudomonadota; class Alphaproteobacteria; order Rhizobiales; family Beijerinckiaceae; genus Enterovirga. The sequence goes on along the minus strand of JAFAEL010000266.1, from coordinate 34,526 downwards.
TCGAGGTCAATGGCGAGCTTGAGGCCGCGCCCGGCACCGTCAACGACGATGCGGCGGGCCGCGGCTGGTTCCTGAAGCTGAAGCTCAAGGACCCGGCCGAGCTCGACGGCCTGATGAGCGAGGCCGAGTATTCCGAATACCTCTCGTCGATCAGCTGAGGATCCGCCGATGGCCCACGAATATCGCGCGACCGTGGATTGGAGCCGGGACGGCGCCGTCTTCACGGACGGGAAATACGGCCGCGGCCATCGCTGGATCTTCGATGGCGGCGTCGAGGTGCCGGGCTCCTCCGCGCCGAGCTCGGTCCCGCTGCCCTATTCCCGGGCGGATGCCGTAGATCCCGAGGAGGCGCTCTGCGCCTCCGTCTCGGCCTGCCACATGCTCTTCTTTCTCGCTTTCGCGGCCAAGAAGGGCTTCGTCGTGGACAGCTACCGCGACGAGGCGGTGGCCACGATGAGCCGGAACGAGCGCGGCAAGCTCTTCGTCTCGGCCATCGGGCTGAACCCACAGGTCGCGTTCTCGGGCGAGAAGCGGCCGAGCGAGGCCGAACTCGCCGACATCCACCACCGCGCGCACGCCGAGTGCTACATCGCGAACTCGATCCTCGCCGAGGTGACGATCGCGGGGCTGGCGCATGCGGAAACCGAGCCCGCCTGATGCGCTATCTCCCCCTGACCCCGTCCGATCGCGAGGCGATGCTCGGCCGCATCGGCGTGCCCGACATCGACGCGCTCTTCGCCGACATCCCGGAGGCGAGGCGCATGACCGCGCCGCCCGACCTGCCGCGGCACAAGGGCGAGTTCGAGGTCGAGCGCATCCTGTCGCGGATGGCCGGCCGGAACATGCCGGCTTCCTCCGTTCCGTTCTTCGTCGGGGCGGGCGCCTACAAGCACCACGTTCCGGCGAGCGTGGACCACCTCATCCAGCGCTCCGAGTTCCTGACCAGCTACACGCCCTACCAGCCGGAGATCGCGCAGGGCACGCTGCAATATCTCTTCGAGTTCCAGACCCAGGTCGCCGCGCTCACCGGCATGGAGGTGGCCAACGCTTCCATGTATGACGGCTCGACCGGCACGGCCGAGGCCGTCCTGATGGCGCACCGGGTCACGAAGCGCCGCAAGGCCGTGCTCTCGGGCGGCCTGCATCCGCATTATGCCGAGGTCGTCCGCACCGTCTCCGGCATGGCCGGGGACGAGGTGGCCTCGCTGCCGCCGGACGTCTCCGCCTCCGAGGACATCGTCGCCTCGATCGATCGCGAGACTTCCTGCGTGGTCGTCCAGAGCCCGGACGTGTTCGGCAACCTGCGGGACCTCCGGCCGATCGCCGAGGCCGCGCACAAGGCCGGCGCCTTGCTGATTGCGGTCTTCACGGAGGCCGTGTCGCTCGGGCTCGTCGAATCGCCCGGCGCGATGGGGGCCGACATCGTGGTCGGCGAGGGCCAGTCGATCGGGAATGCGCTGTCCTTCGGCGGCCCCTATGTCGGGCTCTTCGCGACGCGGTCGAAATTCGTGCGCCAGATGCCGGGGCGCCTCTGCGGCGAGACGACCGATGCGGAAGGGCGGCGCGGCTTCGTGCTGACGCTCTCCACGCGCGAGCAGCATATCCGGCGCGACAAGGCGACCTCGAATATCTGCACGAATTCGGGCCTCTGCTGCCTCGCCTTCACGATCCACATGACGCTGCTGGGCGAAGCGGGCCTCCGGCGGCTGGCGCGGGTGAACCACGCCAATGCCGTGAAGCTCGCCGGCATGCTCGCCGGCGTTCCGGGCGTCGAGGTGCTGAACGCCACCTTCTTCAACGAGTTCACGCTGCGGCTGCCTGAGCCGGCGGCGGGCGTCGTCGAGGCCCTCGCCGCCGAGGGCATCCTGGCCGGCGTCCCGGTGTCGCGCCTGATTCCCGGGGGCGGGCTCGACGACCTGCTTCTCGTCGCCACGACCGAGATCAACACGGACGAGGACCGGGCGGCGCTGGTCCAGGGCCTCAAGGACATTCTGTGATGCTGAACCGCCAGGGACGCCCGACCTCCATCAGGCCGCTCGCGGACGAGCCGGCCGTGGCCGGCGCAGCCGGCAGCGAGCGCCCGCCGGCAAGCGCCTCCGGGGGAGCGGCGGCTTCTTCCGGAATCCCTCAGACCTTCACGGGCAACCGCGGCCTCGTGCAGGAAGAGCCGCTGATCTTCGAGATCGGGCGGCCGGACGTGACCGGCATCGATCTCGACGAGCCGGAGGCTTTCGAGCCGCGTCTCGGCGGGTTGGAGCGCACGGCTCCCATCGGCCTGCCGGGCCTCTCCGAGCCCGAGACGATGCGGCACTACGTCCGCCTCAGCCAGGGCAATTACGGCATCGATACCGGCCTCTTCCCGCTCGGCTCGTGCACGATGAAGCACAATGCCCGGCTGAACGAGCGCGTGGCGCGGCTGCCGGGATTCGCCGACATCCATCCCCTGCAGCCGGTCTCGACCGTGCAGGGCGCGCTGGAGCTGATGAGCGAGCTCGCCCGCTACCTGACCACGCTGACCGGCATGCCCGCCGTCGCGCTGCAGCCCAAGGCGGGCGCGCATGGCGAGCTTCTCGGCATGATGGCCATCAAGGCCGCGATCGCTTCCCGTGGCGAGGCCGAGACGCGCAACGTGGTGCTCGTCCCCGATTCGGCGCACGGCACGAATCCCGCCACGGCCGCGCTGCTCGGCTTCACGGTGAAGAGCGTGCCGGCGCGAGACGACGGCTGGGTGCATCTCGCGGACGTGAAGCCGCTGCTCGGCCCCGAGATCGCGGCCATCATGCTCACCAACCCGAACACCTGCGGGCTCTTCGAGCCGCGCGCGGCCGAGATCGCCGAGGCGATCCACGGGGCGGGCGGCTATTTCTATTGCGACGGCGCGAACTTCAACGCGATCGTCGGCAAGGTGCGGCCGGGCGACCTCGGCGTCGACGCCATGCACATCAACCTGCACAAGACCTTCTCGACCCCGCACGGGGGAGGGGGGCCGGGCGCCGGCCCGGTCGTGCTGTCCGAGCGGCTCGCGCCCTTCGCGCCGGTGCCGTTCCTGCGGCAGGAGGGCGACGCGCTTCAGCTCGTCGAAGATGCCGAGAGCCCGGAGGCGGTCGGCCGGATGACGGCCTTCCACGGGCAGATGGGCATGTTCGTGCGCTCGCTCGCCTACATGCTCTCGCACGGCTCGGACGGAATGCGGCAGGCCTCGGAGGATGCGGTCCTCAACGCCAATTACGTCCGGGCCTGCCTGTCGGACCTCATGTCGCTGCCCTTCGGCGACAAGCCCTGCATGCACGAGGTCCTGTTCGACGATGCCTGGCTGAAGGATACCGGCGTCACGACGCTCGATTTCGCCAAGGCGATGATCGACGAGGGCTACCACCCGATGACGATGTATTTCCCGCTCGTCGTGCACGGGGCGATGCTGATCGAGCCGACCGAATCCGAATCGAAGGCCTCGCTGGACCTCTTCATCGCGACCTTGCGCGACCTCGCCTTCGCGGCGAAGCGCGGCGAGACGGAGCGCTTCACGGGCGCGCCCTACCTCGCCCCCCGTCGCCGGCTGGACGAGACCCGCGCGGCCAGGCAGCCGGTGCTGCGTTGGACGCCGCCCGCCCCGATCCCGGCCCTCCAGGCGGCGGAGTAGAGAGGGCCTCCAAAACAAAAAGGCCGGCCCAAGGGCCGGCTTTTTCGCATCTCCGGGTGATCCGGATGCCTAGGAATGGAGCTTCCCGCGAACTTCGGTGAGGCTGCGGGCGAGGAGGTCCTCGGCCGTCGGGCCGCGCATCTGGTCGCGCAGCACCGCCTCGGAAACCCGGACCGCGGCGTCGGCCGCAGCGGCGCGGACCTGCTGTGCGGCGGAAGCCTCGGCCTGGGCGATCTTCGCCTCGGCGGCGGCGGTGCGGCGGCGGACGAACTCCGTCATCCGCTCCTGCGCCTCGCGGGCAACCCGCTCGGCCTCCTCGCGGGCGGCGTTCACGATGTCCTGAGCCTCGCGCTCGGCCTCGTCGCGGCGGCGCTTGTACTCGGCCAGAAGCGCATCGGCCTCGGCGCGAAGGCGCTGGGCCTCCTCGAGCTCGGCCCGCACGCGGCTGCCGCGGCTGTCGAGGCCGTCGGCAATCTGCCGGAAGGCGCCCATGCGCCAGGCCAGCGCCATGAAGATGACGAAGGCGACGCCGACCCAGAACGTTGCATTGCTCAGCATGGGATCAACTCAGCTCCGCGCGGCACGGTCATAGGCGCCATCGATCGTGGCCCGGTCGGGCGCACGGCCGGTCAGCCGCTCGACGATGGCCGCGGCGGCATCGGTCGCGACCTCGCGGACATTCGACATCGCGCTCGCAGTCTTGGCCTGGATGGTGGTCTCGGCTTCCGCCAGCTTCTGCGCCAGATCGGCCTCGAGGGCCTTGCGCCGAACCTCGCTCTCGGTGTTCAGCGCCGTGCGCGTCTCCTGGGCGATCGCCTGCGCCTTGGCGCGGGCCTCACCGAGGGACTGCTCGTAGGCACGTCCGGCCTCTTCGGCGCGGCTGCGCATCTCGGCTGCCTGCTCGAGATCGGTCGCGATCCGGCGGCGCCGGTCGCCCAGAATTCCCGAGAGGCGCGGGACGATCACCCGCGCCATCATGAAGTAGAGGAAGCCGAATGTCAGCGCGAGCCAGATGATCTGGCCGGGATAGGTGGCCGTGTTGAAGGGCGGGAACTCGCCGCCGTGAGCGGCTTCCTGCACCGTGCCGGCGACCTGCTGTGTCGTCGTCTGGGCCATCGCGCGTCAGTTGCCTCTACTCGAAAAAGGGAGGACGCCGCGGGAAGCGGCGTCCGAAAAACCGCCCTGAACCGGTCCCGGCGTCAGGTGAAGAGAAGGACCAGAGCGACGACGAGGCAGAAGATCCCGAGACCTTCCGCGAGCGCGGCGCCGATGAAGGCCCGGGCGAACTGGCCGTCGGCAGCCGACGGGTTGCGCAGGGCACCGGACAGGAAGTTGCCGAAGATGTTGCCGACGCCCATTGCGGCGAGGCCCATCCCGATGCAGGCGAGGCCGGCACCGAGGAACTTGAAGGCGACTGGATCCATGGAAAACTCCTTGAACGGTGGGTTCGGTCAGGGCGGGTGAAGGAACCGGGCTAGGGCTGTGCCCTAGTGGCCGGGGTGGATTGCATCGTTGAGGTAGATGCAGGTGAGAACCGTGAAGACGTAGGCCTGGAGCCCAGCCACGAGGAACTCGAGCGCCGTGAGGGCGACGGCCATCAGGAGCGGCAGGGGCGACAGCACGGCCAGGACGCCGGCGCCGCCGAGCGCCACCACGAAGCCGCCGAAGACCTTCAGGGCGATGTGGCCCGCCAGCATGTTGGCGAAGAGACGCAGGCTCAGGCTGATCGGGCGCGAGATGAAGGAGATGATCTCGATCACCACGATGAAGGGCAGCAGCCAGCCGGGCACGCCGGAGGGCACGAACAGCCCGAGGAAGTGGGTGCCGTGCTTGTAGAAGCCGTAGCCGATCACGGTGCCGATCACGAGGACGGCAAGCGCGAAGGTGATGATGATGTGGCTCGTGACCGTGAAGAACCCGGGGATGAGCCCGACGAGGTTCAGCGTCAGCACGAACATGAAGAGGGAGAAGACGAGCGGGAAGAACTTCATCCCGTCGCGGCCTGCGGCATCCGTCAGCGTTCCCGCCACGAAGTCGTGCAGGATCTCCGCGCCGGCCTGAAATCTGTCAGGCACCACCGAACGGTTGCGCGTGGCATAGAGCAGCCCGCCAACGATCAAGGCGACACCGCCGACCATGAACAGCGACGAATTCGTGAAGCCAAGAGCTGGGATGATGGGCTTTAGTTCGAATTGCTCGATCGGGCTCGCCATGGTCCGTCGTTACTCTCGCACCTCTAGGGCAGTCGCAGCTGCTAGCCGCACCTCAATGGCCGCCCGGCCGGGCAGACTTAACTGATCCGGTTGCCCGAAGCAGGTTCAGCATGCCGGCAGCGAAGCCGAGGATCAGGCAGATGATCAGGCCCCAGGGCGCGGTCCCGACCATGCGGTCGACCAGCCAGCCAAGGATGCCCCCTGCCAAGACCCCGGCTACAAACTCTGCCGAAAGCCGAAAAGCAAGACCTATCGCGGAGGAATGTCCCGATTGCGCGCCGCCGGGGCTCTTCTTTTGGTCTGCGGGTGGCCGCTTCGCATCGATCTGAGCCCCGAGACGCTGAAGCCTCCCGGACAGGTCCCCGTCGGCGGCTGATCCGGACGTCTCATCGCGCCCGTCCCGCGTGCCGTTACCGCTCATGATGGCGAAAACTCGCGAAAACAGATGCGGAGCGGCCGAACACCCTCCGAGGTCGGCCGGCACCATAGTGTCGGCTCCAGGGGGTGTCAACAACGCGAGATGGTGGCGTAAGGCGCTGGAATTACTTGAGAATTCGCTATCCTTGCCGGCCCTGGCGGCGGCTCGGATCAGCTCGCCTCGCGCAGCTGCTCGGCAACCGCCAGATCGACCGAGACGAGCTGCGAGACCCCGCGCTCCGCCATCGTCACCCCGAACAGCCGGTCCATGCGGGCCATGGTGATCGGGTTGTGGGTGATGACGAGGAAGCGCGTCTCCGTCTCGCCCGCCATCTCGCGCAATAGGTCGCAGTAGCGCTCGACATTGGCGTCATCGAGCGGCGCGTCGACCTCGTCGAGCACGCAGATCGGGGAGGGGTTCGTCAGGAACACCGCGAAGATGAGCGCGGTGGCCGTGAGAGCCTGCTCGCCGCCGGACAGGAGGGAGAGCGAGGCCGGCTTCTTGCCGGGCGGGCGGGCCAGGATCTCCAGCCCCGCCTCCAGCGGATCGTCCGAATCGATCAGGGTCAGCTCGGCCTCGCCGCCGCCGAAGAGCTTCGTGAAGAGGCGCCCGAAATGCCCGTTGACGATCCCGAAGGCCGCGACGAGGCGCTCGCGGCCCTCCCGGTTGAGGTTGCCGATCGCCCCGCGCAGGCGCCGGATCGCCTCGACGAGGTCGTCCCGCTCGGCCGCGAGCTGGCTGCGCTTGCCCTCCGTCTCGGCGAGTTCTTCCTCCGCCCGCAGGTTGATCCCGCCGAGGCGTTCGCGGTCGGCCTTGAGCGAGGCGAGGCGCGCCTCCACGGCGGGAAGATCCGTGACGGCATCGTTTTCGGCGAGCCCCGCCAGCTGCATCAGCCCGGCCGGGTCGGTCTCGAAGGTCTCAGCGATGAGGCGGGTCAGCTCCGCGAGGCGCTCGGCCGTGGCCTGCGCGCGCACCTCGGACGCAGCCCGGCGCTCGCGCGCCGCCGACAATCCTTCGAGGGCGGCCCGGGCGTCCCGGTCGGCCGCGGCGAGGGCCGCCTCGGCGCCCGCGAGCTTGTCGGCAGCGGCGCTCCGGCGCGCATCGGCCTCCCCGATCTCGGCATTGAGCGTGCGGCGGCGCATGAGAAAGGTGTCGGGCGCGGATGCCAGTTCCGCGTGCTCGGCCTTGGCGGCCGCCTGGCGCGCGGCGAGATCGGTCGCGGCATGGCTGGCGCGCTCGGCGCGTTCCGTCCAGAGCTTGGTGTCGGCGGCGAGCGCGGCCCGGCGCTTCGCCACCTGCTCGGCCTCCCGCGTGAGCGAGTTCAGGGCCGCGCGGGCATCGGCTGCCGCGGCCCGCGCCTCCGCCGCCGTCGCGCGCGCCTCCAGGAGGCGCGTCTCGGCATCCCGGGATTGCGGCAGCGCGGCGAGCCCCGTCTCCGCCTCGGTGATTCGCGCCTTGGCCTCGGCCTCGGAGACGCCGATTCGGGCGAGCGCCTCGTCGAGGGCCGAGCGGCGCGCGGCCACTTCCAGCTCGCGCTTCTCGGCGCGGGCGAGGGCATCCCGCGCTGCGTCGAAGGCGGAGCGGGCTTTTCGCGCGCGATCGAGGGCGGCAGCCTCGCCCGCGACGAGCTCCTGCAGCCGGGCGCTGGCGGCCGCGAGTTCGGCCTTCCGCTCCCCGGCGATCGCGCGCGCCGACTTGGCGGCGCGGTCGAGATCGGCGAGGCGGTTCTTCTCCGCCAGCCGCCGCGCCGCGGCCGACGGAGCCTCCGCGGCTGCGGTGAGCCCGTCCCAGCGCCAGAGATCGCCCTCGACCGAGACGAGCCTCTGCCCGGGCCTCAGCAGCGCGGCGAGGCGAGGCCCGTCGCCGCGCGCGACGATTCCGATCTGCCGGAGCCGGCGCGTCATGGAAGCGGGCCCCGTGACCTTCTCGGCCAGGGCCGGCAGGCCGCCCGGCAGCGAGGGATCGGAGGAGGCGTCGCCGCTCTCCGCCCAATGGACGGGCGCGGCGGGATCGGAGGAGGCTTCCAGGTCGTCGCCGAGCGCCGCCGCGAGCGCCGTCTCGAAGCCGGGCGCGGCCGTGACCTGGTCGAGGATGACCGGCCACTTGCCCGAACTCGGCCCGAAGAGCTTTGCGAGCGTCCGGAACTCGGTTTCGAGCCGGCTCGCGGCGCGGTCGGCCTCGTTGAGGGCGGACCGGCGCCTGGCCTCCTCCTCGCGTGCCGGGGGAAGCCCCGCGCGGGCGGACGCGGCCGCTTCTTCCGCCTCCCGCAGCGCTGCCTCGGCGGCCGCAAGCCCCGCCCGGAGCTCGTCCAGGGACGGGCCGGCGGCCTGAGCGCCGAGCCGGACGAGGTCGCGCTCGACCTCCTCGCGTTGCTTTGCCGCCCGCTGGGCGCGCTCCGTCCCGTCCCGGCGTGCGGATTCCAGCGCCTGCCGCCGGGCCGCGAGGTCGGCCGCCTCCGTCTGGGCGGCCGCGAGCCGCGCTTCCGCGGCGGCTAGATCCGCCTCGAGCGCCGCCTGCCGCGCTTCGAGCGCCTCGCGGCGGCCGGCTGCATCCTCCGCGCCGCGCGCGATCTCCGCGGCCTCCGCCTCGAGCCGCGCGATGGTCGCGGCGGCGTCGTGCTGGACGGAGGCCTGCCGGCCGATATCGGCCTCGATCTCGCGGATGCGCCGTTCGAGATCGGCGAGCTTCTCCTTGGCGCGGCGCTCCTCGTGCTCCAGCTCGTGCCGGGCGCCGGACAGGCGCCGCAAGGCCGCCGCCGCCGCGACCTCCGCCTGCCGCAGCGGCTGGATCTCGTGCGCCGCGACGGCCTGCCGCTTCGCGGCCTCGGCCTGGATGGCGGTCTGCTCGGCGACCGCGTTGGTGTCGGCGCGGGCTGCCGCCTCGGCGGCGAGCGTCTCGCGCTCGGCATTGCGCCAGGCGACCGCCTGCAGGCGCGCCTCGAGCTTGCGGATCTCGGCCGAGAGGGTGCGGTAGCGCTGGGCCTGCCGGCCCTGGCGGCGCAGGCCCTCGGCCTGGCTGTCGATCTCGCGCAGCACGTCCTCGACGCGGGCGAGGTTCTCGTCGGCATGCCGCAGCCGCAGCTCGGCCTCGTGCCGGCGCGCATGGAGCCCCGCGATGCCGGCCGCGTCCTCCAGGATGCGGCGGCGGGCCTGCGGCTTGGCGTTGATCAGCTCGCTGATCTGCCCTTGCCGCACCAGGGACGGGGAGCGCGCGCCGCTCGCGGCGTCCGCGAACAGGAGCTGGACGTCGCGCGCCCGCACCTCGCGGCCGTTCACGTGGTAGCTCGACCCGTGCTCGCGCTGGATCTTGCGCGAGACTTCGAGGGCGTCGGTGTCGTTGAAGGCGGCCGGTGCGGCCCGATCGGCGTTGTCGATCGCGAGCAGCACCTCGGCGGTGTTGCGGGCGGCGCGCGTGCCGGAGCCGGCGAAGATGACGTCGTCCATGCCCGCGGCCCGCATGTTCTTGTGCGAGCTCTCGCCCATGACCCAGCGCAGGGCCTCGACGAGGTTGGACTTGCCGCAGCCATTCGGCCCGACGACGCCGGTCCGGCCCGGCTCGATATGGACCTCCGTGGGTTCCACGAAGGTCTTGAAGCCGACGATGCGCAGCCGCGTCAGCTTCATGGGCGGACGAAGCTCCGCCGTCCGGCCCGTGGCGGGCCGGAGCCGGGCAGATCAGGCGCCGAGAATCGGCTTGATGATCTTCTCGAGCTCGTCAATCGAGGCTGCGCCCCTGATGCGCTGGCCGTTCACGAAGAAGGTAGGGGTCGAATCCACCTTGAACTTCTCCGCCCCACGGTTCTTCACCGCATTGACGGCGTCATAGAGCTTCTGGTCTTTCAAGGTCGTCTCGAACTTTTCCTGTGAAAAGCCGGCCTGCCGCATCGCCTGGGCGAGCGCATCGAGCGGCTTGTTCACGAAAGCCCAGCTCTGCTGGGTGTCGAACAGCATGTCGGTGATCGGATAGTAGCGCGCGGAATTGTCGGCCCGGGCCAGCATGAAGCCGGCGGTGGCGAGCGGGTCGAGCGGGAACTCGCGCAGCGTGAAGCGCACCTGGCCGGTATCGATGTAGCGCTTCTTCAGCTCCGGATAGGTCGCCTTGTGGAACTGGGCGCAATGCGAGCAGGTCAGGGATGCGTATTCGATGATGGTGACCTTCGCGCCCTCCGGCCCCTGCCAGGCATCGCCGAGCGGGCCGGCGACCGCGAGGTCGGCCAATGCCGCGTCCTGGGCGAGGGCCGAGTGTGACTGCAGCAGGGTCGCCGCGCCGAGGGCGGCACCGAGCGTGCCCAGCGCTTCGCGCCGTGACAGCATGTGAAGATCTCCAATTTCCAGGTGGGGATATACTACGACGAATGTGGCACGGGCGGGCTTCCGGTGCCACCGCGGTCGCGACGCTCCGCCGCAATCACGGCCGAACCGAGCCGCTCCAATGCGCTGCGGAGCGCGTCGTCGGAAACGCCTGTGGCCGCCTCCGAGGCGACAGCGCGATCCGCCGGGCTCGGCTCGGGCAGCGGAACAGGCGCCGCAGGGCGGATCACCGGCCCCTGCTTCAGCACGATGCGCCCGACGCAGCGCCAGCCATAGAAGGCGTTCACCCGCTCGATGATCACGGGGGCGAGATGCTGCAGCTCCAGCGCGAAGGCGCTCTCCGTGCGCACGATCAGCGTCGAGGGCTCGGCCGGAGCGTCCGGGATCACGCGGCGGGGCCATTCGACCTTGATGGGCTGCGAATAGGCGGCGAGCCGCTCGCCGACGATCTCCGGCCAGGACACGATGATGTCCGACCCCGAGAAGCCCTGCTTGGCGACCGTCGGGCCGAGGCAGGCATCGAGAAACTCGGCAAGGGGGGCGGCGCGCTTCATCGATCGATCGTCCAGGCCCTTCAGCTAGGCGCTGTACCGGGAGGCTGCAACTCAGGCGCGGAGGCGCAAGGCCGCGGCGAGGTCGCGCAAGCCGGCGCCGCGCCGGCCCTTCGCGGCGAGGCGGCGCATCTCCGCCGGCGTCGGAAAGCCGCGATAGGGCAGGACGGGCAGCGGCTGCTCGATGGCGCGTCCGGCCGCGATGTCGGCGAGCACGCGATCGAGTTCGGGCAACGCGGCCTCGTGCAGGCGCGCGGCAGCCTCGAGAGCGGTCAGGCCCGGGGCGTCGGGCATCTGCACCTGGGCGAGGAGCGCCCCGGCATCGATCGTCGGCGCGAGCCGGTGGATGGAGCCCCCCAGCTCCACCGGGTCGTCGAGCAGCGCATGGATCGTCGGCACGGGGCCGCGATGCTTCGGGAGGAGACCCGGATGCACGTTGATCCCGCCCGCGGCCGCGCTGCCGATGGTCTCGGCGCGCAAGATCTGGTCGAAGTGAAAGGTGAGAATCAGGTCGGCGCCGCTCTGGACGAGGCGCTCGCGGAAGGCAGGCGCGTTGACGTCCCGCACGTCGACGACCGGCACGCCCAGTTCGCGGCAGAGCCGCGGGATGGGCGTGCGGTCGACATCGCCCGCCCGAGCGCGCGGCAGCACGGCTCCGGCGATCCGGGGCGCCGAGAAATTGAGGAACAGGTAGGGGATGATCCGTGGTCCCGAATGGCGCAGCCGCTTCGCCGTCTGCCCGATCGCGCCGCCGGCCTCCGGCCGGAACGGGTCGGAGAGGCCCACGAATGCCAGCCGGCCCGGGTCGGCGGCGATGAAGCGGCGCACCGCGCGCGACGCCGCCACCCCCTCGAGCGTGAGAAGGGCAATTCGCATCACCTGGCCGGCCCGGCGCCGCGCACGCGCATGACGCTCACTCGTTCGAAGCGGAAGATTGCGGAGCCTCCTGCACCGGAAGCGCCCGGGGCGGATTCGGTCGTAGTGCCACCCGGCGCCGAGGCCAAGCCGCAGGCCGCCGACCTTCTCTGCTGGTATGACCGGCACCGCCGCGACCTTCCCTGGCGGGCCCGTCCCGGCGAGACCCCCGACCCGTATCGCGTGTGGCTGTCGGAAATTATGCTGCAGCAGACGACGGTCACGGCGGTCCGGCCGTATTTCGCGGCCTTCCTGCAGCGCTTTCCGACCGTCGAGGCGCTCGCGGCCGCTCCGAGCGAGGCCGTGATGAGCGCCTGGGCCGGGCTCGGCTACTACTCGCGCGCCCGGAACCTCCATGCCTGCGCGCAGGCCGTGGTCGGCCAGCATCGCGGGTCCTTTCCCGATACGGAGGAGGGACTGCGCAAGCTGCCCGGCATCGGCGCCTATACGGCAGGCGCCATCGCGGCGATCGCCTTCGATCGGCCCGCCGCGGCCGTGGACGGCAATGTGGAGCGGGTCGTGTCCCGGCTGTTCCGGGTCGACGAGCCGATGCCGGCCGCGAAGGCCGCGATCCGCGCGCTGACGCAGGATCTCGTGCCGGTGGACCGGCCGGGCGACTTCGCCCAGGCGCTCATGGATCTCGGCGCGACGATCTGCACGCCGAAGCGTCCCGCCTGCGCGCTTTGCCCCTGGATGCGGCCTTGCCGCGCCCGGCAGGCCGGCCTGCAGGAGAGCTATCCCGTGAAGGCGCCGAAGCGCGAAGGGGTGCTGCGCCGCGGCGCCGCCTTCGTGGCGGTGCGGCCCGACGGGGCCATCCTCCTGCGGACCCGGCCGCCGAAGGGGCTGCTCGGCGGCATGGCGGAGGTGCCGACGAGCGAATGGCGCAGCGACTACGATCCCGCCAAGGCGATCCTCGACGCGCCGTTCGAGGCGCGGTGGCGGCGCGCCGCGGGCGTCGTTCGCCACGTCTTCACGCATTTCCCTCTGGAGCTATCGGTTTTCGTGGGGCGCGCGGCTGCGGCCGCTCCGGCTCCCGAGGGCATGCGGTGGGCGGGGCGCGACGAACTCGCCGCGGAACCCCTGCCGAACGTCATGAAGAAGGTGCTGGCCTTGGCCTTCGGCGGGGAACAGGCGGTCAAGCCGAAGCCTGTCGGTCGAGCAGTCAAGCGCAGAGGCTAGCGCGTGAACCCGAGCACGATCAGCCAAATATAGAGGGCAGCCCCGAGCGTGTAGCTGGCAAGATCGCTCGCGCTCGGGGAGATTTTACGCTTCTTCGACACGGGCATCCCAGATTTGCCTGAAGAGACGGCGCGCTCCCGGATGGGAACGCGACCCTCTCCTTCAACCCGAGTGTTTCAGCCCGATGTCGCAATCTGATGGCGCTCAGCGGGCGGCGGCGCGGCGGCGGCTCGCGGGGCGCGCGGCGGGCTCCTCCTCGCGCTTGCGGCCGAGGCCAGCCGCCTTCGCGAGTTCCGAGCGCTGCTTGGCGTAGTTCGGGGCAACCATCGGGTAGTCGCCGGCAAGGCCCCACTTGCGACGATACTGCTCGGGGGTAAGACCACGGCCAGCCAGATGACGCTTCAGCGACTTGTAGCGACGTCCATCCTCGAGGCTGATCAGGTAATCGGGCGTGATCGACTTCTTGACCGGCACGGGGGGAACAGGACGTTCGGCCTGCGCCGCCGGAACCTGTCCGCTAAGTGCAGCAAGGCTTTGATGCACCGATGCGACCAGCGTGGGAAGTTCGCCTTGGGGGACAACGTTGTTGCCGACATAGGCCGCTACCAGTTCGGCCGTCAGCGATATGAGATCGCTGGCGGATGTCGGAGTGTCTGTGGTCATTCTAAAGAGCCTCACGGGAAATGCTTGGCGCGGACACGAAACAACGCGCACCGCCGCCCCACCTGCAATCATGCAATGGTCAAGCTTGCAACGAAAATCCTTGCACGCTCATCCCAAACGAGCCCGCATTTCCGTTCTTAGTGCATCGAGGACGAGACGATTTCCCGCACGCTCGACGTGCCAGAAGGTCCAGCCGTTGCAGGCAGGCAGTCCCTGCACGAGCGCGCCGATCTTATGAATAGACCCGGCGGCGGGGCCGGCCTTGAGCGTGCCGTCGGCCCGGACCAGCGCCGATCTGCGGCCGGCCGCGCAGGTGACGGTCTCACCGGGCTGGACGAGGCCTGACTCGATCAGCGACAGGAACGGGATACGGGGTTCGGCGCGTTTCGCAGGGAGCGCGGCGGTGGCGGCGTCGTCCAGCGGACGCACGAGCGCGATCCGGCGGCGCGCCGCCTCGGCATAGACCTCCTCGCGCTCGATGCCGACGAAGCGGCGGCCGAGCCGGCGCGCGACGGCGCCGGTCGTGCCGGTCCCGAAGAACGGATCGAGCACGACGTCGCCCGGGTTGGACGCCGCCATGAGGATCCGGGCGAGAAGCGCTTCCGGCTTCTGGGTCGGGTGGGTCTTGCGGCCGGATGCGTCCTTCAGGCGCTCCTCGCCCGTGCAGAGCGGAAACAGCCAGTCCGAGCGCATCTGCAGGTCGTCGTTGCCGGCCTTCAGCGCCTCGTAATGGAAAGTATAGGACTTCGCCCGCGCGTCCTTCGCGGCCCAGATCAGGGTCTCATGCGCATTGGTGAACCGGCGGCCGCGGAAATTCGGCATCGGGTTCGCCTTGCGCCAGACGACGTCGTTCAGGATCCAGTAGCCGAGGTCCTGGAGCGTCGCACCGACACGGAAGATGTTGTGGTACGAGCCGATGACCCAGAGGGTCCCGTTCGGCTTCAGGATCCGGCGGCATTCCCCGAGCCAGGCGCGCGTAAACGCGTCGTACTCGGCGAAGCTGGCGAACTTGTCCCAATGATCGTCGACGGCATCGACGAGCGACTGGTCCGGCCTGGTCAGCGCGGATTCGAGCTGCAGGTTGTATGGCGGATCCGCAAAGACGAGATCCACGCTCTCCGACGGGATCTCCCGCAGGATTTGAAGACAATCTCCGACGAGAACATCGTCGAGCCGAGGGGCGACGCACCCCCTCCGGGGCGTCGGAGCGGCCTGCCCGGTACGCGAGACCTGTTTCCGGGAGGCGGCGCCGACGGCCCCGGTACGCTGGGTACCCATGGCCAACACCAATTACGCAACTGACGCTGCGTTTATGGCCGGGCAGGGTAAAGGCGAGGTTTCCCGCGGAAGAAAACTGCGTCTCGTTTTGGGGCTGCAATTTTTGCCTACCCCGTTGATTCGACTTCGCTTTTCTTAAGCTGTCAAAGGCCCTGAAGGAGATCTCCGGCGGCCCGGACGGGTGCGAAGCTGTGCCGGTGGTAGGGGCAGGGGCCGTTTCCGGAGAGCGCGGAGAGGTGCGGCGCGGTCGAGTAGCCGACATTCGAGCCGAAGCCGTAGGCGGGATAAACCTCGCCGAGCCGGCGCATCATGCGGTCCCGCACGACCTTGGCCACGATGGAGGCCGCCGCGATCGAGGGGACATGCGCGTCCCCCTTGATGATGGTTTCGACCGGGCATGGGAGCCGGGGCGGATCGTTCCCGTCCACCAGGGCCACGTCCGGAAGGCAGGGCAGGGCCTCGAGCGCCCGGCACATGGCGAGCAGCGTCGCCTGCCGGATGTTGATGCGGTCGATCTCGGCGGCGGAGAGCGATCCGATCCCCACTTCCGCGGTCGCCAGGATCTCGAGGAAGAGCTCCTCGCGGCGGTCCCGGTCGAGCGCCTTGGAATCGGCGAGGCCCGCCGGCACCTTCCTAAGGTCCAGGACCACGGCGGCCGCGACCACCGGCCCGGCGAGCGGACCGCGCCCGACCTCGTCCACGCCCGCGATGGAGCCGTGGCCGCAGCGCTTGAGCTTGCGTTCGCGCGTGAGTTTGAGCGGGGCGGGGGGCATGGGCGCGGCGATTCGGTTCCGCGCCCAGAGGAACCGCGTTCACCACCCCTGTCACGCCCGCCCGGGCGATATTCCCCAGTTCCGCCTCGCGTCAGAACAGCGCGAGCTGCGCCGTTTCCTTCGCGGGCTTCCGGAACAGGTCCGTGCGCAACTCGCGGCGGACGCGGTTGAAGCCCAGGCGCTCGGCCGCTTTCTCGAACCTGCGGCCGATCATCCAGGCATAGGGCCCGACGCCCGTCTGCCGCTGGCCCCACTTGGAATCGTAGAGCTTTCCGTCGCGCGTGCCTTCGACGAGCGACAGAACGTGCTTCATGCGGTCCGGATAGTTCTCGGCGAGCCAGTCGCGCACGAGGCCCTTCAGCTCGTGCGGCAGCCGCAGGAGCACGTAGCCGGCCTGGCGGGCGCCGGCCGCGTAGCAGGCCTGGAGGATGTTCTCGATCTCGTGGTCGTTCAGGGCCGGGATGACGGGCGCGACGAGGACGCTCACCGGAATGCCGGCCTCGGCCAGCATCCTGATGGCCGCGAGCCGCTTCTGGGGCGTCGCCGCGCGCGGCTCCATGCGCCGGGCGAGCTTCGGATCGAGCGTGGTCACCGAGATCGCGACCTTGGCGAGCCCGCGCGCCGCCATGGGGGCGAGGATGTCGATGTCCCGCGTGACGAGGGCCGACTTGGTCACGATGCCGACCGGGTGGTTCGTCTCGGCCAGCACTTCCAGCACCGAGCGCGTGATCCGGTACTGCTTCTCGATGGGCTGGTACGGATCGGTATTCGTGCCGAGCGCCATCGTGTCGACCTTGTAGCCCGGTGCCGCCAGCTCGCGCCGCAGAAGCTCGGCGGCGTTCGGCTTGGCGAAGAGCTTGGTCTCGAAATCGAGCCCGGGCGACAGGCCCTGATAGGCATGGCTCGGCCGCGCGAAGCAGTAGACGCAGCCATGCTCGCAACCCCGGTAGGGGTTGATCGAGCGGTCGAAGGAGATGTCGGGCGAATCGTTCCGGGCAATGATCGTCCGGGGCTTCTCGAGCGTGACCTCCGTCCGGATCGGCGCAGGCTCCTCGGCAAGGTCCCAGCCGTCGAAGGCCGCCTCGCGCTGGATCGGCTCGAAGCGGCCGTCCGGATTGCCGTTGACGCCCCGCCCGCGCCGGCGCTCGGTGTCCACCGTCGCATAGGTGCGCAGTTCCGGCCGACGACGCTCGACATCCGCCGGCGGCGGCACGACCGGCCCCGAGCGCTTCGCATCCTGCTGAGTTCTTCTGAGACGAACCGTGGCCATCTCTGCCTCGCCAGTTCCCCGACTGGCCCAGAGATAAGAACAAAAAGAGAACATGACAAGGGCCGGCATTGCGGCCCCTCGACTCAGGCTCCGATACCGACGGCGGGCAGGTATCCGGCCCGGAGGGCGGCGACGGAGGGGGCGGGTGTCAGCACCTGCATCTCGGCGGCGGGGTCGGCCTCGATCCCGGCCTCGTAATGCGGCCCGCGGCAGGGATGGAGCGAGCCTCGCCACAGCAGCGCGGGCCCGGATCCCGCATCCTCCACGAAGACCCCGTCGGGAAGATCCGCCAGCCTCGCCCGGAACCGCCGCTGGCCGCGGGTGAGCGGATCGATGCGGGCCGCGTGCAGTCGGCGGTCCATCTCGCCGGCGGTGGGCAGGGGGCCGCCGTGAGCGTCCGCCCAGGCGCGCCGGTAGGCGTTGAAGGCGTCCCGGCGGCACTCGGCGCAGGGCCGGTGCCCGGCCGCCAGAGCGACCGCCTCGTCCAGGAAGAAGAGCTCGGTGTAGCGCCGCGGCGCCATCACGGGGCGGCGCCGGCCCTTGAATTCCAGCCTGCAGATGATCCAGTGCGGATGGCGCCAGCGCGCCCGCCCGAGCCGCCCCTCCTCGTCGTGCAGGATGCCGCGATTGCCCATCCAGGCGCCGCGGAACGGCAGGGCGACGACCTCGCCCGTCGGCAGAACGCGGTTCTGCCGGGTCATCGGCACTCGGCCCCGGTCAAGGCTGGACGGTCCCGATCGCCTGCGCCGCGCCGGCCAGGATTTCTGCCAGAGCGACCGAGCTATCCAGGTAGATCAACGATCCTCCCGGTCACGCGCGAGGTCGGCCATCAGTTGTTCGAACGGGATATCCGGATCGTCGGCGGGCGGGGGTCCGCGGTCCGGCAGCGGCTCGCGCCAATCCCGCTTCGCCGGCGTCAGCCAGCCTTCCCGGCGACCCTGCTCGCGAATTGCCTCCACGGACGGGTCCGAAGCGCGGGGGCGAGGAGGGCCGAGTTCCGCGACGACGCGGTCGTGGTCGGTCACGAGCACTGTCTCGCCCGCCTCTGCGGCGCGGACATACTCGCTGAGCCTGCCCTCGAGGACCTTGATGCCGACGGTCCGCATGCCGGAAAGGTAGCTACCGGCCTGTTGCCGGTCAACGAAGACGGATCTGGTTCCGTCTAGCTCTTCTTCCGGCGCAGATGCTCGTCGAGACGTGGCATGATCTCGACGAAGTTGCAGGGCAGGTGCCGGTAGTCGAGCTGGGAGGCCAGGATGCCGTCCCAGGCGTCCCGGCAGGCGCCGGGCGAGCCGGGCAGGCAGAAGATGTAGGTCGCGCCCGCGACGCCTGCGGTCGCCCGCGACTGGACGGTCGAGACGCCGATCTTCCCGAACGAGATCTGGTGGAAGATCGTCGAGAAGCCGTCCATGCGCTTCTCGAAGAGCGGCTCCAGCGCCTCCGGGGTCACGTCGCGGCCCGTGAAGCCGGTGCCGCCCGTCGTGATCACCACGTCCACGGCAGGGTCGGCGATCCAGGCCCGGACCTTCGCCCGGATCTCCTCCACGTCGTCGGGCACGATGGCGCGGTCGGCGAGGCGGTGGCCGGCCTCGGTCAGCCGCCCGACGAGCGTGTCGCCCGAGCGGTCCTCGGCAAGCCCCCGCGTATCGGAGACGGTCAGCACGGCAATCCCGAGCGGGATGAACTCGCGCGGCGGCTTCGGCTGGCTCACAGGCGGCTCGCCCGGAAGGTGTCGCAGCTCTGCACCTGGCCGCTCTTGAAGCCGGTGAGCAGCCAGCGGACGCGCTGCGCCGAGGAGCCGTGCGTGAAGGAATCCGGCACCACGCGGCCCTGGCCGCGCTTCTGCAGCTGGTCGTCGCCGATCGCCTCGGCGGCCGCGACCGCCTCCTGCATGTCGCTCTCGTCGATCGCGTTCCAGCGCTGGTTGGAATGCTTGGCCCACACGCCGGCGAGGCAATCGGCCATCAGCTCGACGCGGACAGAGAGCTGGTTCGCCTCGCGCTCCCCGACCTCCCGCTGGCGCGCCTGCACCTTGGGCAGGATGCCGAGCACGTTCTGCACGTGATGCCCGACCTCGTGCGCGATCACGTAGGCGTAGGCGAAGTCGCCGCCTGCCTTGAACCGCCGCTGCATCTCCTGGAAGAAGCTCGTGTCGAGATACACCGACTTGTCGAGCGGGCAGTAGAAGGGGCCCATGGCCGATTGCGCCATGCCGCAGCCGGAGCGCGTGCCGCCTGCGTAGAGCACCATCCTGGTCGGCGGGTAGGAGCGGTTCACCTGCGCCGGAAGGACATCCTTCCAGACATCTTCGGTATTGCCGAGGATCGCGGCCGCGAAGCGTCCGACCTCGTCGCTCGGCGCGCCCGTCCGGCTCGGCGCCGGGGGCGCCTGCCGCTCGTAGCCGGACTGGCCGCCGCCCCGGGTCATCATCTCGGCGCCGCCGATCAGGATGCGCGGGTCGATCCCGAGCGCCCAGCCGACGAGGCCGAGCACGATCACCGTGCCGATGCCGAGCCCGCCGCCGCCGCGGCCGATCGGGATGCCGAAGCCCCCACCGCCGCCACCCTGGCCGCGGCGATCCTCGACATAGTCGGAGGTGCGGAAATCTTCCCAGCGCATGCCTGACCCGGCTCCCTGTGGCCTTCCTAATCGGCAGCCGCCACGCTTGTTCCTGCCGGACGCCCTCAGACGCCTTCGATGATCCGGATGTCGCGCTCCGCCCCGCCCGCCAAAGCCTTCATGGCCTCCTGGTAGGCCGGGCTGTCATGGGCCGCCTTGGCGTGCTCGACGCTGTCGAATTCGATCAGGACGGTGCGCTGCTCGAGGCCTACCTCATAGACCTGGGAGGGCAGCCCCCGCGCCAGAATGCGCCCGCCGGCCGCCGTAATCGCGGGTCCGCTGAGCTTCGCGTAGGCGGCAAGCGCGTCGGGGTTGCTGACCGAACGGTAGGTGGCGACCCAGTATGCCTTTGCCATCGCGTGCTCTCCTTCAGATGCGGCAGCCTTACTCCGAGACCCGCGCCTCGTCCAAGGCTCGTCGGAGCAGGCGCAGATCGCGCCAGGCGAGCCGCTTGTCGACCGGCTGGCGCAGCAGATAGGCCGGGTGCAGCATGGGCAGCGCCCGCACCGGATGCTGGAGCCCGGAATACGCGACCCAGCGGCCGCGGACCCGCTTGATGCCTTCCTTCAGCCCGAGCAGCGTCTGCGTGGCCGGGGCCCCGAGCGTCACCAGGATGCGCGGCGCGCACAGCTCGATCTGCCGGAGCGTGAAGGGCAGGCAGATCGCGACCTCCTGCGGCGTCGGCGTCCGGTTTCCCGGCGGCCGCCAAGGCACGACATTGGCGATGTAGACATGGCTGCGGTCGAGCCCGACCGAGGCCAGCATGCGGTCGAGCAGCTGGCCGGCCCGGCCGACGAAGGGCTTCCCGGCCCGGTCCTCCTCCGCGCCCGGCGCCTCCCCGACCAGCATGATCTCGGCCTGCGGGTTGCCGTCGGCAAAGACGAGCTGCTTGGCGGTCCGCTTCAGGGCGCAGCCCTCGAAGGCGGCCACCATGGCTTCGAGCTCGGCCAGGGTGCCCGCCTCGCGCGCCCGCATCCTGGCATTCTCGGCGACCTCGTCCGGAGGCGCCGTCGCGGCGAGGGGAAGCGCCCGGGCTACTCCCTCTTCGACAGGCCGCGCCACCGCAGGGGCCGCGATATGGGGCGGGGCTGCCGGCGGCGCGGGCCGCGCATCCTCGGCGAACCGGTCATGCGGCGCCTCGTCGAGCGCCATGTCGATCCCGGCTGCGACATAGAAGTCGAACAGGGCGACGAGCTGCGCGTGGTCGGGCCGGGCCTCCATCATCCGCCCATCCTACCGGGCCGCGCCGGGTCGACCAAGTTCCTGTCTCGGCCGAGACGATGGTGAAGCGTGAGCCACCTCTCCGCTCACCCCGGCGCAGGCCGGGGTCCAGTCACTGGGCACCGGCTTTCGCCGGTGTGAGCGGAATCCCGAGTTGACAAACTCAGCATTTATTCCTATATATGAAGAACTCCCCTCCTGCGAGGGAGCCGCGTGCGCACCGGTCACGTCTGGCGGAGGGGAGGACGGGTCCCGGGGTCTCGGTTCGGTAGCCGGGGCGCTTGGGCGGCTGACCGGGCGTTTGCCTATGGGGCCGAAAAGACCGTCGCGGGACGCCGGGAGGGACCTGGCAAATCCGCAATCCAAATCACTGAAGGCCGGAGAACCGGCGTCCCGCTCCCCTCGATGTGGAACGAGACCGCTCTTTGACAGCGCCGATGGACATGACCTCGGGCCGGGGAAGGACGGCGCGTGCCCGCCACCCGCTCATCCCGGCGAAGGCCGGGATCCAGTCCCGTGGGCACCGGCTTTCGCCGGTGTGAGCGCCGAGAACCGCAAGGGGACAAGGAAGCGCGCTCGAATGGCGCGCCCCTGCGCCGATCCGCGAAGCCTCGTCGAACTTGTCACCGCGGCCCCGCTTGCCCCATAGCAGTCTCGAACAATTGTAAGGCGCGGCGGAATTCGGCGCACGAGGAGAGTCATGGACCTGCCCGAACGGGAATCGATGGAATACGACGTCGTGATCGCGGGCGGCGGGCCGGCAGGGCTCGCGACCGCGATCCGGCTCAAGCAACTCGCCGCCGAGGCGGGCACCGACATTTCCGTCGTCCTCGTCGAGAAGGGCTCCGAGATCGGAGCGCACATCCTGTCCGGTGCGGTGATCGACCCGATCGGGCTCGACCGGCTGCTTCCCGAATGGCGCCAGGCTCCTGACCGCCCGCTCACCACGGAGGTCACGAAGGACGAGTTCCTGTTCCTCGGCCCGGCCGGGGGCGTGAAGATCCCGACGATCGGCCTGCCGCGGCTGATGGACAACCACGGCAACTTCATCGGCTCGCTCGGGAACGTCACGCGCTGGCTCGGCCAGCAGGCCGAGGCGCTCGGCGTCGAGATCTATCCGGGCTTCGCGGCCGCGGAGGTCCTGGTCGAGGACGGCAAGGTCGTCGGCATCGCGACCGGAGACATGGGCGTCGGGCGGGACGGGCAGCCCAAGGCGGAGTTCACCCGCGGGATGGAGCTGCGCGGCAAGTACACGATCCTGGCCGAGGGCGCGCGCGGCAGCCTGACCAAGGGCATCATCCAGCGCTTCGCGCTCAACAAGAATTCCGACCACCAGAAATACGGGATCGGCGTGAAGGAGCTCTGGCAGGTCCGGCCGGAGAAGTTCCAGAAGGGCCTCGTCCAGCACTCCATGGGCTGGCCGCTGCCGAACAAGGCGGGCGGCGGCTCCTGGCTATACCACTTCGACGACAACCTCGTGTCGGTCGGCTTCGTGGTGCATCTAAACTACGAGAACCCGACGCTGTCGCCTTTCGAGGAATTCCAGCGGCTCAAGACCCATCCGATGATCCGCGACACCTTCGAGGGCGGCAAGCGGATCGGCTATGGCGCACGCGCCATCATGGAAGGCGGCTGGCAGTCGGTGCCGAAGCTGGTCTTCCCGGGCGGATGCCTCGTCGGCGATTCGGCCGGCTTCGTGAACGTTCCCAGGATCAAGGGATCACACAACGCCATCCTGTCCGGCATGCTCTGCGCCGAGCACGTGGCGAGCGCGATCTCGGAAGGCCGCCAGCACGACGAGCTCATGGGGTACGAGAACGCCTGGCGCGGCTCGGATATCGGCCACGACCTGTTCCGCGTCCGGAACGTGAAGCCGCTCTGGTCGCGCTACGGCACGATCGTCGGGATCGGGCTCGGCGGGATCGACATGTGGGCGAACCAGCTCCTTGGCACCTCCCTGTTCGGGACGCTGTCCCACGGCAAGCCCGATTACGAGACGCTGAAGCCTGTCAGCGAGGTCAAGCGCATCACCTATCCGAAGCCGGACGGGGTGCTCACCTTCGACCGCCTCTCCTCCGTCTACCTGTCCAACACCAATCACGAGGAGGATCAGCCGGTCCATCTCCAGGTGAAGGACATGGAACTGCAGCGCCGCTCGGAGCACGACGTCTTCGACGGGCCGTCCGCCCGCTACTGCCCGGCCGGCGTCTACGAATGGGTGGAAGAGGGCAATGCCC
Organism: Pseudomonadota bacterium; assembly: GCA_023423995.1. GTDB lineage: Bacteria > Pseudomonadota > Alphaproteobacteria > Rhizobiales > Beijerinckiaceae > Enterovirga. Next base: position 11,239 of record JAFAEL010000266.1, on the reverse strand, counting down.
CGCCGCGCTACGTGATCAACGCGCAGAACTGCGTGCACTGCAAGACCTGCGACATCAAGGACCCGAACCAGAACATCAACTGGGTCACGCCCGAAGGCGGCGGCGGGCCGAACTATACGGATATGTGACGGAAGGGGCGCTGCTTGAGGCCGGGCCGATGGTCCGGCATCATCGCAGCCATGCAAACGTCCGTGCTCGAGATCGAGCGGCATCTGGCGGAACTCCTCGACCGCACGGCCGAGGAGTTCGGGGCGACCGCGCTCTGGAACATCCCGTCGGATCTTCCGATGCGTGAGAGGGCGAAGGTTTTCTACGCCGGCATCGCCAAGCACGGGGGCCGCAAGGGGATGCGCCGCGCCGTGGAGATCCGAAGCGCCCTGGAGGCGCTGGGCGAGACCCCGTGGCACTGACCGAGGCCCAGAAGGCAGTCCTCAAGGCGCTTGCTCCGAACCGGTCGCCCGCCAGCGTCTTCGCGGGAGGCGCAACGCTCAATCGGGCGGGGCCGCGCCGATCCCGCGATCTCGACATCGAGCATCCAAGTCCCGAGGCCCTGGCCGATGCTCTCGCCCGGGACGAGGTGGCCCTGCGCAGGGCGGGTTTCGAGATCACGCCGAATTCCGATCTGAGGCCCGGCGGCGGTTTCGCCGAAGTCCTCGTCAAATCGTCTCTCGGCGAAACGCTCGTAGACTGGACCTTCGATAGCCCGGTTCGGTTCTTCCCGGCGCAGCAGGATCCGATATTCGGCTGGCGCCTTCACGACTTCGACCTCGCCGTCAACAAGATCCTGGCTCTCGCCGGAAGACGGGAGCCGCGCGACTATGTCGACCTGGTGGCGATCCATCGCTCGGGTTGCTCTATCGCGAGTCTCGCCTGGGCGGCCTGCGGCAAGGACGCGGGCCTGACCCCCGGGCTGATCCTCGACGAGATCACGCGCAACTCCTCCTTCACGGCCGAGCAGATCAAGGCGTCGGTCGACATTGAGGGCGACCTGGATCTCCCAGGGCTCAAGCGCGACTTCCTGGATGGCGTGGCGGCGGCGCGCGATCTGTTCTCGACCCTCCCGCTGGAGCAGGCGGGCCACGTCTATCTCGATGCGGAAGGGCGGCCTTGCCTGCCCGATCCGGCCGGTGTCGCTGCCGGCAGCCTGAGCCTGCGGGAGGCCAGGCCCGGCGGAGGATGAGGCGCCAGGAACCGGACGGGCTCGCCGGGCTTCTTTCGGACGGGCACACCGAGGAGGCGACGATGGGTCTGTTCAGTTTCATCAAGGACGCGGGCCACAAGCTTTTCGGCGGCAGCGCTCAGGCGGCCACGGCGGACGACCTCAAGAAGGAGGTCCAGGGCCATGGCTTCGATGCAACGAAGCTGAACATCGATGTTCAGGGCGACAAGGTGAAGGTCTCCGGCCAGGCCATGAACCAGGAAGAGGCGGAGAAGATCATTCTCTCGCTGGGCAACACGATCGGCGTCAGCGAGGTCGATACCAGCGGCCTGCAGGTCCAGCAGCCGTCCGTCGAGGCGAAGTTCTACACGGTGAAGAAGGGCGACACGCTCTGGAAGATCGCCGAGGAGCATTACGGCAAGGGCAACGGCGCCAAGTATGTCGAGATCGTCAAGGCCAACACGCCCCCGGTGAAGAACCCCGACCTCATCCAGCCGGGCTGGGTCTTGCGAATCCCGCCGCTCGCGGCGTAACCCGGGCCGCACGGCGCGGCGTCGGCGTCCGCCGACGCGGCGTCGTTGCGCCTTGCCGCCTCTCGGCGAACCCGCCATGGTGACCCGGCGCAACGCAGCGGCGACGGCGCTTGGTTCGTCGCCGGCGAGGAAGCGGAGCCGAGATGGTGGCCTGGTTGAGGAAGCCTTCCCTTGCGGGAGCGGTCGGCGTGGTGCTGGTCGCGACCCTGGGCGCAGGCATGTCGCCCGCCTGGGCGAAGCGCAGCTCCGCTCCGGCGCGAGTTGAGTCGAAGCTCGGCTTCGGTCCGGCCTCCAGCCTCGAGGGAAATTATCTCTCCGCCTATATCGCCGGCACCGCCCGGGACACTGCCGCTGCGGCGATGTTCTATCGCGAGGCCCTCAAGGAGGACCCGCGCAATCCGGAGCTTCTGGAGCGGGCCTTCGTGGCGCTGCTCGCCGATGGCGACCTCGCCGGCGCCGCGAATGCCGCCGAGCGCATCGTCAAGCGCGATCCGCAGAACGGTCTCGCCCAGCTTTCGCTCGCGGTCCGGGCGATCCGCGCCAAGCAGTATGTGACGGCGCGCTCGCTGCTCGTCAGGAACGGCCGCGGCCGGGCCGCCGACCTCACGGCGACCCTGCTGACGGCCTGGGCCTTCGCCGGCTCGCGGGAGGGGCGGCGCGCCCTCGATACCGCGGACCAACTGCGCGGCGAGCGCGGCTTTTCCGCTTTCCGCGACTACCATGCCGGGCTGATCGCGGCCCTCCTCGGGGACAACGCCGAGGCGGAGCGCCGGCTCAAGGCCGCCTACGAGAGCGAGAAGACGACCCTGCGGATCGTCGACGCCTATGGCCGCCTCCTGTCCAAGCGCGGGGACAGGGATGGCGCGCTCGCCGTCTACGGCGGGTTCGATGCGCTTTCGCCACGGCACCCGATGGTGAAGGCCGCCATGGAGCAGCTCAGGGCCGGCAAGACGCTCCCGCCGCTCATTGCCAACGCCCAGGAAGGGGCGGCCGAGGTCCTGTACGGGCTCGGCTCGGCCGGCAGCCAGCAGGGCGACGAGCTCGCCTCGATCGTCTACCTCCGGCTGGCGCTCCAGTTGCAGCCCGACCACTCGCTCGCCATCCTGACGCTCGGGGAGGTCTACGAGCGGCTGAAGCGGACGGAGCAGGCGCTCGCGATCCTGAAGGGCATTCCCGAAACCTCTCCGCTGCGCGCCAGCGCGGATGTGCAGATCGGGATCAGCCTGGAGCAGCTCGGCCGCGGCGAGGAGGCCGTGCAGCATCTGGAGAAGCTCGGCAAGCAGCGCCCGGACGACAACGACGTTCTCGTCGCCCTCGGCAACGTCTACCGCTCGCGCAAGCAATATGCCCAGGCGGCGGAGATCTACGGCAAGGCGATCGAGCGCACGGCGGCGGACGATGCCGGGCTGTGGCCGCTCTACTATTACCGCGGCACCGCCTATGAGCGGGCGAAGGACTGGCCGAAGGCCGAGGCCGACCTGAAGAAGGCGCTGGAGCTCGTTCCGGACACCCAGCCCATGGGGAAGAGCCAGGTCCTCAATTATCTCGGCTATTCCTGGGTCGACCAGAACATCAACCTGGACGAGGCCTTCAAGATGCTGCGCCGCGCCGTGGAGCTGAACCCGCGCGACGGCATGATCATCGACAGCCTCGGCTGGGCCTATTACCGGTTCGGGCGCTGGGACGATGCGGTCCGCGAGCTGGAGAAGGCTGCGGAGCTGAAGGCCGGCGATCCGGTCATCAACGATCACCTGGGCGACGCCTACTGGCGCGTCGGGCGCAAGCTCGAGGCGAAATTCCAGTGGCAGCACGCCAAGGATGCGCATCCGGAGCCCGAGGACCTGGCCAAGATCGAGGAGAAGCTGAAGAACGGCCTCCCCGAGGAGCCGAAGCCGGCCGAGGTCCAGACGAGCGTGCCGCCCGGCGAGGAGAAGAGCGGCGGCTGACCTCGGGTCGACCGCCCGCGAGGCAGGCCGCATGTCGGGTAGGGAAGAGGGCGGGCGCGTCCTGGCGACGCGCGCTCCGGCCAAGGTCAATCTGACCCTGCACGTCCTTGGCCGGCGCCAGGACGGCTATCACGAGCTCGAGAGCCTCGTCGTCTTCGCAGGCATCGCCGATCGGCTCGAACTCCGGCCGGGTCCGGAGCTGTCCCTGCAGGTCGAGGGCCCGACTGCCGTCGCGGCGGGTCCCACGGGCGACAATCTCGTGCTCCGCGCCGCGCGGGCACTCGGCGAGCGCGTACCGGGCCTGCGGGCCGGCGCGTTTCGGCTCACGAAGAACCTCCCGGCGGCAGCCGGAATCGGCGGCGGCTCGTCCGACGCCGCCGCAGCCCTGCGGCTCCTCGCGGAGCTCAACGGCCTCTCCGTCCGTGACGATGCCGTGTTCGAGGCCGCGCGGGTGACGGGCGCCGACACTCCGGTCTGCCTCGAGCCGCAGGCCCGGATGATGCGCGGGGTCGGGGAACGCATCGGCCCGCCGCTCGGCCTGCCGCCGCTGTTCGCCCTGCTCGTCAATCCACGGGTCGCGGTGCCGACACCCGAGGTTTTCCGCAGGCTGGGAAAAGTGCCGGGCGAGCTTGGCCCGTCGGATCATCCGGAGGTCGCGGCAGGGCAGGGGATCGCCGCGCTCCGGTCCGCCGTGTCGGCGGGGCGGAACGACCTCGAGCCGCCGGCCCTTGCGGCCCAGCCGATCATCGGGGCCGCCCTGGCCCGGCTTCGGGCGCTCGATAGCTGCCGCCTGGCCCGGATGTCGGGATCGGGCGCGACCGTGTTCGGGCTGTTCGACGATTGCCGTGCGGCTGCCCGGGCCGCCCGGGTGCTCCGCGCCGCCGAGCCGGGCTGGTGGGTGAAGCCGACCGTCTTCCGCTGAAGGGTCAGCTCACCCGGGCGATGCAGAAATCCACGGCCCGCAAGAGGGCCGTCTTCATCGGGCTCTTGGGGAAGAGGGCCAGGGCGTCGCGCGCCATCGCGCCGTAATGCCGCGCCCGCTCCACCGTGTCCTCGATCGCCCGGTGCCGGCGCATGATGCCGACGGCACGCTCCAGGTCCTCGTCCTGGACATCGGCGCGCTCGATGGTCCGGCGCCAGAAGGCCCGCTCCTCGTCGTCGCCGCGGCGGAAGGAGAGCACGACCGGCAGCGTGACCTTCCCTTCCCGGAAATCGTCCCCGACATTCTTGCCCAGCGCCGAGGAGGTGCCGCCGTAATCGAGCGCGTCGTCGACGAGCTGGAAGGCGATGCCGAGATTCATGCCGTAGGAGCGGCAGGCGGCCTGCTCGGCCTTCGAGCGCTCCGCGATGACGGCGCCGACCTCGCAGGCTGCGGCAAACAGCTCCGCCGTCTTGCCGCGGATGACGTTCAGGTACTCGTCCTCGTTCGTCTCGGTGTTCTTCGCGGCCGAAAGCTGCAGGACTTCGCCTTCCGCGATCACGGCGGCAGCCGAGGACAGGATGCCGAGCGCGGGAAGCGAGCCGACCTCGACCATCATCTTGAAGGCCTGCCCGAGAAGGTAGTCGCCGACGAGGACGCTGGCCTCGTTCCCCCACTTCATCCGGGCGGCGATCTTGCCGCGCCGCATGGTCGAGGCGTCCACCACGTCGTCGTGCAGGAGGGTCGCCGTGTGCATGAACTCCACGGCAGCCGCGAGGCTGACATGGCCGGCGCCGCGATAGCCGGCGAGCCCCGCGGTCGCGAGGGTCAGCATCGGCCGCAGGCGCTTGCCGCCCGAGGAGATCAGGTGATTGGCGACCTCCGGGATCATCGTCACCCGGGAGCCGGTGCGGGAGATGATAAGGGCGTTCACACGCTCCATGTCGTCCCGCACGAGCGCGATGAGGTCGTCGAGATCCGGCGGTGTGCCTGGAGCCCTCTCCTCGAATGACAGCACGACGCCCACGGGCTACTCCCAAAAGCCGAACGCGCGCGCCGGCCGGATTGGCGTGGACGCTCGCATGACGTGGCACCTGCCGCAACGCGCGGGGTTGACGCAAGAGGGATACCCTTCGGGCATGGTTGAGCTGGTGCGAACCAACGACGTCGTCCTCATCGGATTGATCGAGAGCCTGCTCGAGGCCGAAGGCATCCCCGCCCTCGTGGCGGACGCCCATATGGGCGCGCTCGAAGGCTCGATCGGGGCCTTTCAGCGTCGCGTGCTGATTCCCGAGGATTGGGCGCCTCGTGCGCGGCGGTTGCTGACGGAGGCCGGTCTCGGGGCCGAGCTCAGGGATGCCTGAGCCGGACCTCCAGGTCACCCAGGATCGTCTGCTCGGCGGGAGAGTCACGCTGCTCCAGCCCCGGCGCGGGCATCGCGCGGGGACGGATGCCGTGCTGCTGGCCGGGCTGGCGGATGTCCGGCCAGGGGATCTGGTCGCCGATCTGGGGGCGGCCACCGGCGCCGTGGGCCTGATGATCGCGGCCCGGGAGCCCGCCTCCCGGCTGGTGCTGGTCGAGCGCGACCCGGACCTCGCGGCGCTCGCAATGCAGAATATTCGCGCGAATCACGCTGCGGATCGTGCGGAGGTCGTCCGGGCGGACCTCTTCTGGCCGGCCTCGGCGCGCGCCGAGGCCGGCCTGCGGTCCGGCCAGGCCGACCTCGTCGTCACCAACCCGCCCTTCTTCGAGGGGGAGGGGCGCCCCTCGCCGGAGGCGCGGCGGCGCTCGGCGCACGAGATGGAGGGCGGAGGGCTCGCCGAGTGGATCGCGAGCGCGGCCGATCTTCTGCGGCACAGGGGGCGGATCGCCGTGATCTATCGGGCGGACGGCCTGCGCCGCTGCCTCGCCGCGCTGGAGCGGCGCTTCGGGTCCGTGATCGTGACGCCGGTCCATCCGCGGGCCGGGGAGGCGGCCTCGCGGATCCTCGTCTCGGCCGTCAAGGGCGGGCGGGCGCCGCTGCAACTCGCGTCGCCCATCATCCTGCACGAGGCCGACGGGAGCTTCACGCCGGCAGCGGCGGCCCTCCACGGCTCTCCGACGTGAAAAGGGCGCCCGCAGGCGCCCTCGTCAGGATCAGTAGCGACGGAAACAGACCCGGCGCGGGCCCCAGGGGGTCGGCCGGAACCGGCACACGACCGGCGGTCCGTAGAAGCGACGCGGACCGTAATAGCCGTAGCCGTAGCCGTAGCGAGGTCCCCCCCAATACCGGCGCGGGCCGTAATAGCCGTAACGGGGACCGTAGCCGTAGCCGCCGTAGCCCCACTGCACGCTCTCGACCGGAACGGGCGTCGATGCGGCTGCGGCTGCGGCTGTCGGGACCGGGGCGGCCGAGGCCGGAGCGGCCAAGGCCAGCCCCCCAGCCACCAGGCCGAACCCGAGAATCATGGACCGAACAGCACTCATCCTGTCCTCCTCCAGACCAAGCCCACCCGCCAGCAGACTTATCTGCGCCAATCTGCTCAGATTCAGCTGAACGGAAGCCGACCCGGGAAAAGCCTAGATGTTCATTTCGCGGCGGACTTGGCCGGCACCGCGCAGGCGATCCGGTCCGCCTCGCCGTAGCCGGAATAGACGACCTTCACCTTGCGGGCACATGCCGCGTCGGGCTCGGCGATCGTTGCGGCGGCCGCCACAGGCCCGCTGACCGGCGCTGCGACGTTGGCCGCAAGGGTCGTTTCCGCCGCGAGGGGCTTCGCAATGGCTGACCCGGCGAGGGCGACTCCACCCAGAACAACGGTCGCGGCGACGAGGCGAACGGCAACGAAAGGCGTGATCATCCAGATGTCTCCCGGCCCAGCTCTTGTCCTTCTCTTCTGAAGGACTGGCGGGCATTTAGCTGTGCGTAGCCACACATGAAGCGTGGCTGCCTAAGTCGGGTGAAGAATGCTGGGCGCCTCTCGAATGTTCCCCATCAACCTCCTGCGACGGTTACTACTTGCCGACCGGGTACGGTGAGCAGGAACTTACTTTCGTCCGCAGCTTGACAGGCAACCGGGGCCCCTTATCCGTTCCGCCATGATCACCGCCCCGAGCGGCCCTCTGGCCGCCCTTCCGCATATGCGCCCGGAACGTTCCTTCCAGGGCCTCATCCTGGCGCTGCAGAGCTTCTGGGCCGAACAGGGCTGCGCCATCCTCCAGCCCTACGACATGGAAGTCGGGGCGGGTACGTTCCATCCGGCGACGACGCTGCGGGCGCTCGGGCCGCGGCCGTGGCGCGCCGCCTATGTCCAGCCGTCCCGGCGGCCGAAGGACGGGCGGTACGGCGAGAACCCGAACCGGCTCCAGCATTATTACCAGTTCCAGGTCATCCTGAAGCCGAACCCGCCGAACCTGCAGGAGCTCTACCTCGCCTCGCTCGCGGCCATCGGCGTGGACGCCTCGCTGCACGACATCCGCTTCGTCGAGGACGACTGGGAAAGCCCGACCCTCGGCGCCTGGGGCCTCGGCTGGGAATGCTGGTGCGACGGCATGGAGGTGAGCCAGTTCACCTATTTCCAGCAGGTCGCCGGCTTCGAGTGCTCACCGGTTTCGGGCGAATTGACCTACGGGCTCGAGCGGCTGGCCATGTACGTCCAGGGCGTCGAGAACGTCTACGACCTGAACTTCAACGGCCGCGAGGGCGACGAGAAGGTCACCTACGGCGACGTCTTCCTGCAGGCCGAGCGGGAATATTCGAAGCACAATTTCGAGGTCGCAGACACGGAGATGCTGTTCCGGCACTTCCGCGATGCCGAGAAGGCCTGCCGCGAATACCTCGAGGCCGGCTGGGACGGCGAGCGGACGCAGCACGCCATGGCGCTGCCGGCCTACGACCAGTGCATCAAGGCATCCCACATCTTCAATCTGCTGGATGCGCGCGGGGTCATCTCCGTGACGGAACGGCAGAGCTACATCTTGCGGGTCCGCGAGCTCGCCAAGGCCTGTGGCGCGGCGTGGCTCGCGACGGACGGCGGAAGGCTCGCAGCATGAAGCCCGGCACCTCGCGCAGCATCCACATCGCCATCACGCGGGTCGCCTACGACCTCGTCCTGACGGCGAACAACGACACGGGCGTCGCGAAGCTGACCGGTGTCGGCGCGACGGCCGAGACGGGCGAGAATATCGGTGATGTCGACCTCACCATCTGGGGTTCGACGACCGCCCAGCTGAAGATGCGGGCGCGCTCCTGGCCCGAGCGCTTCGACCGCGTCGAGGACGATTATTTCGGCGTCTCCAGCGCGGGCGAGCATCGCTTCGACATCTTCCTGTCCGGCGAGCGCTTCTTCCGCCTCCTCGACCTCGCCCACGGTTCCCGCCGGGCCATCATCCGGCTGCGCTGCGACGTCTCCGACGATGGGCAGTACGACCTCGTTCGCGAGGTGGAGATATCGGCCGGGAGAGGCTAACACCGCCTCTGTCGCGAGGTGGAGCCGGCCGGGACCGCCGATCGTGACCCGGGATCGCAAGCACATGGCAAAGACGCTGTTGGAAATGGCGGGCGCGCAACCGCGGCCCGCTCCCCTGTCGAGCGCGGCGCTCGTCGTCATCGACGCCCAGCGCGAATACCTCGACGGCGCGCTGCCGCTCGGCGGGATCGAGCCGGCGCTCGAGCGACTGGCGCTTCTGCTCGGGAAGGCGCGCGCCGCCGGGACCCCGGTGATCCACATCGCCCACAAGGGCCGGCCGGGCAGCCTCTTCGACCGCGACGGGGCCGGCGGGCAGATCGTCGACCAGGCAAGGCCGCTCGAGGGCGAGCCGGTCATCGAGAAGCCGCTGCCGAACAGCTTCGCCAAGACCGAGCTCGAGGCGCAGCTGCGCGCGACCGGCCGCCCCAATCTCATCCTTGCAGGCTTCATGACGCATATGTGCGTGTCCTCGACGGCGCGGGCCGCGCTCGATCTCGGCTTCCCGGTCACGATCGCGGCCGACGCGGCGGCGACGCGCGCGCTTCCGGACGGGCAGGGCGGGGAGATCTCAGCCGAGGCCCTGCACCGGGCCGAGCTCGCCGCACTCGGCGACCGCTTCGCCTGCATCGCGACCGTGGCCGAGATCACGGCTGCCTGACATGCCCGACCTTTTGCTCGAACTCCTCTCGGAAGAGATCCCAGCGCGCATGCAGGCGCGGGCCGCGGAGGACCTGAAGAAGCTCGTCACCGATGCGCTGGTCGAGCGCGGCTTCCTCTACGAGGGCGCCGTCGCCTTCGCGACGCCGCGGCGCCTCGCCCTGCACATCGTGGGCCTCCCGGCCAAGGGCAAGGACGTGCGCGAGGAGCGGAAGGGTCCACGCGTCGGCGCCCCGGACGCCGCGCTGGCCGGCTTCCTGAAGAGCGCGGGCCTCGCCTCCAGGGAGGAGCTGACCGTCCAGTCGGACCCGAAGAAGGGCGATTTCTACGTCGCCCTGATCGAGCGCCCGGGCCGGCCGACCGCCGAGGTGCTGGCTGAGATCCTGCCCGAGATCATCCGCGGCTTCCCGTGGCCGAAATCGATGCGCTGGGGCGCGGCCTCGGCCGAACCGGGCTCGCTGCGCTGGGTGCGGCCGCTGCAATCGATCCTGTGCTGCTTCGGCGCGGAGACCGAGACGCCCGAGATCGTGCCCTTCACGGTCGGCGGCATCTCCTCCGGCGACGTGACGCGCGGCCACCGCTTCCTGGCGCCGGCCGAGTTCCGGGCCCGCCGCTTCGACGAATATGTCGAGGGCCTCGCCCGCGCGCGGGTGATCCTCGATGCGGCCCGCCGGCGCGACGTGATCCTGCACGACGCGCGCGACCTCGCCTTCGCGCAGGGGCTCGAGGTGATCGAGGACGAAGGCCTCCTGGACGAGGTGGCCGGCCTCGTCGAGTGGCCGGTCGTGCTCATGGGGAGCTTCGACGAGAGCTTCCTCGACATCCCGCCCGAGGTGATCCGCGCCACCATCCGGGCGAACCAGAAATGCTTCGTGCTGCGGCGCGGGGAGGGCGCTCTCGCCAACCGCTTCATCCTGGTCTCGAACATCGAGGCGCGGGATGGCGGGGCGGCGATCGTGGCCGGCAACGAGCGCGTCGTGCGCGCCCGGCTGTCGGATGCGAAGTTCTTCTGGGACACGGACCGCAAGACCCCGCTCGGGGACCGACTGGGCAAGCTGAAGAACATCGTCTTCCACGAGAAGCTCGGCACGCAGTTCGAGCGCGTGGAGCGCATCGCGGCGCTCGCTCGCGAACTCGCGCCGGTCACGGGCGCCGACCCGGACCTCGCCGAGCGCGCCGCGCGCCTCGCCAAGGCCGATCTCGTCACCGAGATGGTGGGCGAGTTTCCGGAGCTGCAGGGCCTGATGGGCCGCTACTACGCGACCGCTCAGGGCGAGCATGCCTCCGTCGCGGCCGCCATCGAGGAGCATTACAAGCCCCTCGGCCCCTCGGACCGCGTCCCGACCGACCCGGTCTCGGTCGCGGTGGCGCTCGCCGACAAGCTCGACACGCTGGTCGGGTTCTGGGCCATCGACGAGAAGCCGACAGGATCAAAGGATCCGTATGCCCTGCGCCGTGCGGCCTTGGGTGTGATCCGGCTGATGCTGGAGAACGGGCTGCGGTTGCCGCTTGGGCGTGTGATGACGGGCGAGTGGTCGGCCGACCTCCTCGCCTTCTTCCACGACCGCCTGAAGGTC
>JAFAEL010000135.1 GCA_023423995.1 Pseudomonadota bacterium | reverse complement strand
GGATAGAAGTGGTTCTTCGAATCCCAGGGAACGACGCTTCCGGTCAGCGGCCAGGCGAGCGCGGCGCAGGCCCAGAAGACCACGACTGCGATGACGGCCAACACCCATTGCCGCCGCGTCCAGGGCCGGTTTGGGGCAGCAACGCGCGGCTCGACCCCGAAGGAGATGTCGGCATCGGTCGCAAATCGCGCGGAGCCGCCGCCGGACGGTCCAAGATAGTCAGCGCGCATTGACGTGATGTGACCTGGAGGGGAGGGGCCTGGCCGGCCGGGCCCTCAGGCCTCGTCCAGCAAGGGCTTGACGCCATTTCGACGCCAGCGGAGACACGTTCGACACTGACCATCCCCCGAGATGCCGTCGCTTGATCCGCCGGCTCCGGGCTCCTGTCTGTCCGGTTTGATCTCTACCGGCGACAAGTGGCAGGGAAATGGCGGAGATCTGTTGCCGGCCCACTCGCGGCCGACCTGACGGTTCTGTCCCGCGAGCCCCTTCTTCTCTGCTCCTCCTCGGCTGAAGGTAAAATGAACGACAAACTGGCATTCCTGGCGCGGCGACGCTCGGTCCCGCCGCACCTCATGACAGGGCCCGGCCCGACCGCTGCCGAACTCGAGCAGCTTCTAACGGTCGCATCCCGCGTCCCTGACCATGGCAAGCTCGCGCCCTGGCGCTTCATCGTGATCGAAGGCGAGGCCCGCGACCGGATCGGCGAGACGATCGCGGCCGCCTTCCAGGCCGATGAGCCGAATGCGGACGAGCAGCGGGTCGCGACCGAGCGCAAGCGGCTCGCCCGGGCCCCGCTCGTCGTGGCCGTCGTGTCGACCGCCCGTCCTCACGTGAAGATCCCCGAGTGGGAGCAGGTGCTCTCGGCTGGGGCGGTCTGCATGAACCTGGTCGTTGCGGCGAACCTGATGGGCTACGCCACCTCGTGGCTTACGGAGTGGTACGGCTTCGACCGGCGCGTGCTTGGTGCGCTCGGCCTTGCTCCGAACGAGGAGCTTGCCGGCTTCATCCATATCGGTCGGGCGGAGGAGACCCCGCCAGATCGCCAGCGCCCGAACCTCTCCGACATTGTGACGCGACTCTGAGGCATCCCATGTTCTACGACGCTACCAAGAACGATCACGGCCTCAAGCATAGCCCGATGAAGGCGCTGGTCGGCCCTCGCCCGATCGGCTGGATCTCGGCGCTGAACGGAAAGGGCGAGGTGAACCTTTCGCCCTACTCCTTCTTCAATCTGGTGGGCGAGAACCCGTTCATCGTCGCGTTCTCATCCTCCGGCTACAAGGACGCGGTTGCGTTCGTGGACGAGACGAAGGAGTTCGTCTGCAACCTCGCCACCTACGACACACGCGAGGCCATGAACCTCACCTCGGCCCCGCTTCCGCGGGGTGAAAGCGAGTTTGGCTTTTCCGGTCTCACGACCGCTCCGTCGCGGCTGGTCAAGCCACCCCGCGTGGCGGAAGCGCCGGCCGCCCTCGAATGCCAGTGGCTTCAGACGATCCAGCTGCAAGATCGGGATGGACGGCAGATGGACCAGTTCCTCGTTCTGGGCCAGGTGGTCGGCGTCCATATCGACGATCGCTTCATCAAGGACGGTCTCGTGGACAATGCTGCCATGCGGCCCATCATGCGGGGGGGCTACATGGACTATTTCGTCGCGACCCCCGAAACGAAGTTCTCCATCCAGCGCCCGAAGGGCGGCTGAGGATCGGAGCGCCTCAGGGCTGCGACCTGAGCAGGGTCGAGGGCCAGCTTCCCGGAGAAGCCATTCGCGACAGCGCCGGCCGCTTCTGCAGCGAATTCTTCTGGAGGCGATGGGGTCTGGGTCGCGTCGATTGCAGGCACGTTCGATGCCGCGGCGACGATGACGGCCTGGGCCTGGGTGGCGCGGACCGGAGCTGGAAGGAGCCCCGGCTCCTCTGGGCGGCATCGGAGGTCCGCTGCGAGCGCCTGCGCATCCAAGGCTATGGCCGCGAGGCGCTGCCCGACCTCTGCGAGCCGCGCCAGCGCCAGGGCGCCCCGCGCGCTCTCGATGGAGGCGACGATGCGCGTTCCCCGGTCGGGTAAGTCGAGTTCGGCTTCCGCCACCGCAACACGCGATGCGAGTTGCTCGACCTGGGCCGGTCCGGCCGTATCCCGCAGCCACACGGCATCGGGGCGCGCCTGCATCGCGCAGCTCAGATCGCCTGCGCCGCCATCTGCCAAAGGACGGATCCGGAGCAGGACCGGACGCTCCCGCGTTCGGATCGCGCCGACAAGGGTGAGCAGGACCTTCGGCTCGCAACCGGCGACGTCCAGCAGGAAGGCGTCGGGCTGACAGCGTACCACCTCGTCGATGGTGTCGAGGCTCGTCGGGTGGACCAGCAGTACGGCGCGCATTGGATAGGGATAGCGCGGACAGGCGATTGCGCCAGTCCCGGCCTGACCACGCGCCGCGGTTGAGGCTTCGTTTACCATAAGCGCGGCAACCTGCGCGCCTCCTCCTCGAGGCCTCGTTCCCGTTCGATGTTCCTCTTCACGACGCCCGCCGAGCCCCGCGCGAGCGCTCCCGCGCCGACGCCCGTCGTTGAGGCGATTCGTCAGGGTGCGGAGCAGACGGGTACGAGCTTCGAGTATCTCTTGAGCACCGCCCAGCGCGAATCGGCGCTCGATCCGGGCGCGAAGGCGCCGACCTCTTCGGCTACCGGCCTTTTCCAGTTCATCGAGCAGACTTGGCTCGGCCTGATGAAGAGCGAGGGCGGAAAGCTCGGCCTGTCGGACTTGGCTTCGGCGATCACGTCGCGAGGCGACGGCGGCTACGCCGTCCCTGACGGCGCGATGCGCGAAAACATCCTGAAGCTGCGGGAAGACCCCCGACTGGCCTCCATGATGGCCGGGGCACTGACGCAGCAGAACCGGGAAGCCCTCACGGCGGCGACCGGCCGCGAGCCAACGGGCGGCGAGCTCTACATGGCTCATCTCCTCGGCGCGCGTGGCGCACGCGACCTGATCCGGGCTGCCCGCAGCGAGCCATCGCGGCCGCTCGCGCAGGACATGCCGGAAGCCGCTGCCGCGAACCGGGCCATCTTTTTCGACAGGGCGGGCAAGCCGCGCGGCGCGGGCGAGCTATATGCGATGCTCGGCGCCGCGGCGCCCGCCGGCCCGCCTACCATGGCCGCGGGAGCGCCGCGTACCGTCACGGCGACAGGGCGCCCGGCCCTCACACGCACCGGCGACGGGCCGCCGCTGCTTGGCCTCTTCCGGACCGATGCGAGGACCGGGCCAGTCTCCGATGCCGTCGCGAAGCTGTGGCAGGTGAACCGAGCCCAGGCCAGCCAGGCGGCGCCGACCGTCGCCTTCTTTCCGAAAGCGAACGGAATGCAGAGCGCCGCGATCGAGGCGGAGCCCGTCCCGGCCGCTGTATCGCCCGCGCCGGCCGAAGCTGCGGTCGGCCCGGCCAATGTCCCTCTTCCGCCGCCGCGTCCCAAGGCGACCGCCAACCCGGCAGCCCCGCGGAACCCGAGTGCCCTGTCACCCCAGGCCATCCTCCATGATCGTTCGCCGCTTCCTTCTCTGGGCGCGTAGCGCATCGCCCGGGCATCGGGCGGAGGCGACAGCCGCCCTTGCGAAGGCGTTCCTCTATTCGGACCTGTCGGAGTCCGACCGGTGGGAGGCGGAGACGGCGCTCACCGCGATGCTCGACGATCCCGCGCCGATCGTCCGGCGCGCCATGGCGGAGAGCCTGGCCGCGGCGCATGAGGCCCCGCGCCACATCATCCTGGCGCTGTCGAGCGATGTGGCAGAGGTCGCGCAGCTGGTTCTCGCGCGCTCTCCGGTTCTCATCGACGCCGACCTCGTCGATGCCGCGGCCGTCGGCGACGAAGGGATGCAATGCGCGATCGCTAGCCGCCTGACGGTCTCCGTCTCGGTATCCGCCGCGCTCGGCGAGATCGGGCGCCCGGCGCCCCTGGTCAGGCTCGCGGCCAATCCCGGCGCCGAGATCGCCCATTCGACCCTGTGCCGGATCCTGGAGCGCCACGGGGACCATGCCCCGCTGCGTGAGGCGTTACTCGGCCGGCCAGACCTGCCGGTGGATGTCGCGCAGGCGATCGCGGCGGAACTCGCCCGTTCGCTCGAGAGCTTCGTGGTCGGGTGCGGCTGGCTCAGCCCGGAGCGGTCCGGACGGATCGCGCGGGAGGCCCGGGAGAGCACGACCGTGGCGCTGTCGGCCCGCTCGGAGCGGGAGGATGTCGGCCGGCTCGTGGCTCACCTGCGCAACTCCGATCAGCTGACGCCCGCGCTGGTCCTCAGGGCGATTCTCTCGGGGGAGATCGGCTTCGTGGAGGCCGCGTTCTGCGAGCTGACCGAGCTTTCGCCGAAGCGCGTCGAGGCGTTTTGCCGGGAAGCCGGCGGGCAGGGTTTTCGGGCGATGTTTGCGAAGGCAGGCCTGCCGCCGACGCTCCGTCCTGCCTTCGAGGCGGCGCTGCAGGCCTGGCGGGAAGGGCAAGCCTCAGGACAGCCGAGGGGCGCAAGGCTATCGCGCACGGTGATCGAGCGGGCGCTCGCAGCCTGCGGGAATCTGCCGCCCGATCAGGCCGGCCGGCTGGTTGCGCTTCTGCGCCGCTTCGAGGTGGAGGCGGCCCGCGAGGAGGCACGCCGGATCGCTAGCGATCTCGCGGACGATGCCGCGCTCGACATCGTCATGCGCCATGCGCCCGAAATGCTGCTCGAGGGGCCGGAATCCCGATCGGCCCTGGCGGCCTAGTAGCCGAACTGCTCGACGAGGATACGCTCCTCGAGCCCGTGCCCAGGGTCGTGGAGCATCACGAGCTCGATGCTCGTATCCATCGAGGCGCTGACGCAGGCGACCTTCCTGAACTCGGTGTGATCGGCGACGGCGCTCACGGGACGCAACTCCGGGTCGATCACCGTGATGGTGATCCTGGCCCGATCGGGAAGCAGGGCGCCGCGCCACCGCCGGGGGCGAAATGCCGAGATCGGGGTCAGGGCGAGCAGGGGCGCGTTCAGCGGCAGGATCGGGCCGTTCACCGACAGGTTGTAGGCCGTGGAGCCGAACGGGGTCGCTACCAGAAGCCCGTCTGCCACGAGCTCCTGAAGCCGGATCTTCCCGTCGACCTCGACTCTCAGCTTGGCGGCCTGGTGCGTCTGGCGAAGCATCGAGACCTCGTTGATCGCGTAGGCCTTGTGACTCTTACCCTCGATGTCGCGCGCATCCATCAGGAGGGGGTGGACGACGCTGCGCTGGGCCGCGCTCAGCCGCTCCATCAGTCCGTCCGGCTTGAACTCGTTCATCAGGAAGCCGACCGAGCCCTTGTTCATGCCGTAGACGGGCTTCGCCTGTCCCATGAAGCGGTGGAGGCTCTGCAGCATCAAGCCATCGCCCCCGAGCGCGACGATGACGTCGGCCTGTTCGGGCGACACGTGAGGGTAGCGGGACGCCATCTCCCTGGAGGCGGCCTGGGCATCAGGCGTCGGGCTCGCCACGAAGGCGATCGTCATCTCCCGGCCCATCATCGGTCCCGCTCTGGTCAGGAGGGCTCAAGCCCGGCGCTGCGATGCAGCGGAGCGGCTGCCTTTATACGAGCCCAGCGCCGCTTGGAACCAGGGAGGTAGAAGCCTGCGCGGGCAACGAGGGCCCGCGCAGGTGGGCACTCAGATGGCAGGCGTCCACTGGATAGGCACGAAGCGGAAGCTGCTGCCGTCCTTGAGGATGTGCCCCGTGGCAGGGAAGGGCGCATGGTAGAAGGCGACCTGAGTACGGTCGGCAGCGACCATGTCGAGCATCTTCACGCGGGTCTCGCGCGCCTTCTCCGCGTCCATGTCGAAGACTGCCGCCCAGGCCGGGTTGCGGACGAACAGCGCGGGGTGGTTCGTGATGTCCGAGACCATCAGGAACTGCTTGCCCCCGGAGGCGATCCGGAACGCCACGTGGCCGGGCGTATGGCCGGGGGCGGCGACGGCGCTGATCCCGGAGACGAGTTCCTTCTCCGGCTGGAACTGCTTCACGTCCTTCGCTACCTGGCCGAAGACGCGCCGGACGTTCTGGAAGCCGCCCTTCAGCCCCTCCGGCGCGGAGTTCATCTTCGCGTCATCCATCCAGAAGGCCCACTCCGTCTCGGGCACCATGATTTCGGCCTTCGGAAACACGGCGTTTCCGTCCTTCAGGCGCAGGCCGTTGATGTGGTCCCCGTGGAAATGGCTGATCAGGACGGTGTCGACCTGGGCGGGGTCGAAGCCGGCTGCTCGGAAGTTGGCCATCCAGCGGCCGGAGGTCGGCGCACCGGAATCGCCGTTCCCAGTATCGATCAGCACGGTCTTGCCGCCGGTCTTCACGACGAGGGTCGTGAACGTGATAGGGAGGGCGTTCTCCGGGAGGAAAGCCTCCGCCATCGCCTTCTTGACGTCTGCGAGCTCCGCGTTCCGGACAAAGCCCTCCAGCGGCCGCATGGCGAAGCCGTCATTGATCGCGGTAATCTCGATATCGGCGACCTTGTAACGATAGTAGCCGGGTGCCTGCCCCGCTGCGGGACCCACGGCCGCCGCCGGAGTCGGGACTGCGGTTTGAGCCGCGGCCGAGCCGAGACCCAGCCCGGCTGCCGCGATCGAGGCAGAACCGATTACCATGCGCCTGTTCAACATCTCCCGCCCTCCATTGTCGCCGGTCGCCGGCTGACGTTCCTGTTTCGACCGCATGCATGACGGCTGGCGGAGGGTGGCTATTCCGCTTTCCGACTGCCGCAGCTCGGAGATTCGTGACATGCGTACCTCTCGCGCCGCAACTCGTATTGGCAAAACATGATTGTGATCCATTCGCCGGCCGTCTCGCTCCACGATCCCTCCGGCTACTTCCGTCGCGGTCAGACGATCAGCCACCCCGAGCAGGCGGAGCGCTACTGGATCCTGCGGCGGGCGGTTGAAGGTGCCGGCCACCGCCTGATCGATACTGTCGACCACGGCCTCCAGCCTCTCCGCGCCGTCCACACGGACAGCTATCTCGACCTGCTCCGGACGGCCTGGGGCCGCAAGGACGAGCTTCCCGGGGTCGGCGAGGAGATCCTCACCGGGCACTTCGCAAGGCCGCAGATGCATGCCCGCCCGGCGGGCTTGCTCGGGTTGCTCGGCTATCACATGGCCGACACCTCCACCCCGATCAGGGCCGGAACCTGGGAGGCCATCAACGGCAGCGCGCAGGCGGCGGTCTCGGCTGCGGATGTCGCCCTGGAGCACGGCCACGCCTATGCGCTGTGCCGGCCGCCGGGCCATCACGCCTATGCGGACTCGGCGGGCGGGTTCTGCTTCCTGAACAGCACGGCCATCGCGGCCGAACGCCTTCGCGCCAAGACGGGCGGGCCCGTCGCGATCCTCGACATCGACGTCCATCACGGCAACGGCACGCAGGGAATTTTCTACGGGCGGGGCGATGTCCTGACGGTATCGATCCACGCCGACCCAACGAACTACTTTCCGTTCTACGCGGGCTACGCCAACGAGACGGGGGAGGGCGCCGGGCAGGGCGCCAACCTGAACCTGCCGCTGGCGGAGGGCTCGCGTGATGGCGTGTGGCTGGAGGCCATCGGGGAAGGCTTGCGCAGGGTGGCCGCCTTCTCTCCTGCAGCTGTCGTCGTTGCGCTCGGCTTCGACGCCTCCGAGCATGACCCGATCGGAGCGTTCAAGGTGTCGACCGAGGGGTTCGCGGCGGCCGCGCGGATGATCGCCGCCGCGCATCCGACGACGCTCCTCGTCCAGGAGGGAGGCTATCTGTGCGACGCGCTCCCGCGCAACCTCGTGGCGTTCCTCGGCGCGTTCGAGGAGGCCCGCCGCTGATCAGTGTTTGATCCGCGGGTCGTCGAGGCTCGGCCACGGCCGGGCCGTCTCGAAGGCCCGTGAGGCCCGCAGCACCTGCCCGTCCCGCTGGATCGCACCGACGATCTGCAAGCCCACCGGTAGCCCGGCCCGGGTGAAGCCGCACGGCACGGTCGCCGCGGGTTGGAGCGTCAGGTTGAATGGGAAGCTGTAGGGCGCCCAATCGATCCAGTTCTGGCCGAAGCGTCCGTCCGGCGGCGTATTGTTGCCGACCTCGAACGAGGCCGTCGCAAGGGTCGGGGTGAGCAGCAGGTCGTATTGCTCGTGGAAGCGCTCCATGGCGAGGTAGAGCGTCCCGCGGGCGTTCGCCGCCGCGACGAAGTCGGCCCCGAGGATCCTGCGGCCGCGCTCGGCAACAGCGACGAAGCCGGGATCGACGTCCTTCCAGCGCGCTTCCGGTATGCCGCGCAGGACGGACCAGGCCCCGACGTACCAGAGGGTTTCCAGCGTTTCGATC
Organism: Pseudomonadota bacterium; assembly: GCA_023423995.1. Taxonomy (GTDB): domain Bacteria; phylum Pseudomonadota; class Alphaproteobacteria; order Rhizobiales; family Beijerinckiaceae; genus Enterovirga. The sequence continues at coordinate 15,917 of JAFAEL010000135.1, read as the reverse complement.
GCGTCAACGAGGCCAGGATCCAGCTCCTCCACCGTTGCGCCAAATTCCTCGAACACGCGGGCGGCCTTTGCGGTGAGTTCCTCCACCTCGGGATCGAGCGTCTCGACGTAGCCGAGCCGGGGGCTCCAGGCGATCCTCAAGCCTCGAACGCCGAGCTCCAGGCCGGCGAGATAGTCCTGCGGGGGCGGGACGAGCGCGGTCATGTCGCGTGGATCGGGAGCCGCGATGGTGCCGAGCATGATCGCGGCATCGGAGACCGAGCGCGTCATCGGGCCGACATGCGACACGATGGCGAATGGAGAAGGCGGATGAGCCGGCACGCGGCCGAAGCTCGGCTTGATGCCGTAGATCCCGCATAAGGAGGCCGGGATTCGGATCGAGCCAGCGCCATCCGTCCCGATATGAAGTCGCCCGAGCCCTAGCGCGGCTGCCGCTCCCGCGCCTGCCGACGAGCCACCCGTGGTCATCCGTGTGTCCCAGGGGTTTCGGATCAGCCCGTACAATGGCGAGTCCCCAAGACCCTTCCAGCCAAATTCGGGAAGTGTGGTCTTGCCGACCGGGATCGCGCCGGCCTCGAGCAGACGATCGACCGACGGCGCATTCTCCAGAGAGGGCGCCTCGCTGGTTGTCTTCGAGCCCCGGCGGGTCGGATGGCCCGTCCAGACGATGTTGTCCTTGACCGTGAAGGCGACGCCATCGAGCGGTCCTGATGGATTGCCCGCGGCCCAGCGCTTCTCCGAGGCGGTGGCGGCCTGGAGCGCGGCATCGCGGTCGACCACGCAGAAGGCGTTAACGGCCGGGTTCACCCGGTCGATCGCGTCGAGGACCGCCCCGATTGCCTCGCGGGGCGAGAGCTTCCGCTCGCGATAGGCGGAAACCAGGGCCATGACGTCGAGCGACAGGATGTCCTTCATCGAGTACCCATTCAGAAGTTGGTTTCGGACAGCCCGGCCGGTCCGATCCGGCGAGGGTTGAGCTGTTCGCTCGCAAGCGCCTCGAGGATCGCCGCCGTGTGCTCCCGGCTGCGCGTCTCGATCGTGAGGTCCACCGACACGCCCTTCGCAGGCACGTCGAGGAAGAGGCGCCCGTGCGACACCTCCAGGATGTTCGCGCCGAGCTGACCAAGCCGGGAGGCGATCTCCCCCAGGAGGCCCGGCCTGTCCGGCGAGGTGATCCGGAAGGAGGCAATCCGGTCCTCGCGCTCGAGTTGCCGCACCATCACAGAGGCGAGGAGCCGGGCGTCGATGTTCCCGCCGCACAGCACGAGGCCAACCCGCCGCCCCTGGAACAGGTCAGGGCGAGACAGCATCGCCGCCAGGCCCGCAGCACCGGCCCCTTCGGCCATCGTCCGGCACAAGGTGGCATAGGCATTCACGGCGCGCTCGATGGTGGGTTCGTCGACGAGCACGATCTCGGAGACGAACTCGCGGATGATGGGGAGGGTCAGGCGGCCGACGTTCTTCACCGCGATGCCTTCCGCCAGCGTTGCGCCACCGATAGGGGCGTCCTCCCCGCGAAGAGCGTTGACGCAGGAGGGATAGAGCGCGGCCTCGACGCCGACGATGCGGATATCCGGGCGGGTCGCTTTCGCGGCGACCGCGATGCCGGAGACGAGCCCGCCGCCGCCGATCGGCACCACGATGTCGTCGAGGTCCGGGCAGGCTGCCAGCATCTCGAGCGCGATCGTTCCCTGCCCGGCCATGACGAGAGGATCGTCATAAGGATGGACCAGGGTCAGGCCCCGCTCCCTCGAGAGACGCCGGGCCACGTCCTCGGATTCGGACAGGTTCGCACCCTCCAGGATCACCTCGGCACCGTGGCCCCGCGTATTCTCCGCCTTCACGAGCGGGGTGCCGACAGGCATCACGATGGTGGCCGGGATGCTCAGCCGCCCCGCATGATAGGCGAGCGCCTGGGCATGATTGCCGGCGGACATGGCGACGACGCCTCGCGCCCGCTCGTCCGACGAGAGCGCGAGCAGGCGGTTCAAGGCGCCGCGCTCCTTGAAGGCGCCGGTCGCCTGCATGTTCTCGTGCTTCACGAAAACGCTCGCGCCCGTCAGGTCGGACAGGCGCGGGGAGGGGATGAGCGGCGTCGCGATGACCTGTCCGGCGATCACGGCGGCCGCGCGCCTGACGTCGTCGAAGCCGATCGCGGCTTCGTTCCGGCTCAAGGGGAAGCCTTCTGCGGCAGGGTCGCGCCGAACAGCCCCTCCGGTCTCAAGGTGATGAGCAGGATGAGCAGGAGATACACCGCGAGGTCACGTCCCTCGATGGGCAGGTACGCAGACCATAGCGTCTCGAATAGGCCGATCGCCAGCCCCCCGACCAGTCCTCCCGGAACGGAGCCGATCCCGCCCAGGATCGCCGCTGCGAGCGCCTTCAGCCCGAGCTGGAAGCCGTCCGCGAAGCCGAGTGCTCCGTACTGGATCGCCACGAGGGCCCCCGCGAGTCCGGCCAGCGCGCCGGAGATCGCGAAAGTGGCGAGGGCGAGCCGCAGGTTGTTCACGCCGAAGAGGGCCGCCGCGCCGGGGTCGTCCGATGCCGAGCGCCACTCCTGCCCGAAGCGGGAAAAGCGCAAGATCGCCAGGAGGCCGACGGCCGCTGCTAGGCCTACGAAGGTCGTCAGGACCGAGATCGGCGTGATCGTCACGACGAAGTTTCCTGCACGTGCGAGGAGCCACGGCTCAGCACCGACCGGTGGGATCCAATTCGGCGTGGCGCCTCCTGCCAGGCGCAGATATTCCATGAGAGCGAGCGAGAGGCCGATTGTGGCGATGAGACTCGCCTGGCTCCGCCTTGCCGGGATGATGACGAAGGCGACATGACCGGCGACCGCGCCATACAGCGCGGCCGTTATGCTGGCGACGGCGAGGCCGATGGCGAGGCCGGGTAGAATGGAGCCCGATCCCGCGATGGACAGGGCTGCGACCACCAGCCCCATCGCCGCGGCTCCGACTGCGGCAAGCTCGCCGAAGGCGAGATTGATGCGGCCGACGAGGCCGAGAACGAGCGCGTAGGCGGCAGCGAGGAGCCCGTAGATCGCGACGCGAGGCAGGGCGACGAGCACCTGCTCGGCCGCGTAGGCGAGTCCGTGGTTGATCTCCGGGAGAGCGACCGCGGCTTCTCCCGGGCCGGGGTCGCCCTCCAGAGCGTCAGGGGTATCCAGGTAATACCGCCGGAGAAGGTAGATCGCCGCGGGTGAGATCGTGCCGCGGTCCGTAGTGATCCCGACGAGCTCGGCCTTGCCGACAGAGAGGCCCTGGCCGAAGCGGCAGACGGCGAAGCGGGAGAGGGCGGGGCCTCCACCAGGGCGGATCGCGTGGTAGTTGATCCTGACCGTGTTCGGCTCGCGCCCGTGCAGCACCTGGCGCACCAGGACCCGCGCTCCGCTCGCCTCGAGGGCCGGCAGCGACATCCTGCAGATTCGCGTCTGGTCCGCATCCACCGCGAGGGAGCAGCCCACGATCAGCCCGAGCAACACCGCAGTGAGGAGCCAGCGAACGCACCGGGCTGGCGCTGACCCGGAGGGCGGCCAAGCAGGTAGTTGGCGGCGAGCATGGGGAAAGGGGCGGGGCAAAACTCGTCCGGGTCGGAGAAAACAAGAGTCGCAACGACTGCGTGGAAGGCACGAGATTACCTGAGGCGATTTCTTCGTCTAAGCGGGGGCTCCGTTTCCGGCCTCGAGGGTCCGGAGGTGATGAAGCGCTGCTTCGATGGGGACCGAACGTGTTGCAGCCGCGATCATCCGAGGACGACGTCGTCGCGATCGTGGTTACCTTCGATTCGGCGAAGGTCCTCGGCGTCTGCATCGAGGCGCTGGATGAGAACCGGCTCCCCGCCATCGTGGTCGACAATGCGAGCTCCGATGGCTCGGCCGAGCTCGCCCGGCAAAGTGGCGCCCGGGTCATTAGGAATCCGGTGAACGAGGGATACGGCCGCGCCAACAATCGGGGCGCCACGGCCGCCAGCTCGCCTTGGCTCCTGATCGTCAATCCGGATGTCGCTCTCGACCCCGGCACGGTGGACCGGCTGCTGGACGCGGCGAAGCGGTACCCGGATGCCGGGATTCTCGCGCCGCGGATCGTAGAGCCGGATGGCCGATTCTTCTTCCAGGCGCGCTCTCTGATTGCGCCCTACTTGCCCAATCCGGGCGGGCGGCTCTCCCTGCCGGAGGGCGATTGCTGCGCCCCGTTCCTGTCCGGCGCCTGCTTCATGATCAGGCGCGAGCTCTTTCTTCGACTTGGGGGCTTCGACGAGCGCATCTTCCTCTTCTACGAGGATGACGACCTCTGCCGCCGCGTTGCAGATGCCGGCTACGCACTCGTCCATGTCCATTCCGGGGTCGCACGCCACCTCCGGGGCGGCTCTAGCGAAAGAAGACCTGGCCGTGTCTTCACGGCGCGCTGGCACCTCGCTTGGTCGCGTGCCTATGTGTCACGGAAATACGGTCTCCCTACCGGAGCGGCCCAGATGGTTCTGGTGAACGGCGCCAAAGCTTTGCTCGCCTGCCTGACGCTCCGGCGCTCGCTCGTCGAGCGGTATGCTGGATCGGCCGCTGGAGCCCTGGCCTTTCTCAGGGGCCGCACTGCCCTGGCGCGCCAAGGCCTGTCGGAGACGCGGTGATGGGGTGGCGCGGGGCCGGGCCGACGATTGGTGCGGCACTCGACGCCCCGGCGAACGGCTTTTCCGGATTGCGACTCGGCTTGGCGCTGGCGGTCGTAGTCAGCCACGGGTTCAGCGTCGTCTCAGGCCGGATCGAGGACGAGCCCCTGACGCGGCTCACGGACTTCACGCTCGGCGAGCATGCCGTGAACGGCTTCTTCGTCATCTCCGGCTTCCTGGTCACGATGAGCTTTTGCGGGCGCGGCTGGCGCGACTATGTCATTGCCCGTGCGCTGAGGATCGCCCCGGGACTGATCGCGGCGACGCTCATCGTGTCTCTCGCGCTCGGCGCCGCGCTGACCCGGCTGGACCTGGGGGAGTACCTGGCAAGCCCCAGCCTCTGGAGCTTCGTCACGGGCACGCTGACGACCTTCAAGAGCAACGCGGCGCTGCCCGGGGTCTTCGCCGAGAATCCCTTCCGGATGCCGATGGGAACGGTGTGGACCCTCAAATACGAGGTGATCTGCTACGTGGGAGTGCTCGCCGCCGGCGTCGTCGGACTTCTGCGTTCGCGCTGGCCCGCGGCTCTCCTGTCCGGCGGCCTGCTCCTTGCCATCCTCATGCTCGATTGGGTTTCGCCGGACGCATCGAAGGGCGTCCAGACCGCGTTGCGCCTGCCCTTTCTGTTCGCTGCGGGGGCCGCCCTGTTTCTCTGGCGGCATCGGATCCCGCTATCCGGGAAGGGAGCGCTCGCGCTCGTCCTGCTCGCGGCTGTGCTCTCCTCAACCCCCGCCTACCACGCTCTGCTGTTCCTGGCCGAGGCATACGGCGTGATCTATCTCGCCTTCTCGCCGGTGCTCGCCCGTCCTGCCTTCGACCTGCGGGAGGACCTCTCCTACGGCGTCTATCTCTACGGTTGGCCCATCCAGCAGGCCTTCCGGCAGCTCTGGCCTGAGGCTGGCGCGTGGATGCTGCTCGGGCCATCGCTCGGCCTTGCGCTTCTCGCGGGTTGGGCATCGTGGCGGCTGGTCGAGGCGCCGGCGCTCGCCTTGAAGGCGCGCACGCTCGGGCGACGGACGCTCAGGACAATCGAGCCCGCAGCGCCGTGACGGCGGCGGCGAGTTCTTCGACCTCCCCGCTGGCGAGGAGCGGCAGGATCGAGGCCACGTCGGAATCGGGAAGATCCCACCAGGCCGTCTCGAGGAGCAGGACGATTTGGCTATCGCTAAACCGCGACCTGAGAACGCGGGCCGGGTTGCCGCCCACGACAGTGTAGGGCGGCACGTCGCGCGCAACGACAGCATGGGCTCCGACCACTGCCCCATGGCCGACCGTCACGCCCGACAGGATCATGGCCCCTGAACCGAGCCAGACGTCGGACCCGATGGAGACGTCGCCGCGGCTGGCCTGGTAGGCCGCGCCCGTGGCAGCCGCTCCCGGCCAGAGTTCGGGGAAGGCCGCGAACGGGAACGTGCTGATCCAGTCCATCCGGTGATTCCCGCCGAGGAGGATCTCGACCTTGTCGGCTATGGAGCAGAAGCGGCCTATCGTGAGCTTCGCGCCCGCCTCCGGGAACCGCACCTTCGGGCGGCCGTAGGAGTGAGACCCGATCGAGAAGCCATAGCGACGCGAAAGATGGGCGAGGTGCACGGCGGTCGCGTTATGGGGATTGCGCCAATTGCGCAGCCGGTGTCGTAGGTTCATGGGCGTGCCACGGCGCCGGTTTCGGCCAGGGGTGAACAGACCCCGGAATTGGCGCTAGGTGGAGATGAAATTTCCGAGCGTTCGCGACGGAAGGAGAATTGGCTGATGGCGGATGTCACGGAAGACCTGCGGTCGGGTGCGCTTTTCTATCACCGCAACCCGCGTCCCGGAAAAATCGAGATCCAGGCGACGAAGCCGCTCGGCAACCAGCGCGATCTAGCCCTTGCCTACACGCCCGGTGTCGCGGCCGCCTGCGAGGCGATCGCCGCCGATTTCACCGAGGCGGCCAATCTCACTTCCCGGCAAAACCTTGTCGCCGTGGTCACGAACGGCACGGCCGTCCTCGGGCTGGGTGATATCGGCCCGCTCGCCTCCAAGCCCGTGATGGAAGGCAAGGCCGTCCTCTTCAAGAAATTCGCCGGGATCGACGTCTTCGACATCGAGGTCTCGGAGAAGGACGTCGATCGCCTCGTGGATGTGGTGGCGGCGCTCGAACCGACCTTCGGCGGCATCAACCTCGAGGACATCAAGGCCCCCGAGTGCTTCGATGTCGAGGAGCGGCTGAAGGAGCGGATGGGGATACCTGTCTTCCACGACGATCAGCATGGCACGGCGATCATCGTCGCGGCGGCCGTCGTGAATGCGATGGAACTGGCCGGCAAGCGGCTGGCCGATATCAAGGTCGTGACCTCGGGAGCGGGTGCCGCGGCGCTCGCCACCTTGAATCTCCTCGTCTCCCTCGGCGTGAAGCGCGAGAGCATCTGGGTCACGGATATCGAGGGCCTCGTCCACGAGGGACGGAATGTCCTCATGGACCGCTGGAAGGCGCCCTATGCCCAGAGCACTCATGAGCGGACGCTCTCCGAGGTCATCGTGGGCGCGGACGTGTTCATCGGCTTGTCGGCCGGCGGGGTGCTCAAGCCCGAGATGCTGCAGCAGATGGCGCCGACGCCTCTCATCATGGCGCTGGCCAATCCCACGCCGGAAATCATGCCGGATCTCGCCCGGAGCGCGCGGCCGGACGCGCTGATCTGCACTGGGCGGTCGGACTTCCCGAACCAGGTCAATAACGTCCTCTGCTTTCCCTACATCTTTCGGGGCGCTCTGGATGTCGAGGCTTCGACGATCAACGAGGCGATGAAGGCGGCGGCCGTGAACGCGATCGCGGCGCTCGCCCGCGAGGCGCCCTCGGATGTCGTGGCACAGGCCTATGGTGGCGAGGCGCGGCCGTTCGGGCCCGACAGCCTGATCCCGAGCCCGTTTGATCCACGCCTCATCCTGCGCATCGCACCTGCGGTCGCAAAGGCCGCGATGGATACGGGCGTCGCCCGGAAGCCGTTGCCGGACCTCCGGGCCTATGCGGAGTCACTCGGCCGATTCGTCTTCCGGTCCGGCTTCATCATGAAGCCGCTCTTCACGGCGGCCCGGGAGCATCCGAAGCGCGTCATCTATGCCGAAGGCGAGGACGAGCGGGTCCTGCGCGCCGTCCAGGCCGTGGTGGAGGAGGGGATTGCAAAGCCGATCCTCATCGGTCGGCCATCCGTGGTCGAGACGCGGCTCAAGCGCTTCGGCCTCTCGATGGAGATCGGTCGCGAGTTCGATCTCATCAATCCCGAGGACGACCCGAGGTACCGCGACTACGTCTCGACCTATCTCGAGGCGGCCGGCCGGAAGGGGATCACGCCGGATGCGGCCAGGACGCTCGTCCGCACGAACTCGACGGTCATCGGCGCGGTGGCGGTTCGCCGCGGGGATGCCGACGCGCTGATCTGCGGCCTGGAAGGGCGCTTCCAGTCGAACCTGCGCCATATCTCGAACATCCTCGGGCTCGCGCCCGGCGCCCGACAGATGGCGGCCATGAGCCTCCTGATCACATCGAAGGGCGCCTACTTCCTCGCCGACACGCACGTCACCGCGGACCCGACGGCCGAGGAACTCGCGGACATGACGATCGCCTGCGCAAGCCATGTGCGCCGTTTCGGCATCGAGCCCCGTGTCGCGCTCCTGTCGCACTCGGATTTCGGGTCTGCCGACACGGCGTCGGCGCGCAAGATGCAGAAGGCCCTCGGCCTGATTCAGGCCCAGGCCATGGGGTTGGTGGTCGACGGCGAGATGGCCGCCGATACGGCTCTTCTTCAGCCGATCCGCGACCGGGTGAATCCGACTTCGACGCTGAAGGGTGAGGCCAACGTCCTGATCATGCCGAACCTCGATGCGGCCAACATCTCGCTTCAGCTCGTGAGGGTGCTGGCCGATGCGCTGCCGGTTGGGCCGATTCTCATCGGACCGGCCAAGCCGGCGCACATCCTGACCCCGTCTGTCACCGCGCGGGGCATCGTGAACCTGACGGCCGTCGCTGTGGTCGAGGCGCAGACCAGGATGCCGCGCCAGGACGAAGACTGAGCGGCTATTCAGCCGCCGCGCTGAGATCGAGCTTGTCGAGCAGCGCGGTCGGATCCGGCGCCGCGGCGAAATCTGCGACGCCGAGCCCTGCGGCATCGCGGGCTCGGGCCTCGATGACGAGACGGCCGGGCTTCGCCACGAACCGCGCGACGGCCTGGCCGACGGCCTTCGCGGCGGCGGAATTGCCGAGCATGACCGGTACGGCGACTGCCGCCATCATTCCGTATTCGCGGCGCAACTCGTCGACGCTCCGCTTCTTCTCCGCCGCCTGAGCGGCGAGGAGCTTCTCGAAAAGCCCGGCATTCTGGACGATGACTTCCAGCGAACGGGCGGTGGCGCTCATCCATGCCACGACGGCCAGGGCCTCGTCCGGACTGAACGCGTCCTTCGACAGGTTGCCCACGACACCGCGGACGAGAAGCCGGCCCATTCCGGCGCCTTCTGCGGAAAGTTCGCGGATAACGAGTTCCTGGCCGGGCGCGTCCCAGCCGAGATTCGCGGTCAGCGAAGCGTCGATCTTGTCGTAGCCGAGGGCGGCGAGCGGCCTCGCCGTCTCATTCCTCGCGGCAGCCTCGAGGGGAACGGAGAGGTTGCGCAAGCTCAACCGGAGGTCCGTCGGAACCCCGTCGACGAGGTTGTCGGCGAGGAGATCGAGAGATGCGAGCGTGATGCGCATCGGAGCTTCGCCCTTGGGGGCATCGCCCTTCGTGTTGACCTCGATCCCGCTCATCCGGACCGATCCGATCACGGGGACGAGGCGACGGATCTCGGCCGGCGTCAGCTCCGCGGTCTTGCCGGCGAGCTCGCGCGCGGCGCTCAGCATCGGCGATAGGGAGATGCCCCCTACGCTGAAATTCGCGATGCGGATGCCGCCATCCTCCCCACCGGCCTCGAACCCCTCCACGCGGAACTCGCCCGGGCCACCGCCGCCCGCGTAGGCGATGCGGCTGATGCGACCTGCTGTCTCCTTCTTGTCGGCATCGGAGAATTCGATCCCCGTCGCCTCAAGCGCGCCGACCTCGAAGGCCTCGAAGAGATCGACCATCGCGCCCACAACACGACTGCGCTCCGCCGGAGGCGCCGTGTCCAGGTCGACATTGCCCCCGAGCGCACTCGCGGTCGCAAGCCATCCGTCCTTGGTTGGCCGAGCCCGGAAGTCTCGCCCCGCAAGCCGGGCAATGCGGGACCGCGCGCCCTTCGGGCCTTCGCTGGCCAGGTTCTCGATCGAGAACGAGCCGTAGACCAGCTTCAGCTCGGCTGGTGCTCCAGGGGGCGCCTTGTCCAGCAGAGATACCATGAGCGCGGTATCGATGTCGCTCATCTCCATGCGGGCGAAAGTGCCGCGCGACCGACCGTTCGGCGCGCTCCCGTCGAAGCTGCCGTTCCCGCCTGTCGCCTTCGTGATCCTGCCCGAGCCGACACCGGACAGGCGGATATCGCGGTAGACGGCGCTTTGGCGCCCGGGCCCGATGCCGGTTTCGGTGCGGAGTTCGGGGATCACGATCTCATCCGCGCGAAGCCCCGTTACGCGCTCCGCCAAGGAAGCAGGCGATGCCGGGTCGAGAAGCCGGGAAAGCTCGTCACGTGAAAGGCTCGATCCGCGGATCTCGGCGGTCGGGATGACGTAAGTCGATGGCCCCGCGACGAAGCGGAGATTCGACGCCCTGTAACCTTCCGGTGTCTGGGCAACAGCGAAGGGGCCGGAAGGAGCCGCTTGTGCAGCGCCTGCCGTAGTTGGGGCGACCGACTCCGCGGCGGGCGGTTGCACGATGCTGGCGGGCGGACGGGGGGCCACGATCGAGGGTCCCGCACCTTGCTGAACGACATCCGGCCGCAACCCCGGCACGGGTGGGGTGGCAGGTGGAGCCGCTGGTCGGTTGGACAAGCCGCCGGCGCCGGCAGGCGGCGTAATGGGGGGCGCCGCCGGGCCGCTTCTCGGCTGCGACGACATCATCCCGGCCTGGGCGAGCCGCAGCCCGTCGCTCGCGGCGCTCACGTTCGGAGACCAGAGCGCAGCCGCGCAGATTCCGGCAAGCAGGCCGTGCCGCATGCCCCGGAAGACCTGTCCGGACCCGCTCATGATGCTCTCCGACGGGGAAATGTGCCCGGACGGTGCTGGCCGGGATCTCAGATGGAGAAGGATGTACCGCAGCCGCAGGACGATGTCGCCTGCGGGTTCTCGATCTTGAACGACTGGCCGATGAGATCGTCCACGAAATCCACGACCGAGCCCTTCAGGAACTGAAGAGAGGTCTCGTCCACCAGGACGGCGGCGCCGTTCCGCTCGACGATAACGTCGTCCGGCTGCGGGTTGTGGTCGATGTCGAAGCCATACTGGAAGCCGGAGCAGCCGCCACCGTTCACGCTGATGCGGAGCATCGAGCCGGACGGTTCGCCGGCCAGGATCTCTCCAATCCGCCGGGCCGCGCTCTCGGTCAGTCTGATCTCGTCGGAAGCCTGTGGAGTCATGGCGTCGCGCTTGCGGTTCGTCTTGCGCACAAGGTAAGGGCCCGCAGGAACCCCCGCAACCCGGATCACCCCGTGCTGCTTCACGGCGAGCGCTGGCGCGCAGCCTATTCATGCCACCCAGGGGAGAGCCGTGGGCGGCTCCACCCGGAACGGGCGTCGCCGACCCGATCCGAGTTCCAGCGCGACCGCGACCGCATCATCCATTCGACGGCGTTCCGGCGCCTCACGCACAAGACCCAGGTCTTCATCCACCACGAGGGCGACCATTTCCGGACCCGCCTGACCCATACGCTCGAAGTCAGCCAGATCGCCCGCGCCCTCGCACGATCGCTGGGGCTCGACGAGGATCTGGCCGAAGCAGTCGCCCTGTCCCACGATCTCGGCCACACCCCGTTCGGCCATACGGGCGAGGATGCCCTCGATGCCTGCCTCGGGCCCTTCGGCGGCTTCGACCACAACGCGCAGGCTTTGCGCATCGTGACCCGCCTCGAGCGGCGCTATGCCGCCTATGACGGACTCAACCTGGCCTTCGAGACGCTCGAGGGACTCGTGAAGCACAACGGCCCCCTGCTCGGGCCGGACGGCCAGCCGACGGGCCGCTACGAGGAGCGTGGCGTTCCGCTCGCGATCCTCGAATTCGAGGCCGCGTACCCGCTCGGTTTAGGCAGCCACGCCTCCGCCGAGGCGCAGGCGGCCGCGATCGCAGACGACATCGCATACAATGCCCACGACATCGACGACGGGCTCCGGGCGGGGATACTCGATGCGGAGGAACTCCGGTCGGTGCCCTTCCTCAATGAGCTCCTGCAGGAGGTCGATGCCGTGGCGCCTGGGCTCGATGCGCCTCGCCGTACCCACGAACTCACCCGGCGCGTGATCACGCGCTTCGTCGAGGACGTCCTGGCCGAGAGCGCCAGGCGCATCCAGGAACTCGCGCCGGCGAGCGCGGAGGCCATCCGCCAGGCCATGCGCCCGATGGTCGGGTTCTCGGCCCCGCTGGTCGAGGCGGACCGGTCTCTCAAGGCCTTTCTGTTTCCGAAGCTCTACAAGCACCCGCGGCTCATGTCCGTGCGGCAGGATGCGGAGACGATCGTCCGCGACCTTTTCTCCCGGCTGATGCGGGAGCCATCGCTCCTGCCGGGAGACTGGTGCCATGACCTGGCGGGGGCGCCTGAGCCGAAGCTCGCCAGGCGCGTGGCGGACTACATTGCGGGAATGACCGACCGCTATGCGATCCACGAGCATCGCAGGCTGTTCCCGACGACTCCGGATCTCCGGATCGCCTGATGGTGCGGTGCGTCACGTGACAGCGAGGGCGCCGGTTGCTATTCGCGGCATACACCTGACACTTTTGGCTATCTAACGACGGTGCGTCGAGATCCGCGCCGGAACAAGCGACCTGCAATGAACATCTTCGGCCTCTTCGAGCTCCGGGTTGGCGAAGCCTTGGAGCGTCTTGCGGCGGCCGGGCAGATCCCGGCGGGGATCGACACGTCCAAAGTCCTCGTGGAGCCGCCGCGGGACGCCAGCCACGGCGATCTCGCCACCAACGCCGCGATGGCGGTGGCCAAGGCCGCCAAGGCGAACCCGCGCCAACTCGCGGAGCTCATCGCGGCGGACCTGCGCGACGATCCGCGCGTGCGGGAAGCCACGGTCGCGGGCCCGGGTTTCATCAACATCCGCCTCGAGCCGCATGTGCTGCACGACGTCGTGCGCGCCGCCGTACTCGACCCGACCGGGTATGGCCGGAGCGGGCAGGGCAGGGGCACGGCCGTGAACGTCGAATATGTTTCCGCCAACCCGACGGGCCCGATGCATGTCGGCCATGGGCGCGGGGCGGTTTTCGGCGACGCTCTGGCGAACCTCCTCGCCTTCGCCGGCTACAAGGTCACGCGCGAGTACTACGTGAACGATGCCGGCGCCCAGGTGGACGTGCTCGCCCGCTCGGCGTTCCTCCGCTATCGCGAGGCTCTCGGCGAGGATGTCGGGCCCATCCCGGAAGGGCTGTACCCGGGCGACTACCTCGTCGCCGTCGGGCAGACGCTCGCGGACCGGCACGGGGCATCCTTGCGCGAGATGCCCGAGGCCGAATGGCTTCCCGTCGTCCGGGCTGCCGCGATCGAAGCCATGATGGCGATGATCCGGGACGACCTCGCCTCGCTCGACATCCGGCACGAGGTCTTCTTCTCCGAGCGCTCCCTTACCATGGGAGAGGTCGACAAGATCGCGGAGACGATCGCGGACCTGCGGGCGCGTGGCCTGATCTACGAGGGACGGCTCCCGCCTCCGAAGGGTCAGCTTCCGGAAGACTGGGAAGATCGCGAGCAGACGCTGTTCCGGGCGACCGAGTTCGGGGACGACGTCGACCGGCCGCTGCTCAAGTCCGACGGTTCATACACCTACTTCGCCGCCGACATCGCCTACCATCGCTCGAAGTTCGAGCGCGGCTTCGAGACGATGATCGACGTCTGGGGCGCCGATCACGGCGGCTATGTGAAGCGGATGCAGGCAGCCGTCCAGGCAGTCAGCGGCGGGAAGGCGGAGCTCGACGTGAAGCTCTGCCAGCTCGTGAAGCTTCTCCGCGGCGGCGAGCCCGTGAAGATGTCGAAGCGCGCAGGCGACTTCGTGACGCTGCGCGAGGTCGTCGACGAGGTCGGGCGCGACCCTGTTCGCTTCATGATGCTGTACCGGAAAAACGACGCCCCGCTCGACTTCGACCTCGCCAAGGTGATCGAGCAGTCGAAGGACAACCCCGTCTTCTACGTCCAGTACGCGCACGCCCGGTGCGCCTCCGTGTTCAGGCAGGCTCTCGAGGCATTTCCCGGTGAGGCGCCGGGCGCGCAGGCGCTGGCGGAGGCCGACCTCTCGCTGCTGGCCGACGAGTCGGAAGTCGAGCTCCAGCGTCGCATTGCCCAGTATCCGCGTATCGTCGAGGCTGCGGCGCAGGCCCATGAACCCCATCGGCTCGCCTTCTACCTCTACGACCTCGCGAGCGTGTTCCATGCATTGTGGAACAAAGGCAAAGACTTGCCGCAATTACGCTTTGTTAAGCACGACGATGAAAAATCGACGCTGGCGAGGCTCGCCCTTCTGGGCGCGCTGAAGGCGGTACTCGCGTCGGGGCTCGGGACCCTCGGCGTGAGTGCCCCGAACGAGATGCGGTGAGATGGTGCTCCTTCTTCGGGCAGGTCTTCACGCGAGGTCGCTGGCGCAGGCTCCGGCTGGGCGTCTCGTGCCAGCCCCGGTACCGAGTTGGGTCTAGGTATGAGCGACACGGCACAGAACCGCTTCGAGATCGATCTCGACGAGATCGAGCGTCAACTGCGGCGCTCCGCCGAGCTCGATCCCCCTGCGACCGGGCCACAGGCAGACCCGCTCGCCGAACTCGCCCGCATCGTCGGGCAGGACGACCCATTCCTCGGCATCCTCGGAGACAATCGTCGGCCTGAGCCGAGCCGGGAGCGGCGCGAGCCCGTGCTGGGTGGGCAGGAGGCCGCGCCCGCGGCTCCCGCGCCTCGCAGCCAGGCCGATGCCGTCCTGACGGCCGAGGACCGGGGCGTCCTCGGAACCGGGCCGCTGCCACCGCAGGGGGGCGACCTCGGCGGTGCTCCGGAGCCGTTCGACCCGGTGGTGCGGAGCTACGGCAGTGAGAGCGCTGCCCTCGACCAGGACGAGTTCGTGCCGGCGTCGTCCAGCGCGCCGCGCCGCCGCGTCGGCGCCGTGTTGGCGGTCGTTGCGCTTGCTGCGGTCGGTGCGGGCGGGGCCTTCACGTGGCGGAAGATGAGTGGCGACACCGCGTCCTCCGGCCCGCCGCCCTTGATCAAGGCCGACAACGCGCCCCTGAAGGTTCAGCCGGAAAATCCCGGGGGGATGGATATCCCGAACCAGAACCGGCAGATCTACGAGGGCCCGACGGATAACGCTCGCTCGCGTGTGCTCGACCGGCAGGAGCAGCCGATCGACGTTCGTGAAGCGGCCAGGCACATGCCGCAGCCGGAACCGGTGCCCGAGGTCGCCCCGCCTATGCCTGCTCAGGCCGGTATCGGTGCGGGCGTTGTTCCGCAGGCCCCTGACGCCACGCTGTCGCAGCCCGCCCCGCACGTCGCCGTGGCTCCGCCAGTCGCCGCTCCTGGCACTCCTGATGGCGTCCCGCCCTCGAATGGCCAGGCCCCGAATGTCGTGGCCGCCCCCGCCGCGCCGGGTCGGAATGCCGCGCTCAGTGCCTTGGGTGAGCCGCGCCGTGTCCGCACCGTCGCTATCCGGCCGGACGGGACGCCGATCGGTGGCGGCCTGATGGTCACGAACCCCGATGCGCAGATACTGCCGTCGAACCAGATCCCTCCGCCGGTCACGGTCCCGACGATCTCGATCCCGATGAATCCAGCGCCGGCGCAGCCTGCCCCGCCGGCGGCTTCCTCGGCTACTCCGTCGGCCGATGACGGCACGACTCCTTCGACGGCGACACCCATACAGGTTCTTCCACCTGCCCGGCCGATTGAGCTGGCGGCCCGGACGGCGGGCGCCCCCGCGGAAGAGGGTAATCCCGCCTTGGCTGGCGTAACCTCTTCCGCCGAGGCAACGGGCGCGGATGGCGCCGATGCGGCGCCTGCTGCCCCGACGGGACCCGTCGTTTCGGTCCGCCCGCCCGCCCGCCCGGCAAGGCTCGCGCAGCAGGCCGCAGCAACCACCGAGGGAGCCGATCAGGAGACGGCCGCGATCTCTCCGGCGGGCCGTACC
>JAFAEL010000102.1 GCA_023423995.1 Pseudomonadota bacterium | reverse complement strand
GCGTCTACACCGTCATCAACCTGGGCACGAAGATCCTGATCATCGGGCTCAAATGGCTGATCATCGGTCGGACAAAGCCCGGTCGCTATCCGCTCTGGGGCATCTACTATTTCCGCCTCTGGCTGGTTCAGCGCCTGCTCCAGGTCACGACCCTGAAGTTCCTCCAGGGCTCGCCCCTGATGCGTGTCTACCTGCGGGCGCTCGGCGCGAAGGTTGGCCGCGATGCGATCATCTCGGAGTTCGAGAGCGGTGCGATCGACCTCCTGACGATCGGCGATGGGGCGAGCGTCGGCACGAAGAACCGCCTCGCGACCTTCGAGGTGGTCGGGAACGAAGTCATCGTCGGACCGATCGAGATCGGACCGGATGCCTACACGGGCAACTCATGTGTGCTTGGCCCGGGCTCCAGGCTCGAGCGCGGCGCCGAATTGTCCGACCTGACCTACATCCCCGGGGGGCGGACGGTCGGAGCTTACGAACACTGGGACGGTTCGCCGGCCCGCAAGGTCGGCATGGTGGATGTCGCAAGCCTGCCGCCGCAGGCCGAGGCCGGACCGGCCCGGCGCGCCGTGCAGGGCACCGTCTACGCGGTGGCCTATGTCGTGATCCTGATGCTCGGCCTCGTGCCGATCTTTCCGGCCTTCTACGTCCTCTACAATCTCAACACGCTCTTCACGGGCGTGAACGACTACAACGTGAGCTGGTCGGCGCTGCCGATGTACACTTGGCCGACCGCCTTCGTGCTGGTCGTCGCCTCCGTGCTCATCATCATCGCGGTCCGGTGGCTGGTGCTGCCGCGCGTCCGTGAGGGCACGTTCTCGATCCACAGCTGGTTCTATCTGCGCAAGTGGGTCGTCGGGCTCGCCACGGAAGTGACGCTGGAGACGCTCAACTCGCTCTATGCCACCATCTACATGCGGTACTGGTACCGCCTGATGGGCGCCAAGATCGGCAAGGGCTCGGAAATTTCGAGCAACCTCGCCGGGCGATACGACCTCGTCGACATCGGCAAGAACAACTTCCTCGGCGATGAGGTGATCTTCGGCGACGAGGAGATCCGCCGCGGCTGGATGACGCTCAAGCGCGTCAAGACTGGCGACCGGGTCTTCGTGGGCAACGACGCCGTCATCGCCGGTGGGGCCGATCTCGCGGACGGCACGCTCGTCGGCGTGAAGTCGAAGCTGCCCGACAGCCTCAAGACAGGCCCGAACGAGACCTGGTTCGGCACCCCGGCGATCAGCGTGCCAAGCCGGCAGATGGTCGATATGGGAGCGGTCTGGACCTATGCGCCGCCGAAGATCTACGTCCTGCGGCGGGCGATCTTCGAGGGCCTGCACACCTCGCTGCCGACGGCCGTTTTCATCACCTTCGGCTACATGGCCGCGGACATGATGGCCGACCCGATCGACACGGGGAGCTGGTGGACCGCCATCGGCATCTTCCTGGCGGCGGGCGTCGTCATCGCGCTGATCATGGTGGCCATCTCGGCCGCGATCAAATGGGCGCTGATGGGCGTCTACAAGCCCGTCATGAAGCCGATGTGGTCCTGGTGGGCCATGCGGACGGAAGCCGTCGCGGTTCTCTATGGAGGGCTTGTCGGCAAGGCGTCCCTCGAGTTCATGCGCGGAACGCCGTTCCTTCCGTGGCTGCTCAAGGTCTACGGTGCCCGGATCGGCAGGGGCGTCTATCTCGATTGCACGGACTTCACGGAGTTCGATTGCGTCAAGATCGGAGATTTCTGCGTGTTCAACGATCACGCGGTGCTCCAGACGCACCTCTACGAGGACCGGGTGATGAAGGTCGGTACGATCGAACTCGGGAAGGGCGTCTCGGTGGGGTCGAACACGACGGTCCTCTACGACACGAAGATCGGCGACTACGCCCAGCTCGGGCCGTTGACGATCGTCATGCGGGGCGAGTCCATTCCGGGGCACTCCGAATGGGGCGGGGCGCCGGCGGTGCCGGTGCTGCACGAGGCCGCGCCCATGCGGCTCGCCGCCTGAGCGAGGCGGTGTTCTTGCTTGTCGCTGATCGTGAACCCATCCTGCTGTCCAGGATGGGAGCTGGAGGCCCAAGATGCGCCCACTGATCCTGGCCGCGGCCGCTTTCTGCACTGTGCTGGCCGTGGCCGATGGGGCCCGTGGCCAAACGCCTCCTGCGGAGCAGGCGCGACCGCCTGAGCCAGCCGTCGGCCAGGCGGTCCCGCCTGCGGAGCCCGTCGCCTCGGGCCGTCCCCGTGGCAATGCGCGGGCGCCGGCACAGCCCGGCGGCATCTACGCGAGACCGGGCCGCTGCCGCGAGCTGGCGATCAAGAGAAACCTTTACGGGCTCGCCCGCCAGCGCTTCATCAAACGCTGCCGGATCGCGCGCCGCACGACACCACGGCCTGCGACGACCATTCCGGCTCCCGCAGCGCCGAGCCCTTCGGCATCCTCCAAGCCATAGCGGATCTCGAAGCTCGTCCGTCGAAAGGCTTTCGCCGGATGGCCTTCGCGCGCTAAAGCCGGCGCGCCATGTCCCACAACACTTTCGGCCACCTGTTCCGGGTCACGACCTTCGGCGAGAGCCATGGGCCGGCCCTCGGCTGCGTCGTCGATGGCTGCCCACCGCTGATCCCGCTCGAGGCCGCTGATATTCAGGCGGAACTCGACCGACGCCGCCCGGGGCAGTCGCGCTTCACGACGCAGCGGCGCGAGCCGGACGAGGTCAAGATCTTGTCGGGCGTATTCACCGACGAGCGCACCGGGCGTCAGGTCACGACAGGCACCCCCATCGCGCTCGTCATCGAGAACGTGGACCAGCGCTCGAAAGATTACGGGGACATCAAGGAGGCGTATCGGCCCGGCCACGCCGACTACACCTATGACGCCAAGTACGGCATCCGCGACTATCGCGGCGGTGGCCGTTCCTCCGCGCGCGAGACGGCCGCGCGGGTCGCGGCCGGCGCGATCGCCCGCAAGATTCTCCCTGGCGTCGCGATCCGCGGCGCGGTGGTGAAGATCGGCCCGCATTCGGTCGATCGCTCGCGCTGGGACTGGGACGAGGTCGGGCGCAACCCGCTCTTCTGCCCGGACCCGCAGACGGTCGAGCTCTGGTCGGACTACCTCGACGGCATCCGCAAGGACGGCTCCTCCATCGGCGCAGTCGTCGAGGTCGTGGCCGAGGGAGTGCCCGTCGGCCTCGGCGCGCCGGTCTACGGCAAGCTGGATGCGGAGCTTGCGGCCGCGCTCATGTCGATCAATGCCGTGAAGGGCGTCGAGATCGGCGACGGCTTCGCCTCGGCGGAGCTGCGCGGCGAGGAGAACGCCGACGAGATGCGCCCCGGCAATGCCGGAGCACCCGTCTTCCTGTCGAACCATGCAGGCGGGATCCTCGGCGGCATCTCCACCGGGCAGCCGATCGTCGCCCGCTTCGCCGTGAAGCCGACCTCGTCAATCTTGAAGCCGCGCGCGACCATCAACCGGGCCGGCCAGGCCGCGGACATCATCACCAAGGGCCGCCATGACCCATGCGTCGGCATCCGGGCCGTCCCGGTCGGGGAGGCCATGCTGGCCTGCGTCCTGGCGGACCACTATTTGAGACATCGCGGGCAGGTGGGCGAAGGGACGCCGACATGAGCCAGGTCGATATCGATGTAGCGGCAAAGGATCTGCGGTCGCTCGTCGAACGCGCGCGAGCCGGAGAGGAGGTCGTCCTCGTCGACGGCGGGCGCGAGGTGGCGAAACTCGTGAGGTCGGCCGAGCCGGCCGGCGAGCGCCCGCCATCACGGCAACTCGACCTGTCTCGTGACAGGTGGCGAGTCGCCGGCACTCCCGACGAGGCGCTGCCGGCGGATCTGTTCCAGCCTTCGGGGCAGCCGCTGCGCCTCGGCCTGTTGGCGGGCAGGGCGACCGTACCGCCCAATTTCGACGCGCCGCTGCCCGACGACGTCCTTGATCTGTTCGAAGGGCGGTAAGTGCGCGTTCTCCTCGACACCCAGATGCTGATCTGGTCTCTGATCGAGCCCACTCGCATTCCTGCATCGGCAAACGCGATCCTCGCGGATCAGGGTAGCGCATTTTTGTTCAGTCCCGTCAGCATCCTCGAGATTGCGATCAAGTTCCGCCTTCGGCGATCTGATTTCGATTTCTCACCAACGCTGATTCTTGCGGGCGCGGTGCAGACAGGATTGAGAGAACTGCCCGTTCTGTCGTCCGCTGCCGCGCGTCTAGCCGATCTGCCGGGGCATCACCGGGATCCGTTCGATCGCCTTCTCGTCGCACAGGCGATCGAGCACGATGCTTCGCTCCTGACCACCGACGGCCTGCTGGCAAGCTACGGGTCGTCAGTTCTCCTGTGTCGCTGAGGCGACCAAACGCAAGCTGTCCCAGCCATGCCACACACAGTCACCGAAGCCGTCGAGGCCTTTGCCAGGGGCGAGATCGTCATCGTCACGGATGACGACGATCGCGAGAACGAGGGCGACCTCGTCATTGCGGCATCGCTCTGCACGCCGGAGAAGATGGCCTTC
>JAFAEL010000071.1 GCA_023423995.1 Pseudomonadota bacterium | reverse complement strand
GCCTTGAGCGAGCCGAGCCCATCGAGGCCCGCGATCGCACCGGCAGGGATGAGGGTTCGCGCTCCGGTCCCGGCGGCGGCACCCTGCAACGCGTTCAGGACGGCATCGTCCGCCAGGGCGCCGGTCGAGACGACCATCAGGTCCGCCCCGGCTGCGAGGATCTCCGTTCCGTGCTCGCGCACGGCGCCCTGCCCGGCACTCTCGACCACGAGGCCGGGGCGGCAGGCGAGGAGATCGCCGAGCGTCGTCACCACGGCGACGGCGGCCGGCAGGCTCGCCCTCGCCTCCTCGACCTGGCGCGGGCGAACGAGGACGGCGCTCAAGCGCGGGCCGCCGCCCTCCAGAAGCCCGTTTGCCAGGACCTCCCCGATCGCTCCGTAGCCGAGGATCGCAACCGATTCAGCCATTCGGTTCCTTCTCCATTCGCGGCGAACAGCTCGCGCCCCGCCAGTCGGGATGTCCGCCATGCGAACATCTGTTTTGCTATCGCGGCCTACAACGTGGATGAGACAGATGTTAGCTGCTCCCCATCACGCCGAGAATGTTCACGATACGGAGGAGCGCCGGTGGCCTACGAGCAGGTGCTATACGAAGTCCGCGGGGCGGTCGCGCTGCTGTGGCACAATCGTCCGGAGCGCCGGAACGCGGAGAGCCGGCAACTCCTCGACGAACTCGACGCAGCTCTCGCCGAGGCCGTGGCCGATGAGGCCGTTCGGGTGATCGTCTTCGCCGGCAAGGGAGACCACTTCTCCGCCGGCCACGACCTGAAGGAAGCGCAGGAGAGCCGCGGCAACTTCACGGTCGAGGAGCGCTGGGCCTACGAGGAGAAGCGCTACTTCGAATATTGCCTCCGCATCATGGACTGCCCGAAGCCGACCATCGCGTCGGTCCAGGGCGCCTGCATCGCGGGCGGCTTCATGGTCGCCAACATGTGCGACCTGATCATCGCGTCCGACGACGCGATCTTCGCCGATCCCGTGGCGCATACGCTCGGCGCGGCCGCCGTCGAGGTCCTGATCCATCCCTGGGTGCTCGGCACCCGCAAGGCGAAGGAACTCCTGTTCACGGGCGAGCGGCTCGGAGCCGCGGAGGCGCATCGCGTCGGCATGGTGAACCGGGTGGTGCCGCGCGCGGAGCTCGAGGCCGCCACGATCGCGCTCGCGGACCGCATCGCCCTCGCGCCGCCCTTCGCGCTCACGCTCCTCAAGCGCTCGATCAACCGGGCCGTCGACATGCAGGGCCTGCGCACCTCGCTGCAAGCGCATTTCGACACGCACCAGCTCAGCCACGTGACCGAGGCCTTCAAGGCCGCGCGCGATGCCGGTCTCGCCAAGGCGATCCAGTCGGGGAAGAAGGCGTGACCGATCACCGTCTCGAGCCGCTGATCAATCCGGGCTCCATCGCGATCCTGGGCGCCTCGGCCGATCCAGGCCGGGTCGGCGGCATGCCATTCCAGCTCCTGCTGCAGCACGGCTACAAGGGCCCGATCTACCCGATCAACCCGAAATACCCGGAGATCTCCGGCGTCCGGTGCTACCCGGACATCGAGTCGCTTCCGGGCCCGGTCGACCTGATCGCGCTCGCGGTCGGCGCGAAGGATGTCGTCCCGCAGCTCCGGCGCGCCGCCGCCAAGGGCATCCGCTCGGCGGTGGTCTTCGCGTCCGGCTTCGCCGAGACCAACGAGGAAGAGGGAAAGCGGCTCCAGGAGGAGTTCCAGGCCTGCGTGGCCGAACTCGGCATCCCGGTCGCCGGCCCCAATTGCATGGGCTTCGCCAATCTCGCGACCCACGCCTACACGGCCTTCGCCTCGGTGTTCCGCAATATCGAGCCACCCAAGGGCAATCACGAGTCCGCCCTCATCACGCAGAGCGGCAATGTCTGCGCGGCCGTCTACACGCTGGCCCGCGCACGCGGCGTCGGCTTCGGATCAGTCATCAATACCGGCAACGAGGCCTCGCTCGAGTTCTCGGAATACCTCGAATACTTCGCCGAGGATCCCGGCACGAAGACCATCGCGGGCTATGTCGAGGGCCTGCGCGACGGCGAACGGTTCCGGCGCGTCGCGGCGTGCCTGCGGGACGAGGGCCGCCCGCTCATTCTCCTGAAGATCGGCGACACGGAGAAGGGCGCCGAGGCCGCCGCCTCGCATACCGCGTCGCTCGCCGGCAGCCAGGCCGTCTATCGCTCCGTCTTCGAGGACCTGAACGTGATGATGGCCGAGGACCTCGCCCATCTGGCGGACCTCACCTATCTCGCCCGCTTCAAGGAGCGGACGGCCGGCAAGCGCCTTGCGATCCTCACCATCTCGGGCGCGCTCGGGGCCCTTCTGTCGGACAAGTTCGTGAAGGCCGGGATCGACATCCCGACGCTTCCGGCGGAGGTCCAGACGGTGCTGCGCTCGGGCATTCCCACCTACGGCATGGTGGCGAACCCGGTCGACCTCACCGGGAACGTGGTCAACCAGCACGATTTCATGCGCGACGCGCTCGCCGCCCTGGAAGGGACGGATGCCGTGGACATGATCCTCGTCTACGCGCCGGGCTACCTGCTGGAGCGGCTGTCGCCCGCCATGATCGAGGCGGCCGGTCGCTCGAACAAGCTCATCGTCGCGATGGACACGGGCAATGCCCGCACGCGCGGCGATCTCGAGGCAGCGGGCATCCCGGTCTTCGAGGACACGGCCCGCGGCGTCGGCGCGCTCGCCAGCTTCGCGGCCTGGTCCGAGCGCAGCCGCAAGCCTGCCAGGGCCCTGGATGCCGGCCGCCCGGCCGCAAAACACGCGGCGGATGCCGTGCTCGCCTCGGCACGTCGCGCCGGGGCGGCCGCCCTGAACGAGGCCGACGCCAAGACATTCGTGTCGGCCTACGGCGTCCCGACCGTGCCCGAGGCCGCGGTCTCTTCGGCCGAGGACGCCGCCGCCGCCGCGGAGCGCTTCGGGTTCCCGGTCGTGCTGAAGGTCCTCAGCCCCGACATCCTGCACAAGTCGGATATCGGCGGCGTCAAGCTCGGCCTCGGCTCGCCGGAAGCGGTGCGGGCCGCCTATGCCGAGGTCGTGGAAGCTGCCCGGCGCACCTGCCCCGGCGCCCGCATCGACGGCGCCGTCGTCCAGAAGCAGGAGCCGCCCGGCCTCGAGGTCCTGGTCGGCATCACGCGCGACCCGGTCTTCGGGCCCGTGATGACGGTCGGCCTCGGCGGCATCTTCACGGAGGTGCTGAAGGATGTCGGCCACCGCCTCCTGCCGGTCGACGCCGAGACTGCCCAGGCGATGGTCCGCTCTCTCCGGGGCGCTCCGCTCTTCGGCTCCATCCGCGGCCGCCCGCCGCTCGATGTGGCCGCGCTCGGCCGGACCATGGCGGCCCTGTCCGACGCCTTCCTGGCCTCCGGGGAAGCGATCGCCGAACTCGAGATCAACCCCTTCGTAGTGCGCCCGGAAGGCGCTGGCGTGGTCGCCCTCGACTGCCTCATCACCCTCTCACCCCAACCCGAACAGTCCGCCCAAGAGGCTGCTTGATCCTGGAGGAATTTGTGAACAGACGCGCCTTCACCTTCGCGGCCGCCGCCGCACTCGGCCTCGCGACGCTGCCCACGGGCGCCGTCGCGAACTCATGGCCGAGCCAGCCGATCCGGCTGGTCGTCCCGTTCTCGCCCGGCGGTGCGGCCGACACCATGGCCCGCATCGTGGCGGAGAAACTGCGCGACCGGATCGGCCAGAACGTGCTCGTCGAGAACGTCGTCGGCGCCGGCACCATGGTGGCGACCGACCAGGTCGCGCGCGCAGCGCCGGACGGCCACACGCTGCTCGTCGCAGCCTCGGCCCACACCATCAACCCGAACGTGACGAAGGTCCGCTACGACCCGATCGCCGACTTCACGCCGGTGACGCTGCTCGTCTCGCCGCTCCACGTGCTCGTGGTCGCCGACAACGTCCCGGCGAAGTCCGTCGCGGAGCTGATCGCGCTGGCGAAGCAGCAGCCCGGCAAGCTCGCCTATGGCTCGGTCGGCCACGGCACCTCGACCCACATGGAAGCCGAGATGTTCGCCAAGATGGCGGGTGTCGAGCTGGTCCACGTGCCCTATCGCGGCAGCGCGCCCGCCCTGACCGATCTCGTGGCCGGCCGCATCCCGATCATGTTCGACGCGCTCGCCTCCTCGGGCCCGCATATCGAGTCGAAGGCCATCCGGGCGCTCGGCGTGACCTCTGCCAAGCGGTCGCCGCTCATGCCTAACCTGCCGACCATCGCGGAGTCGGGGCTGCCCGGCTACGAGGCGGTGCCATGGCTCGGCGTGTTCGGCCCGGCGAAGCTCGATTCCGCCATCGTGGAGCGCCTGAACAAGGAACTGCTCGAGATCCTCGCGCAGGAGGACGTGAAGACGCGGTTCGCCCAGCTCGGCCTCGAGATCCTGGCCTATCCGTCGCCGCAATTCGCCGAGTTCGTGAAGGAAGACCTCGCGAAATGGGCGAAGACCGCGAAGGACGCCGGCATCCAGCCGGGGAACTGAGGCCATGGACGCTCAGGCTTTCATAGAAGAGGTGAGGCGCTGGCTCGCCGAGAATCTCGCGCTCGTCGGCTCCCGCTTTCCTGAAGCGAGCGTCCATGACCCCGATTACAGGCGGGCCTTCGAGGATCACCTGTGCGCCGCGGGCTGGTCCGGCCTCGGCTGGCCGGTCGAGCTCGGCGGGCGCGGCCTGCCGGTCGAGCTGATCGCGATCTTCCACGAGGAATATGCCCGGGCCGGCGCGCCGCAGGGCATCAACATGATCGGGCACGGGATCCTCGGCCCGACGCTGCTCCTCTTCGGCTCCGATGCGCAGAAGCGCCGGTTCCTGCCCAAGATCCTCTCCAACGAGGAGATCTGGTGCCAGGGCTATTCGGAGCCCGGCGCGGGCTCCGACCTCGCGTCTCTGCGCACGCGCGCGATCCGCGACGGCGACCATTACGTGGTCTCGGGCCAGAAGATCTGGACGAGCTTCGCGCATGTCGCGGATTGGTGCTTCGTGCTCGCCCGGACGGATGCCGAGGCGCCGAAGCACAAGGGCATCAGCTTCCTGCTCGTGGACATGAAGAGCCCCGGCATCACGGTCCGGCCGATCCGGCAGATGAACGGGGAGCAGGAGTTCAACGAGGTCTTCTTCGACGAGGTGCGGGTCCCGGTCGAGAACCGGGTCGGCGACGAGAATGCCGGCTGGGCCATCGCCATGGCGGCGGCGAGCTATGAGCGCGCCACCTATTTCGTCCCGCGCCTCGTCCGCATGGAGGAGGAGCTGCGCGATCTCGTCGAGGTCGCGCGCGCCATGCGGCGGGACGGCCGCCCCGTATCCGAGGATCCTGTCATCCGCGACCGGCTCGCCCGCAGCTATATCGACGTGCAGGCGCTGAAGCTTCACGCGAGGACCATGCTGGCCGCCGCGGCGCGGCACGAGCAGCCGGGCCCGGAAGGCTCCTTCATCAAGCTGCTCTGGAGCGAGAGCCACCAGCGCCTTCTCGCCCTTGCGATGGACATCCTCGGCCCGGAGGCGGCGCTCGGCCCGCAGGAGCCCGCCGCCCAGCGCGGCCGGTGGTGGCAGCGGGAGCATCTCTGGTCGATGGCCGAGACGATCCTGGCCGGCACGTCGGAGATCCAGCGCAACGTCGTCGGCGAGCGCGTGCTCGGCCTGCCCCGCTGAGGATTGAGAACATGGCGGAGTTGAACGAAGCGCAGGCCCTCCTGCGGGATACGGCGCGCCGCGCGCTGGCCGGATACCCGGAGGATCTCGATCTGGGCCGCGGCGACGGGCTCCCGGCCGGCGCGGGCCAGGCCGTGATGGCGCTGGCCGCCGAGCAGGGCTGGAGCGCCATCTGCGTTCCCGAAGAGGCCGGCGGCCTCGGGCTCGGCCTCGCCGAGGCGGCCCTCCTGGCGCACGAGATCGGGCGCTCGCTCGCCCCCGGGCCTTTCCTGAGCTTTGCCCTGCTGCCCGCGCTCGCACGCGCCGCCCAGGCGGAGTGGCTGCAGGACCTCTCGGCTTCCAGCCTTGCCGGCGAGCGGCGGGTCGCGGTCGGCCTGGATGCCGGAACCGGTTCGGCCAATGGCGACATCCTGATCGCCCATGCCGAGGAGGCGACCGACATTCTCGTCCTGTCTCCGCGGACGAGCGGCGGAACGCGCATCCTGTGGCTCGCCTCAGGCGCCGCGCAGAGCCGGCAGCCGCTCGACCCGACCTGCCCGATCGGAGCGCTCCCGCGCACCGCATTCGAGAAGGCGCTCGACACCGCCGAGGTCGCGACAGAGCTGGACGAACTCCTTCTGCCGGCGCATCTCTGGATCGCGGCGGAGCTCACGGGCATCGCCGAGCGCGCCGGGGAGATCGCCGTTTCCTATGCCAAGGAGCGCCGCCAGTTCGGCTCGCCGATCGGCGCCTACCAGGCCGTGAAGCACCGGATCGTGGACGACTTCATCCTGACGGAGAATGCCCGCACGCTGGTTGCGGCCGCATCCGCGGCGTTCGACGCAGGCGAGAGCGATGCCTCGGCCCAGATCCACGCCGCCCGCGCCGCCGCCACCGAGGCCGCCCTCGCGGCGACCGCCGGCTGCATCCAGATCCACGGCGCAGCCGGGTTCTCCTGGGAGCACCCCGCCCATCTCTACCTCAAGCGCGCACGGCGGCTCGCCTCCAGCTTCGGCGATGCCCAGGCCTCGCGTGCCATCGTGGCCCGGCATCTGATCGATCATGGCGGGCGACGGGAAAGCTGAGCGCGGCGGCCGCCCGCCGCGCCCTGTCGAAGACGCGGCCGGCGTCCAGGCGATCCACCGTGCGGCGCAGATCCTGACGGCGGTGGCGCGGCGGAGCGAGAGCGGCATCGGCCTCTCCGAACTGGCCCGTCGCACCGAGCTGCCGCACCCGACGGCACGCCGTATCCTCCTCGGCCTGATGCAGGAGCATCTCGTCGCGCAGGATCCCGAGACGCGGCGCTACAAGCTCGGGCCGCTCATCTTCGAGCTGGGCCTCTCGGCCCCGCAGCAGAGCGGGCTGGTCCGCGCGGCCCGCCCCGTTCTCGAGCATCTCGCGGCCGCGACGGGCGACACGGTCTATCTCGTCCTGCGCTCCGGAACCGACGCCATCTGCCTCGACCGCATCGAGGGTCATTTCCCGATCCGGGTGATGACGATGAATATCGGCGACCGCAGGCCGCTCGGGGTCGGGGCGGCCGGGCTCGCGATGCTGGCCGGGCTGCCGGAGACGGAGTTCGAGGCGATCCTGCGCGAGAAGAAGGCCGAGTTCGCCGCCTACAACTTCGAGCTGAAGGACATGCGCGACGCCGTGATGCGCACGCGCGTGACCGGCTACGGCATCAGCCAGCAGGTCCTGACGCCCGGCGTCTCGGGTGTCGGCATGGCGATCTGGTCCTCCCGCCGGACACCGATCGCGGGGATCAGCATCGCCTCCGTGACGGACCGTATCCTGGGCCCGCGCCTCGCGGAGCTCACGGCCCTGCTGCGGGAACACGTCCCCACGATCACGGTCTGAGGCTCGTCCGAGTCGGAAACTCCGCATTCCGGGACGCTCATGGTCCGGCGGGCCGCGGTCCGCCGGACCATCCTGGGGATGGCCTACTGGGCGGAGCGCTTGCGCAAGACCATGTCGCCCTTGAACAGGAACTTCTGAGCCCGCTTCGAGGTGTCGACCTCGGTCGTGAAGACATTGCCCTTGGAGTCGACCGCGAGATTGTGCACCCAGTGGAACTGGCCCGCATTGCGGCCATTGCGCCCGAAGGCGCCCATCACCTCGCCGTTGTCACGGCTCAGCGTGCGCACCTCGTTGTTCTCGCCGTCGGCATTCAGCAACAGGCTCTCCTTCTCGTCCGGCCACAGAGCCAGTTCCCAGACCGCGCCGTTGCCGCGCGTGCCCTTCTCGACGAAGAACTCCTTCACGAAGGTGCCGTCCTTTCGGAACACCTGGACGCGATTGCTGACCCGGTCGCAGACATAGACGAGCCCGTCGCGGGCGACCTGCACGCAATGGACGGGGTTCCTGAACTGGGTCGGCGGTGTCTCGCCCGGGCTGTAGGCCGGAAGCTTCTCGTCCGTCGGCGGCTTGCCGTAGGCCCCCCACATCCGCTTGTAGGCGCCCGTATCCGCATCGAACACGATGATGCGCGTATTGCCGTAGCCGTCCGCCACGAAGAGCTCGTTGCTGGCAGTATCGACCATCATGCCGGCCGGCCGGCCGAGCCGGCTCGTGTCGAGACTGTTCGTCTGCGGCCCTTGCTTGCCGATCTGCATGACGAACTTGCCGTCCGGCGTGAATTTCAGGATCTGGCCGTCCTGCTCGCCGTTCCCGGCGAGCCACACGAACCCCTTCTGGTCGATGTGGATGCCGTGCTCGTTCTGCGGCCAGTTGTAACCCTCGCCCGGCCCACCCCAGCTCTTGATGAGGTCGCCCGCCTGGTTGAACACGAGCACGGGCGGGGCCGGCTTGCAGCATTTCGAGCGCGGCGGGTTGAGGCTCGCACCCTTCTCGTCATCCGTCAGCGTGCGCGGCCGCTGCACCACCCAGATATTGTCGTCGGCATCCACGGCCACCCCGGCGGCCTGCCCCATCAACCAGTCGTTCGGAAGCGGCTTCGGCCAGGCGGCGTCGACCTCGAACTTCAGCGGCTCGGCCGCAAACGCGGCCGAGCAAGCGGCCAGCAAACATGCCGCCGCAAGCGCGGGAACTCTCATCGATGTTTCCTCCCCGACTGTTCTCGTCTTGGGAGGGACATACTTGCGCGGTTTCGGGCCGGGTTCCAGGTCGCCTGGAGCAGAGCTGGTACAAGCAGACCGCACTCCACGCTGGAGTCAGCCAAACACAAACTAAGGTAGCATTTTCTAACTACATCTTAGGTTGTATCGAACCCGCGGCTTCGCGAGCTGGGGGCGGAACGCGGTGCGGATCACGCCGGGTATCGATACGCTGTTCTACGGCGACAACCTTACGATCCTCCGCGACCACATCGAGGACGAGAGCATAGATCTCATCTACCTCGACCCGCCCTTCAACTCGAACGCGACCTACAACGTTCTGTTCAGGTCACCAGCCGGGGAACGCTCGCAAGCGCAGATCGAGGCGTTCGAAGACACCTGGCACTGGGACGGCGCCGCAGGACGCGCCTTCGACGAGGTCGTAAACAGCGGCAACACAGACGCCGCAGAGATGCTGCGAGCCATGCGGTCGTTCCTGAAGGAGAACGACATGATGGCGTATCTCGCCATGATGGCGGTGCGCCTAATCGAATTGCACCGCGTCCTGAAGCCAACCGGCTCGCTGTATCTGCACTGTGATCCCACTGCGAGCCACTACCTCAAGCTGTTGCTTGACGCCGTTTTCGGGGCGAAGCGCTTCAGGACGGAGATCAGTTGGCGCAGGGCCAGCGCGCACAACGATGCGAAGCAGGGGCGGCGCACCTACGGCCAAGTAAGAGACATCATTCTGTTCTGTACGAAAGGTGCTGATTGGACGTGGAACTGGGCCTACACACCATATGATGACAGCTATCTCGACGCCTTCTACAGACATACCGACAGCAACAGTCGCCGCAGGTTCAGGTTAGGTGACCTGACGGCTGCGAAGCCGGGGCGGCGATGTCAGCTACGACTGGCGCATCAAGCGCCGGGCCAGCGGTGATTGGTGCGGTGATCTCACGGACGAGTGGAAGGACCCGAAGCCTGGGTGGGAGTACGGCATCGCTCGTCCGTACCGAGGACGTTTCTGGGCTTTCTCCCAGAAAGGGATGATCGAGTTCGAGCGAGGAGGCCGCCTCACCTATACGCGCAACGGCATGCCGAACTACAAACGGTACCTGGACGAATGCCGGGAGTTCCGCTGCAGAATGATTGGCAGGACGTAAAGCCTGCGATCGGCGCGCAGAGTACCGGGTACCCTACCCAAAAGCCCGTCGCTCTTCTCGAGCGCATCATCGCTGCATCGTCGAGCGAGGGCGACCTCGTGCTCGACCCCTTCTGCGGCTGCGGCACGACCGTGCACGCAGCCGAGAAGCTGAACCGACGATGGATCGGCATCGACATCACGCATCTGGCGATCGGCCTCGTGAAGCGCCGGCTTGTCGAAGCCTTTCCGCGAGCGGATTTCGAAATCCAGGGTGTACCGAGAGACATCGGCGGCGCACGCGAACTCGCGGCAGCAGACAAGCACCAGTTCCAGCTTTGGGTGCTATCGACGATCGAGGCCCAGCCCTTCCGTGGCGGGCGAAAGGGGGCCGACGGCGGGGTGGACGGCTATCTCTACTTCAAGCCGGATGGACGCACGACAGAGAAGGCGATCGTAGAGGTGAAGGGAGGGGCCAGCGTCGGGGCGGCACAAATCCGCAGCCTGATCGCGGCCGTCGAGCGCGAGCGGGCGAAGATGGGGGTTTTCCTCACACTCGAGGAGCCCACCTCGGCGATGCGGAGGGAAGCGGCGGCGGCCGGCCTCTACAAGACAGAGCACGGCAGCTTCCAGAAGATCCAGATCCTCACGGTCGGCGAGGTGCTGGGCGGGGCTCGCCCGCACACACCATGGATCGATGCATCCGTCTTCAAGCAGACCCGGCGTGAGTCCACCATCCGCCAGGGCGAGCTCGGGATCTGAAACCCTACTTCAGATCGCGTACGACCGTCGGAATCGACTCGCCCACGTCGTGGCAGATCTTGGCCGGGTTGTTCTCCAGCGCCGTGCGGGCCTTGCCGCGCATCAGGATGAGATCCGCGTCCGAGAAGGATGATCCCCGTTCCATCACGGACACCACCTGGTCGAGCTTGGTCCTCTTGTCGGCCGGAAACGGGAGGTTGTCGCAGCTCTTCACGCCGAGCTGGATCAGGTAGAGTTCCTCGAGCTGGGCGCCTGTGATCTCGGCACGGGCCGAGGATGCGAAGAGAGCCAGGCCGACAAGCGCGGCCGCCTCGATGCGAAGGAGCGGGGGCATGGGATATCCTTTGGCTGCTCCCCGCCCCTTAAGGGGGGCTCGCCAAAGCCACCTCAATTCGCAGGCCGGTAATGAGGGGGCCTGGTTTACCTTCCGGAAACCACGTCGCCCCGGTCAGATGCTCGCGATCCGATCGGGCGAGCGCGTGTCCTTTTGCGTCATGAGCCCCGCCGCGATCGAGAAGAGGCCGAAGAGGAGATGCGGCCAGAACACCCGGTCAGCGAAACCGAACAGCCAGGGCGAGGCCGCGAGCAGGGCGCCGCCCGCCACGTCGAGCACGAGATGGACCGGCAACGGGATGAGCGGCAGGAGCCCGACCTCGTAATTCGTGGCAAGGCTGTAGAGGATCGCCCCGATCCCGAAGATCAGCGCCACATAGGTCGCTGGACCGTTATCGGCGAAGCCGAGCGTCCAGGGCGCCGTCCCTAGGAGCAGGCCCCAGATATAGTCGATGATGCCGTGAATTCGGGTCGGGATGAAGCGCATGCCGCCTCCGCTGAGGGCAGAGGCACAACATGGCGACCCGAGCTGCGTTCCCTTACGGCCGCGCCGCTCAGAAGAATGTCTCGAAGGCGGCGAGGACCTCCTCCGGAGCCTCTTCGGGGAGATAATGCCCGGACTGGACGGGCCCGCCCGTCACCTCGGCCGAGCAGTAGCGGCGCCATAGGTCCAGCGGCTCGTACCATCCGCCGATCCTGCCCTGGGCGCCCCAGAGCACGAGGAGCGGGCAGTTGATCTTGGCGCCCGCAGCGCGGCTCGCCCGGTCGTGCTCGAGGTCGATCGTGGCGGCGGCCCGATAATCCTCGCACATGCCGATGATCGCGGCCGGATCCCGCGCGGCCTCGAGGTAATCGGCGAGCGCCTCGGGAGCGAAGAAGCCGGGCGGCTTCGGCTCGCGCGACGTATGGGCGTGCCACCAGGTCTCGGGCGCCGCGCTGATCAGGTTCTCCGGGAAGGGATGCGGCTGCGCGAACCAGAACCAATGGTAATAGCCGAGCGCGAAGCTCATGTCGGTGCGCTCGAAATGCTCAAGCGTCGGCACGATGTCGAGCACGGCGAGCCTCTCGACCCTGTCCGGGTGATCGAGCGCCAGGCGGTGCGCCACCCGCGCGCCGCGGTCGTGGCTGCCGACGCGGAAGCGATCGTGGCCGAGCGCGCTCATCAGCTCGACCATGTCCCGCGCCATCTCGGTCTTGGCATAGGGCGCGTGGTCGGGCGTGGCGCCGGGCTTGAAGGAGCCTGCATAGCCGCGCAGGTCCGGGCAGATCACGGTGAAGCGGCGGGCCAGCGCCGGCGCCACCTTGTGCCACATGACGTGGCTCTGCGGGTTACCGTGCAGCAGAAGGAGCGGCGGCCCCGAGCCGCCCATGCGGACCCGAAGCGCACCGTCGCGGACCGCGACAGAGCTGAGTTCGAAAGTGTCGAAAAAGCTCATGCCGCGCTCCGGAGTTCTACCCTAGCCCTCGATCGTTCCCGCGACCTTGCCGCGGCTCGGGGTTGCGCAAGAGCACGTCTCCCCCGCATCGCCCGCCTGCGGCACCCAGCAGACGAGCTTCGGCGTGACGCACGTCGCGCCCTGCCGGAAGGCGGGGCGCCCGAGTTGGCGGTTATCGAGCCGGCGAAGCTGGTGATAGCGGCCCATGGAATCGTCGCGCGGCACGGCAATGGCCTGGACGGCATCGGGCGCCGGCATGGTCGGGGCGGCTTCGGCAGCCGTCACAGCGAGGAGCACAGCCAGGCCGGCGATGAGAGAGTGTTTCAAGGAAGCGCTCCCGGAACGGTGAATCGGAAGCTCAACCTTCTCGCATCGGCAGCCCAAATGGACAACCTGAACCTTACCTGAACAATCAGCCGGCGCGGGCCAGCGGCACCACATTGTGGAGCGTGCGATCGGCGCTGTCGAAGAACTTGCGGATCGAGCGCGCCGCCTGGCGGATGCGCTGCTCGTTCTCCACGAGCGCGATGCGGACGTAATCGTCACCGTGCTCGCCGAACCCGATCCCGGGCGC
Source organism: Pseudomonadota bacterium (assembly GCA_023423995.1). Lineage (GTDB taxonomy): Bacteria > Pseudomonadota > Alphaproteobacteria > Rhizobiales > Beijerinckiaceae > Enterovirga. The sequence continues at coordinate 28,230 of JAFAEL010000071.1, read as the reverse complement.
GACGGCGACATCGGCCTTCTCGACGAGAAGCTTGGAGAATTCGAGGCTGCCGAGCGGCCGGAACTTCTCCGGGATCGGCACCCAGGCGAACATGGAGGCGGAGGGCGACGGGATCTCCCAGCCGGCCTTGCCGAAGGATTCCACCAGCACGTCGCGCCGGCGCTTGTAGATCGACCGCATCTCGCGGATGCAATCGTCCGGCCCGTTCAAGGCCGCAGTCGCGGCGACCTGGACGGGCGTGAACGCACCATAGTCCAGGTACGACTTCACCCGGCCGAGGGCCGCCAGGAGGCGCTCGTTGCCGACCGCGAAGCCGATGCGCCATCCGGCCATCGAGAAGGTCCTCGACATCGACGTGAACTCGACCGCGACATCGGTCGCGCCGGGAACCTGCAGCATCGAGGGCGGCGGGTCGTTGTCGTCGAAATAGACCTCCGCATAGGCGAGGTCCGAGAGCAGGAAGATGTCGTGCTTCTTCGCGAAGGCCACGAGGTCCCGGTAGAAGTCCAGCGAGGCGACCTGCGCGGTGGGATTCGACGGGTAGCAGGTGACGAGCGCGAGCGGCTTCGGGATGGAATGAAGGACCGCGCGCTCCAGCGCCGGGAAGATCGCGGGGCTCGGCTCGGCCGGAACCGACCGGATGACGCCGCCCGCCATCAGGAAGCCGAAGGCGTGGATGGGATAGGACGGGTTCGGGACCAGCACGACGTCGCCGGGCGCCGTGATGGCCTGGGCCATGTTGGCGAAGCCCTCCTTCGAGCCGAGGGTCGCCACGACCTGCGTGTCGGGATTGAGCTTCACGCCGAAGCGGCGCGCATAATAGCCGGCCTGGGCGCGGCGGAGCCCGGCGATGCCCTTGGAGGCGGAATAGCGGTCCGTCCTCGGCTTGCCGGCCGTCTCGCACAGCTTGGCCACCACATGCGGCGGGGCGGCGAGGTCGGGATTGCCCATCCCGAGGTCGATGATGTCGGCCCCGTTGGCGCGAGCCTTCGCCTTGAAGCGGTTGACTTCCTCGAAGACGTAGGGCGGCAGCCGCCGGATGCGGTGAAAATCGGTCGTCATGGGCTATCCCCGGCGGTGCGGGCCGTCGCTCCCCACCGCCTCCTGGTCGTGCTTTAGCAGAGCCGCCCCTTCCTGGGCAGCCCGGCCGTTCGGCTACTGCGCTGCGCGCCGTGCGGCCGCGGCGCGTGACTCGTTCGCGCGGCTCAGCCGATCCATCTGTGCCTCGGCCCGCGCGACCTCCTCGGCATTCTTGGCACGGTACCTGCGGGAGGGGGCCGAGACCCCGATCGGAACGTACTCGGCCTGGGCCGGGCGGGTCCGGGTGACGAAGTCGGGGGCTGGCCTGGGCTCGCCTCCCGTCACGCCGGCAGCGACGGCGGCATCGCGCAGGGGATTCGTCTCCCCTGCGCCGACACATCCGCCGAGCGAAGCGCCGATGGCGAGGAAGAGCAGGGCCGTGGTGTGGGGACGCATGTATCAGATCTCGGAACGCCGGATCGCGGCTCGCCGAGCGGCGTTATCGGGGGGATCGAAGATTGCCGCCGTCTCCATTAATATGGCGGAAACGACACCTGCCGGACAAGCCGGCTGGGCCGGAGGGAACGATGTCTGAGAGCGAAGGGCCCAGGCTGACCGAGCCCCAGGTCCCGGATTTCGGCGCTCTGTCGGAAAACATGGCGCAGTTCGTCGAGGAGGCGAGCCGCGCGACGGCCGCCTACCTGAAGCCGGCCGATCAGCGCAACGGGAGGTCAGGCCTGGCCGACGGCGTCGGCGAGGTGGTGAAGACGCTCGGCCAGGTCGCCGAGACCTGGATGGTCGATCCGCAAAAGGCTCTCGAGGCGCAGACGCGGCTCGGAACGCAGTTCCTGGACCTCTGGTCCAACACCCTGAAGCGCATGCAGGGCGAGCAGGCCGCGCCCGTCGTCGCGCCTTCGCCGGCCGACAGGCGCTTCCAGGATCCGGAATGGTCCCGGAACGCGGTCTTCGACTTCCTGAAGCAGGCCTATCTCGTCACGAGCCAGTGGGCCGAGGCGATGGTGGACGAGGCCGAGGGCCTGGACGACCACACGCGCGACAAGGCCCGCTTCTACGTCAAGCAGCTGTCGGCCGCCCTTTCGCCGTCGAACTTCGTCGCGACCAATCCCGAACTCATCCGGGAGACCGTGAAGGAAGCCGGCGCCAACCTCGTCCGCGGCATGAAGATGCTGGCCGAGGACGTGGAGGCAGGCGGCGGCGAGCTGAAGCTGCGGCAATCGGACTCGGCCAAGTTCAAGGTCGGCGAGAACCTTGCCGTCACGCCCGGCAAGGTCGTTTTCCGCAACGACCTGATCGAGCTCATCCAGTACGCACCGACGACGGAGACCGTGCTGAAGCGGCCGCTTCTGATCGTGCCGCCCTGGATCAACAAGTACTACATCCTGGACCTGAACCCGGAGAAGAGCTTCATCCGCTGGGCGGTCGACCAGGGGCTCACGGTCTTCTGCATCTCCTGGGTCAATCCCGACGAGCGGCAGGCCGAGAAGGGCTTCGGCGACTACATGCGGGAGGGCATCTTCGCCGCGCTCGACGCCATCGAGCAGGCGACCGGCGAGCGCAGCGTCACGGCGATCGGCTATTGCGTCGGAGGCACCCTCCTGGCGGTCGCCCTCGCCTACATGGCGGCGACCGGGGACAAGCGGATCGAGAGCGCGACCTTCTTCACGACGCAGGTGGATTTCACCCATGCGGGCGACCTGAAGGTCTTCGTCGACGAGGCTCAGGTCCAGGCCGTCGAGGCCATGATGAGGAGCCGCGGCTATCTCGAAGGCTCGCGCATGGCGACCGCCTTCAACATGCTTCGCCCGAACGACCTGATCTGGCCCTACGTGGTCAACGTGTACCTGAAGGGAAAGGCGCCCTTCCCGTTCGACCTCCTGTACTGGAACTCGGACGCGACCCGGATGCCGGCCGCGAACCACTCCTTCTACCTGCGCAACTGCTACCTGGAGAACAAGCTCACCAAGGGCCAGATGATCGTCGACAACGTCCGTCTCGACCTGAAGAAGGTGACGATCCCGATCTTCAACCTCGCCACCCGAGAGGACCACATCGCCCCCGCCATCTCGGTCTATGTCGGGTCGAAGGCCTTCGGCGGGCCCGTCGAGTACGTGGTGGCGGGATCGGGCCACATCGCCGGCGTCGTGAACCCTCCGGCCAAGCCGAAATACGGCTATTGGACCGGAACGGTGAACGGCCAAGCCTATGAGGACTGGCTCGGAGAGGCGACCGAGCACAAGGGATCCTGGTGGCCCTACTGGTTCCAATGGGTCGAGCAGCAGGCCCCCGAGCGCGTGCCCCCGCATCAACCGGGAGAGGGCCACCTCCCCGCCCTGTGCGATGCGCCCGGCACCTACGTCCGCATGAAGGCGTAAGGACGCAGAGCGGACCAGCTCTGCGCAGGCGCGGGTCGCGCGCGGCGCACGCCTCTGATACGGCCCTCCGCAACGAACAGTTCGGGGGGAGAGATGGCGGCGTCCCAGCAAGCAGCTGCTGTCAGGCTGAGTGACGACGGGCCGGATGGGCGCGCCTCATGGCAGCGCCTCCTCATCGCCGTCCTCCTGACCACCTTCAGCGGCGTCGGCATGTGGTCGGTCGTGGTCGCGCTGCCGACCGTCCAGGCGGATTTCGGCGTGGCGCGGGGCGGGGCGTCCCTGCCCTACACCCTGACGATGATCGGCTTCGGCATCGGCGGGGTCGTCATGGGCCGTGTCGCCGACCGGATGGGCATCGTCGTGCCGAGCCTGCTCGGCTGCTTGATGCTCGGGGTCGGATACGTGGCCGCCGGGCTTGCGCCAAATCTCGCCACCTACGCGATCGCGCATGGCCTCCTGATCGGCTTCGGCGCCTCGGCGAGCTTCGGGCCGCTCATGGCGGACATCTCGTTCTGGTTCGTGCGCCGCCGCGGCATCGCGGTGGCGATCTGCGCCTCGGGCAACTACCTCGCCGGCGCCTTCTGGCCGCCTATAGTCCAGTGGTCCATCGCCAATTACGGATGGCGCGCGACGCATATCGGGCTCGGCGCAATTTGCGTCGCCCTCATGCTTCCGCTCGTCGGCACGCTCCGCAAGCGGCCCAACTTCTCCGCCGCCGCCCAGGCGGCTGCACAATCGCACTTCACCCCGACGCGCATGGCGCTCAGCCCGGGCGTGCTCCAGACTCTGCTCATCATCGCCGGCATCGCCTGCTGCGTGGCGATGTCCATGCCGCAGGTCCACATCGTCGCCTATTGCGGCGACCTCGGCTACGGCGTCGCGCGCGGCGCCGAGATGCTGTCCCTGATGCTGGGCTTCGGCATCGTGTCCCGGATCGCATCTGGCTTCATCGCGGATCGCCTCGGCGGCCTGCTGACCCTTCTCATCGGGTCGGTCCTGCAGGGCGTTGCGCTGGTCCTCTACACCCTGTCCGACGGGCTGACGCAGCTCTACGTCGTCTCGGCGCTGTTCGGGCTTTTCCAGGGCGGGATCGTGCCCAGCTACGCCATGATCGTCCGGGAATACTTCCCAGCCAACGAAGCCGCGACCCGCGTGGGCCTCTGCATGACGGCGACGCTGCTCGGCATGGCCCTCGGGGGCTGGATGTCGGGCGTGATCTTCGACCTGACCGGATCCTACCGGGCGGCGTTCCTGAACGGCATCGGCTGGAACCTCTTGAACGGCGCGATCACCGTCTTCCTGCTCACCCGGCGAGGCCAGCGCCTCGACCGGGTGAAGGTCGCTCCGGCCTGATTACCGGACGCGCTCGAGGATCGAGACGTAGTTCGCGACCGCGGCGCCGCCCATGTTGAAGATGCCGGCGAGCTTCGCATCCGGAACCTGGATGCCCTCGGCCTCGCCGCAGAGCTGCATGGCGGAGAGGACGTGCATGGAGACGCCGGTCGCGCCGATCGGGTGACCCTTCGCCTTCAGGCCGCCCGACGGGTTCACGGGAAGCTTCCCGTCCTTCTGCGTCCAGCCCTCCTTGATGGCGCGGGCGCCCTGCCCTTCCGGCGTCAGGCCCATGGCCTCGTATTCGATCAGCTCGGCGATCGTGAAGCAGTCATGCGTCTCGACGAAGGACAGGTCGTCGAGCTTCACGCCCGCCTCGGCCAGCGCCCGCTGCCAGGCCTCGGTGCAGCCCTCGAACTTGAGGATGTCCCGCTTCGACATCGGCAGGAAGTCCTGGGCATGCCCCGTCCCCCGGAACGCCACCGCCCGGCGCATCGTCTCGGCCGTCTCGGCATCCGCGATCACGAGCGCGGCCGCGCCGTCCGACACGAGCGAGCAATCGGTGCGCTTCAACGGCCCGGCCACGAAGGGGTTCTTCTCCGACTCCGCCCGGCAGAACTCGAAGCCGAGATCCTTGCGCATCTGGGCATAGGGGTTCTGGACGCCGTTCCGGTGGTTCTTGGCCGCGATCAGGGCGAGCGCGTCGGACTGGTCGCCATGGCGCTGAAAATACGACGACGCGATCTTCCCGAACACGCCCGCAAAGCCCGCCGGCGTCTCCCCATCCTCGACCAGGTAGGATGCGCGCAGGAGGTTCTTGCCGATCTCCGGCCCCGGCGTGCGGGTCATCTGCTCGACGCCGACCACGAGCACGACCTTGGCGCGCTTCGCCTCGATCGTCTTGATGGCCTGGTGCACGGCGGCCGAGCCGGTCGCGCAGGCATTCTCGACCCGCGTCGCGGGCTTGAAGCGGAACTTGTCGGAGGCCTGGAAGACCAGCGAGGCGGTGAAATCCTGCGGCGAGAAGCCGGCGTTGAAATGTCCGAGGACGACCTCGTCCACATCCTCCGGGCCGATCCCGGCATGGTCGAGCGCCTCGTTCGTGACGCGAACGATCAGGCTTTCGACCGTCTCCGCATCGTGCTTTCCGAATGGCGTGTGGGCCCAACCGACAATCGAGGGCAGCATCTTCTCTTCCTCCGCTACTTAGGCGCATATGCGCCCATTTTCGACGATCTTCAAGGCGTCAACGAGCCGAGCTCAGGATCCCTAGCACGCCGAGCACGATCAGCCCCATGCCCAGCATCTCGCGGCCAGAGGTCGCCTGCGCGAAGATGCGCCGCGAGACGGCCTGGGCCATGAGCACCTCGACGAGCGCAAGCGTCCTGACATTCGCGGCCGCCGTCAGCGCGAAGCCGATGAACCAGAATTGCGAGGCGGCGGCCCCGACGAAGCCGGCCGCCACCGAGGACCGCCATTCCCGGAAGCTCCCGAGGAGGGCTGCACGGTCGAAGACGATGAGCCACGCCGCCAGGATGCCGGTTTGCAGGACCAGGCTCCAGACGAGAGCGGTCGTGGCGCGGAGAAAGGGCGATCCGGAATCGAGATGGAGGATCGCGCCGCGGAAGCCGACCGCCGAGAGGGCGAACATCCCGCCCGCCGCAATGCCGAGCGCGATCGGGACGAGGCCGCCGGCCTTGATGTCGCCGGCCGTCTTCGGGCTCCATGTCACGAGGATGACGCCGCAGGTGGCGACCAGGATGGCGCCGATCGCCAAGGGCGGAAGACGGTCGCCGAGGAAGACGAGCCCGAAGAGCGCGATCTGCACCGCCTCCGTCTTCACGAGCGCGGTGACGACCGAGAACGATCGCTGCCGCATGGCGGCCAGCATGAGGCCGGTCGCCAGGATCTGGCTGAGCGCGCCGAGCACGATGAAGGCCGCAAAGCCCGGCCCTGGACGCGGCAGCCCCTCGCCCGTGGCGGCCAGCATCCCGGCCAGGAAGATCAGCGAGAAGGGCAGCCCGTAGAGGAACCGGACCTGTGTCGCGCCGACGGTCCCGATCTTTTCCGTCAGGCGTCGCTGCATCGTGTTGCGCGCCACCTGTCCGGCCGACGCGATGAGGGTCGCGGGAACCCAAAGGAGTGAGACGTCCATGATTCCCGGGACGGTACCGTTCGTGTCGTGCCTTGCTGTCGCCACCTATGCCGCCATAAGCTCTCCGTTCCAAGCGAACCTGCGCCCTGCTCGCCCGGGCAAGGCGTTCTTCGGACAGACGCCCTTAAAAATGTCGGGCAAGAGCCCGCACGGAGAAAACCGCATGGCGCGCCGAGCCGTCCTCCTGGCAGTCGCAGCCCTCGCCCTATTCGGCGCAAACGCCGCCCGAGCCGGGACGCCGGCACTCGTCGTGGATGCCGCGACCGGGAAGGTGCTGCTCGCCGAGCGGGCAACGGATCCCTGGTATCCGGCTTCGATCACGAAGCTGATGACCACCTATGTGGCGCTCGACCTCGTCCGCCAGGGCAAGGTGTCGATGAACTCGCTCCTGACGATGTCGCCCGAGGCGGCCGCGGAGCCGCCCTCCAAGATGGGCTTCAAGCCGGGAACGCAGCTCACCCTGGAGAACGCGCTGCGGATCATCCTGGTGAAATCCGCCAACGACGTGTCGATGATGATCGGCGAGGGCCTGGCGGGCTCCGTCGAGCGCTATGCGGCCCTGATGAACGAGGCCTCGCGGCGCCTCGGGATGCGCGAGAGCCGCTGGTACAACCAGAACGGCCTCCCGGACGAACGGCAGCAGACCTCGGCCCGCGACATGGCCATCCTGGCCCGCGCCCTGCTGTACGAGTTCCCGGAGCACGAGGACCTGTTCCGCATCGGCGCCCTGAAGCTGGGACGCAAGGTGATCCGCAATCACAACGGCCTGCTCGGCCGCTATCCCGGCGCGGACGGCATGAAGACCGGCTTCATCTGCATGGGCGGCTTCAACGTCGTGGCGACGGCGACCCAGAACGGGCGGCGCCTGATCGCCGTGGTGATGGGCTACCCGTCCGCGAAGGAGCGCGATCTCCGGGCCGCCAACCTGTTCGACCAGGGCTTCTCGTCTTTCGGGTGGGCGATGCAGACCGTCGACCAGTTGCCGCCCTCGGCGACCATGTCGCCGCCGAACATGCGGTCCTATGTCTGCGGGCCGAACAAGCGCCTGCCGCAGGAGGACGACGAGACCTCCGTGGTCGCGAGCGCCGCGAACGGCAACGGCGACAATCCGATCAGCTCGCTCTTCTCCCCCTCCACTTACGCGACAGCATCGGCCGGAGCGGCACGCGCGCTCAGCGGGCGGACCAGCCTCGGCCCGCGCGTCGAGTTCGAGCCCATCCCGATCTGGCTCGGCGCGACGCCGGGCACGGTTGCGGAGGACGATCCGGGGAAGAAGGCCAAGCCTGTCGGGATCGCCGCCAAGCCGGTTCCGGCCAAGCGCGTAGCCCGCGGCAAAGCGGGTGCGCCTGCCGCGGCCGCCACGCTCACGGCACCCGTTCCGGGGACGAACCCGGGCGAGGGCCAGGCCGTGACGACCCTGCGCAGCAACGTGAGCCCGGCATCCCGCCCTGCCCTCTCCGCGGGCCTCAACAAGAAGCCGGCGGCCGAGACCAAGCCCAAGCTCGGCGCGCTCTCCGCCGGCGCGAAGGCCGGCCCCGGGCACGGCGCCATCAAGCCGAAGCCCGCGACCCCGTCGTCCGCGCCGGCTGCGGCAAAGGCCGACACGAAGGAACAGGCGAAGCCGAAGGCCCGCACGGCCGCGAAGCCGCCGTCCCGCCCCGATAACCGCGCCTCGGCACCCAAGACGGGAACGGCCGCGGCCTCGAACTGACGGGGGCGCCTCCTCCCGCACCTTGGCCGGAGGCGCCGGCGGCCTTACCTGGAGGAGATGGAGCCGAAGCTTCCCCCTCCCCCCATCCCGCTCACGGTCCTGACCGGCTTTCTCGGGGCCGGAAAGACGACCCTGCTCAACCGGCTGCTGCAGGATCCGGCGCTCTCCGACACCGTCGTGGTGGTCAATGAGTTCGGCGAGGTGGGGCTGGACCACCTCCTCGTCGAGACGGTCGAGGACGGGCTCGTCCTCCTGTCCGCCGGATGCCTATGCTGCACCGTCCGGGGAGATCTCGTTCAAACGCTCGAGGACCTGCTCCGCAAGCGCGACAACGGCCGCATCACGCCATTCCGCCGGGTGGTGATCGAGACGACGGGTCTCGCCGATCCCGCGCCCGTGCTCGGCGCCGTGCTGTATCATCCCTACCTGTCGCGCCGTTATGCGATCGGCAGCGTCGTCACGGTGATCGACGGGCTGCTCGGAGCCGAGACGCTCGACAGGCACCCCGAAGCGCTCCGGCAGGCCGCCGTGGCCGACCGGCTCGTGCTCAGCAAGACGGATCTGGTCGAGGACAAGGCCCGGCTTGCGGGGCTCCGCACCCGGCTGGCAGCCCTGAACCCCTCGGCCGAGATCGTGCTGGCGGCCGAAGGCGTCATCGATGCCCGGGCCCTGATCGGCGACGACGCCTTCGACCCCGACGGCAAGATCGCCGATGTCCGGGCCTGGCTGAGGTCCGAGGAGGTCGAGGCGGAGCACGCGCGGGCGCATTCCCACCACGGGCACTCGCATCACGGCCATCACCACCACCACGATGTCAGCCGGCACGACGAGCACATCCGCTCCTTCGTGCTCACGGCGGATCGGCCGATCGGGCAGAGCGCGCTCGACATGTTCCTCGACCTCGTCCGGTCGAGCTTCGGGCCGAAGATCCTGCGCCTGAAGGGGCTGGTGGAGGTTCGCGAGAGCCCCGGGAAGCCCGTGCTGATCCAGGGCGTCCAGCACGTGCTGCACGTGGCCGGCCTGCTCCCGGCCTGGCCGGATGAGGATCACCGCTCGCGGCTCGTCCTCATCGTGGACGATGTCCCGGAAGAGGCCGTCCGTCGCCTCTGGGACGCGTTCACGGACCAGCCAGCTATCGATACGCCGGATGCAACGGCGATCGCCGACAATCCACTGGCTCCGGCGACGATGAGGCGGGCTTAGCTCACAGCTAATCTCGCACAGTCCGCATCCGCCCAGCGCTCAAGCGCCGGCGCTCACCGGGGCCCCCGCTCACATGTGGATCGGGCGCTTGTCGACGGCGAGGGCCGCTTCCTTCACGGCTTCGTTGAGCGTCGGGTGCGCGTGGCAGGTCCGGGCGATGTCCTCTGCGGAGGCGCCGAATTCCATCGCGACCGCGGCCTCGGCGATCATGGTGCCGGCATCGGCCCCGAGGATATGCACGCCGAGAACCCGGTCCGTCTTGGCGTCGGCCAGGATCTTCACGAAGCCGTCCGTCGTGTGGTTGACCTTCGCGCGCCCATTTGCCGTGAACGGGAACTTGCCGACATTGTAGGCGATGCCCGCGGCTTTGAGCTCGGCCTCGGTCTTGCCGACGGAAGCGATCTCCGGGAACGTGTAAACCACGCTCGGGATGACGTCGTAGTTCACGTGGCCGGCCTTGCCGGCGATCATCTCGGCAACGGCCACGCCCTCGTCCTCGGCCTTGTGGGCCAGCATGGGCCCGGCGATCACATCGCCGATCGCGTAGATGCCGGTGACGTTGGTCGAGAAATGCGCGTCGACCTCGACGCGTCCCTTCGGGTCCCGGCGGACGCCGACATGGTCGAGCCCGAGGCCCTCCGAGTAGGGGATGCGGCCGGTGGCGACGAGCACGACATCGGCGTCGATCACCTCGGGCGTACCCTCGCCCTGCGCGGGCTCGATCGTGACCTTTGCTCCGCCGCCGGAGGTGTCGACCTTCGTCACCTTCGAGGAGAGCTTGAAGGTGAAGCCCTGCTTGCCGAGGATGCGCTGGAACTGCTTGGCGACCTCATCGTCCATGCCGGGCAGGATGCGGTCGAGGAATTCGACGACCGTCACCTCGGAGCCGAGCCGCCGCCACACCGAGCCGAGCTCGAGCCCGATCACGCCGGCGCCGACGACGACGAGCTTCTTCGGCACGCTCGCCAGCTCCAGCGCGCCGGTCGAGGAGACCACAACCTTCTCGTCGATCTCGATCCCGCGCAGCGGCGCAACCTCGGAGCCGGTCGCGATGACGATGTTCTTCGTCTCGATGACCTGGTTCGAGCCGTCCTCCGCGACGACCTCGACCTGTCCGGGGGCCTTGATGCAGGCCTTGCCGTGGAACGCGTCGATCTTGTTCTTCTTGAGCAGGAACTCGACGCCCTTCACGTTCCCGGAGACGCCTTCGTCCTTGAAGCCCATCATCTTCTTGAGATCGAGCTTGGGGGCCGAGACCTCGATGCCGAGATCCGAGAAGTGGTCGCGCGCCTCCGCGAAGAGCTCGGAGGCATGGAGCAGCGCCTTCGAGGGGATGCAGCCCCCGTTGAGGCAGGTGCCGCCATGGGTGGCGCGCTTTTCGACAACGGCCGTCTTCAGCCCGAGCTGGGCAGCCCGGATGGCGCACACATAGCCGCCAGGGCCGGTGCCGATGACGACGAGATCGTAGGACATGAATACTCCTCGCTGTCATGCCCGGGATTGCCGGGCACCCCCGTGTGACAAGCGCTGAAACCGCGATGGCCGGGCGGGCCCGGCCATCGTGAGGCTGATGTTCGAAACTTAGATAGGAGCGACGCTCTCAGAGATCGAGCACGAGCCGCGCCGGATCCTCGAGCGCCTCCTTGATCCGCACCAGGAAGGTCACGGCCTCCTTGCCGTCCACGATCCTGTGATCATAGGACAGGGCGAGGTACATCATCGGCCGGGCGACGACCTGGCCGCCGCGGACCACGGGGCGCTCCTCGATGCGATGCATGCCGAGAATGCCGGATTGCGGCGCGTTCAGGATCGGCGTCGACATCAGCGAGCCGTAGATGCCGCCGTTGGTGATCGTGAAGGTGCCGCCCTGCATCTCCTCGATCTTGAGCTGCCCGTCGCGCGCCTTCTTGCCGTAGCCCGCGATCGTCTTCTCGATCTCGGCGATCGACAGCTGGTCGGCATCCCGCACCACCGGCACGACCAGGCCCTTATCGGTCCCGACCGCGATGCCGATGTGATAGTAGTTCTTGTAGATGATGTCCTGACCGTCGATCTCGGCATTGACGGCCGGCAGCTCTTTCAGGGCCTGCACGACGGCCTTCGTGAAGAAGCCCATGAAGCCGAGCTTCACGCCGTGCTTCTTCTCGAACACGTCCTTGTACTGCGACCGGAGCTTCATCACGGCGCCCATGTCGACGTCGTTGAACGTCGTGAGCATGGCGGCGACGTTCTGGGCGTCCTTCAGGCGGCGGGCGATCGTCTGCCGAAGCTTGGTCATGCGGACCCGCTCTTCGCGGCTCGCATCGTCCGGAGCGGAGGGGGCGCGAACCTGGACAGGCGCAGGCGCCTGCGCCGCGACACCGGTCGGCCCGCCCTGGAGAGCGGCGAGCATGTCGCCCTTCGTCACCCGACCGTCCTTGCCGGTCCCGACGACGTTGGCCGGATCCAGGCCGGTCTCGGCCGCGATGCGGCCGACGGCCGGGCCATTCGGCGAGGACGCTGCAGACTTCGCCGGCGGCGCGGCAGCGGGCTTCGGCGCTTCCGCCTTCGGCGCAGCGGCAGCCTTGGCCGGCTCGGCAGCCTTGGCCGGAGCCGCTCCCGCCCCGGCGCCGCCTTCGACGATCGAGCCGAGGATAGCGCCCGGGCCAACCGTTTCACCGTCCTTCGCCACGATGTCGCCGAGCGTGCCGGAAGCCGGCGCATTGACCTCGAGCGTGACCTTGTCCGTCTCGAGTTCGACGAGCGGCTCGTCCGCCTTCACGGGATCGCCCGGCTTCTTGAACCAGCGGCCGATCGTGGCTTCGGTGACGGATTCGCCGAGCGTCGGGACTGTGATGTCGGTTGGCATGTGGTTGCGCCTGAAGCGGCGTCCTTCTCGAGGGCGGCCTTGGCCTGGCCTGGGGGAAGCCGCGAGACGACCCCGCGACGTGGAACTGGTCCGTATCTAGAGCCGTAGCCGTCCCGCGTCACGGGCCTTCTTCAAAAACGCGGGACAGCCATACGAGGCGGGCCGGGGTTGCGGATCACCCCGGCGGGGCATCACTTGCCGATCGCGTCATCCAGGAACGCCTTCAGCTGCTCCTGGTGCTTCGACATGAGGCCGGTCGCGGTCGCGGCCGAGGCTGCCCGTCCAGCGTAGCGGGGCCGGCTGACCTTCGACTTCGCCTGAGCCAGGACCCACTCGAGATAGGGCTCGATGAAGGTCCAGGACCCCATGTTCTTGGGCTCCTCCTGGCACCAGACGACGTCCGCGTTGGGGAAGCGGGACATCTCCGAAGCGAGCGCCTTGAGCGGCACCGGATAAAGCTGCTCGACGCGCAGGAGGTAGACGTCGTCCACGCCGCGCTTCTCCACCTCCTCGAGCAGGTCGAAATAGACCTTGCCGGTGCAGATCACCACGCGCCGGATCTTGTCGTCCGCAACCCGCGTGCCGTCGTCCCAGAGCACGCGATGGAAGCTCGACCCCGTCGCCAACTCGTCCAGCCGCGAGACGCAGCGCTTGTGCCGCAGCAGCGACTTCGGCGTCATCAGGATGAGCGGCTTGCGGAACTCACGCTTCAGCTGCCGGCGCAGGATGTGGAAGTAGTTCGCAGGCGTCGAGCAATAGGCGACCTGCATGTTGTCCTCGGCGCACATCTGGAGATAGCGCTCCAGGCGCGCGGAGGAATGCTCCGGCCCCTGTCCCTCGTAGCCGTGCGGCAGCAGGCAGACGAGGCCGGACATGCGCAGCCACTTGCGCTCGCCCGAGGAGACGAACTGGTCGAACACCACCTGAGCGCCGTTGGCGAAGTCGCCGAACTGCGCCTCCCAGAGCACGAGCGCGTTTGGCTCGGACAGCGAGTAGCCGTACTCGAAGCCGAGCACCGCCTCCTCCGAGAGCATCGAATTGATGACCTCGTAGCGGGACTGGCCTGCCCGGAGGTGGTTGAGCGGCGTCAGGCGCTCCTCGGTCTCCTGGTCGATCAGCACCGAATGGCGCTGGGAGAAGGTGCCGCGCTCGACGTCCTGGCCCGACAGGCGGACGGGATGCCCCTCGATGAGGAGCGACCCGAAGGCCAGCGCCTCGGCCGTGGCCCAGTCGATGCCCTCCCCGGTCTCGATCATCTTGCGGCGATTTTCGAGGAAGCGCCCGATGGTCCGGTGGACCTGGAAGCCTTCCGGAACGCTGCAGAGCTTTCCGCCGATCTCGCGGAGCAGGTCGGCATCGATGCCCGTCTCGCCACGGCGCGGGTCGTCGTCATGCTCGCGGACCGCCTTGAGGCCCGCCCAGCGCCCGTCCAGCCAGTCGGCCTTGTTCGGCTTGTAGCCCTGTGCGGTCTCGAACTCCGCATCGAGCTTCGTCCGGAACGCGGCGCGCATGCCGTCGAAATCGCTCTCGCCGACGACGCCTTCGCTGATGAGCTTCTTGGAGTAGAGCTCGAGCGTGCTCGGATGCGACCGGATCATCCGGTACATCTTCGGCTGGGTGAAGGCCGGCTCGTCGCCCTCGTTGTGGCCGAACCGCCGGTAGCAGAACATGTCGATGACAACCGGCTTGTGGAACTTCTGCCGGTACTCGGTCGCCACCTTGGCGGCGAAGACCACAGCTTCGGGATCGTCGCCGTTCACGTGGAAGATCGGGGCCTCGACCATCTTGGCGACGTCGGACGGATAGGGCGACGAACGTGAGAAGCGCGGATTCGTCGTGAAGCCGATCTGGTTGTTGATGATGAAGTGGATCGAGCCGCCGGTGCGATGCCCCTTCAGGCCCGAAAGGCCCAGGCACTCGGCCACGACGCCCTGCCCCGCGAAGGCGGCATCGCCGTGGATCAGGAGCGGGATGACGGAGGTCCGGCTCTCGGGAGCGTCGTTGTGCTGGTCCTGCTTCGCGCGGACCTTACCCAGCACGACGGGATCGACGATCTCGAGGTGGGACGGGTTCGCCGTCAGGGACAGGTGGACGTTGTTGCTGTCGAAGGTCCGGTCCGACGAGGCACCCAGGTGGTACTTCACGTCGCCGGAGCCTTCCACGTCCTCAGGCGCGTAGGAGCCGCCCTTGAACTCATGGAAGATCGCCCGGAAGGGCTTCGACATCACGTTGGAGAGCACGTTCAGGCGGCCGCGATGGGCCATGCCGATGACGATCTCCTTGGCGCCGAGGGCGCCGCCCCGCTTGATGATCTGCTCGAGCGCCGGGATCATCGCCTCCGAGCCGTCCAGCCCGAAGCGCTTGGTGCCCGTGTACTTCAGGTCGAGGAACTTCTCGAAGCCCTCGGCCTCCACGAGCTTGTTCAGGATCGCCCGCTTCCCCTCCGGCGTGAAGGTGATCTCCTTGTGGGGACCCTCGATGCGCTCCTGGATCCAGGCCTTCTCGGCCGGATCGGAGATGTGCATGAACTCGACGCCGAGCGTCTGGCAGTAGGTCCGCTCGAGGATCGCGACGATCTCGCGGATCGTGCCGAATTCCAGGCCGAGGACGTTGTCGAGGAAGATGGGGCGATCCCAGTCCGCTTCCGTGAAGCCGTAATGGGACGGATGGAGTTCCTCGTCGGCCCCGCGCCGCTCCAGGTGAAGCGGGTCGAGATCGGCCTTGAGATGGCCGCGCATCCGGTATGCGCGAATCATCATGATGGCGCGGACGGAGTCCCGGGCGGCCTGGTACACCTCCTCCGAGGTGAGCACCTTGCCCCTGGCTTCCGACTTGGCCCGGATCTTCTCGCCGACGGCGCCTTCGATCTGGGCCCAATTCCCGTCGAGCGCCGAGACGAGTTCGCCGTTCATCGGCATCGGCCAGTTCGGCTTCTGCCAGGAGGCGCCGCGCGCGTTCTTCTCGACGAGCGCCGGATCCTCGTTCATCCCGGCGAAGAGCGTCGCCCATTCCGGGTCGACCGAGCCCGGGTCCTGCTCGTAGCGGGCGTAGAGCTCGTCGATGTAGGTGGCATTGCCTCCGTAGAGGAACGCGGTTTGCAGCAGCTTCTGATTGGCTTCCTGACGAGACATGCTTTCACGCGTCCTGGTGGCCCGGAAGGGGCCACCGCTGGCGGGAATCAAGCTCGGCGCACAGGCGTGCAGTCCGACGAGACCCCGAGGAGTTTTCCGGTCCGGACTGAGCCTTTAGCAGCACTATCTGAACCCGACTATAACATCGGGTCAGATACCCGACATTTCACCCCTTGAGGACCTCGACGAGGGTTTTTCCAAGGCGGGCCGGCGACGGGGAGACGCGGATCCCTGCCGCTTCCATGGCGGCGATCTTGTCCTCCGCCCCGCCCTTGCCGCCGGAGATGATCGCGCCGGCATGGCCCATGCGGCGGCCGGGAGGAGCCGTCCGGCCGGCGATGAAGCCGACCATGGGCTTCTTGCGGCCGCGCTTCGCCTCGTCCTTGATGAACTGAGCGGCCTCCTCCTCGGCCGAGCCGCCGATCTCGCCGATCATGACGATCGACTCGGTCTTGGGGTCGGCGAGGAACATCTCCAGCATGTCGATGAACTCGGTGCCCTTCACGGGGTCGCCGCCGATGCCGACCGCGGTCGTCTGGCCAAGGCCCTCGTTCGAGGTCTGGAACACCGCCTCATAGGTCAGCGTACCCGAGCGGGACACGATGCCGACATTGCCGGGCTTGAAGATGTTGGCCGGCATGATGCCGATCTTGGACTGGCCGGCCGTCACGATGCCGGGGCAGTTCGGCCCGATCAGGCGCGACTTGGAGCCGGACAGCGAGCGCTTGACGCGCACCATGTCGAGCACCGGGATGCCCTCGGTGATGCAGACGATGAGCGGGATCTCCGCATCGATCGCTTCGCAGATGGCATCGGCCGCGCCCGGCGGCGGAACGTAGACGACCGAGGCATCGGCGCCCGTCTTCTCGCGCGCTTCCTTGACGGTGTCGAAGACCGGCAGGCCGAGATGGCTCGAGCCGCCCTTGCCCGGCGAGGTGCCGCCGACGACCTTCGTGCCGTAGGCGATCGCCTGCTCGGTGTGGAAGGTGCCGTTCTTGCCGGTGAAGCCCTGCGTGATGACGCGGGTGTTGGAGTCGATCAGGATGGACATCGATATTCCCCTCAGCCCGCCTTCTTGACCGCTGCGACGATCTTCTGCGCCGCGTCGTCGAGGTCGTCCGCCGGGATCACGTTCAGCCCGGACTCGCGGATGATCTGCTTGCCGAGTTCGACATTCGTGCCCTCGAGCCGGACGACGAGCGGCACTTCAAGGCCGACGGTCTTCACGGCAGCGATGACGCCCTTGGCGATCACGTCGCACTTCATGATCCCGCCGAAGATGTTGACGAGGATGCCCTTCACGTTCGGGTCGGCCGTGATGATCTTGAAGGCCGCCGTGACCTTCTCCTCCGTGGCACCGCCGCCGACATCGAGGAAGTTCGCCGGCTCCTCGCCGTAGAGCTTGATGATGTCGAGCGTGGCCATGGCGAGGCCCGCGCCGTTGACCATGCAGCCGATCGTGCCGTCGAGCGCGATGTAGGCGAGGTCGTACTTGGAGGCCTCAATCTCCTTCTCGTCCTCCTCCGTCAGGTCCCGGAGTTCGACGATGTCCTTGTGCCGGTAGAGCGCGTTGGAATCGAACGAGATCTTCGCGTCGAGGACCCGCAGGTGACCGTCCTTGGTGACGATCAGCGGGTTGATCTCCAGCATCGACATGTCCTTGGCCAAGAACGCCGTGTAGAGCTTGGAGACGACGTCGGCGGCCTCCTTCGCGAGGTCGCCCGTGAGGCCCAGGGCCTTGGCGACGACGCGGCCGTGATGGGGCATGACGCCGGTCGCGGGGTCGACCGCGAAGGTCAGGATCTTCTCGGGCGTGTCGTGCGCGACCTGCTCGATATCCATGCCGCCCTCGGTCGAGACCACGAAGGCCACGCGGCCCGTCTCGCGATCGACCAGGAGGGAGAGGTAGAACTCGGAGGCGATGTCCGAGCCGTCCTCGATGTAGAGGCGGTTGACCTGCTTGCCGGCCGCCCCGGTCTGGAGCGTGACGAGCGTCGAGCCGAGCATCTGCTTGGCGAATTCCTTGACCTCGTCGATCGACTTGGCGAGCCGGACGCCGCCCTTCTCGCCCGCAGCGGCTTCCTTGAACTTGCCCTTGCCGCGTCCGCCGGCATGGATCTGGCTCTTCACGACCCAGAGCGGGCCGCCGAGCTCGCGCGCGGCCGCCTCGGCCTCATCCGGCGAAAAGATCGCCCGTCCTTTCGAGACCGGAAGCCCGAACTCCTTCAGGACCGCCTTGCCCTGGTACTCGTGGATATTCATCCGCCCTACCTCGCGTCATCCCGCCCGGACGTGACCTCCGGTTGGCATTATGTATACCACCAACCGGAGCCGGGCGTAAGTAGCTCGGCCGCAGGATTAATGCGGCCGTATGGATCCCGTCCGGCTTTTAGGCCAGCGACGGGTTGATGCCCTTGCAGGCCTCGACAAGGCCCTGCACCGAGGCCACGGACTTGGCGAACATCTCGCGCTCTTCCTTGGTCATCTCGACCTCGAGCACGCGCTCCATTCCGCCCTCGCCGATCACGACCGGCACGCCGATGAACATGCCGTCGATGTCGTACTCGCCCTTCAGATAGGCGGCGCAGGGGAGGACCCGCTTCTGGTCCTTCAGGTAGCTCTCGGCCATGGCGATGGCGGAGGCCGCCGGCGCGTAGAAAGCAGAGCCGGTCTTCAGGAGGTTCACGATCTCGCCGCCGCCCTTGCGGGTGCGCTCGACCATGGCGGCGATCTTGTCGTGCGTCGTCCAGCCCATCTTCACGAGGTCCGGCAGCGGGATGCCGGCGACGGTGGAGTAGCGGACCAGCGGGACCATGTCGTCGCCGTGGCCGCCGAGCACGAAGGCGGTCACGTCCTTGACGGAGACCTTGAACTCGTCGGCGAGGAAGTGCCGGAAGCGGGCGGAATCGAGCACGCCGGCCATGCCCACGATCTTGTTCGTCGGCAGTCCGGAGAACTTCTGCAGCGCCCAGACCATCGCGTCGAGCGGGTTGGTGATGCAGATCACGAAGGCATTGGGAGCATATTGCTTGATGCCGTTGCCGACGGCTTCCATGACCTTGAGGTTGATGCCGAGAAGGTCGTCGCGGCTCATGCCCGGCTTCCGCGGCACGCCGGCCGTGACGATGACGACATCGGCGCCCTCGATGGCGGCGTAGTCGTTGGCGCCGGCATACTTCGCATCGAAGCCGTCGACCGGGGCTGATTCCGCGATGTCGAGACCTTTGCCCTGGGGAATGCCCTCGGCGATATCGAAGAGGACGACGTCCCCGAGCTCCTTCAGGCCGGCGAGATGGGCGAGCGTGCCGCCGATCTGTCCAGCGCCGATGAGCGCGATCTTCTTGCGTGCCATGACGGGTTCCTTGGGAAAAGGGTGCGCTTCGAAAGCGCCCAGAGCCGGGCTTCTCTGACTCAGAACCGGCGGGTCATCAAGCAAGGAGTACGGGCACGGCTGCCCGGGACCGGAACCGACCTCCGGTCATGCACCGGCGCGGGCCCGACCCGCGCAGCCTCGATGAAGCGAGGTCGGCAGAAGCTTCAGCATTCGCAAGTGAAGCAAAGCTACTTTGAAGTCCACGCAGACCGGAACGGAAGTGGGGGCTTGGCGATTGACGGTACATAAGGGGCTAGACCTTCTACCCCTCGACCTTCAACTCGGGAGTTTATCATGCGATTGAAGATCCTGGCGGCTGCGATGCTGTTTGCAGCCCCGGCCTTGGCGCAGACATCAACGGTCGCACCGAACACGACGGCGCCGAGCGTCGTCAATCCGGGCGGGCCTGGCGCGGTGAATTCCGGCCCCGGCGCAACCGGAAGCGTACGGACCGAAGGCACCGGCGCCGGTACCGTCTCGAACAATCCCGCGGGCGCGGGCAACGCCTCCCAGCCGGCGAAGTCCAGCTCGACGCCGAGCGGCTCGAATTCCGGCGGCAGCGGCTCTCCGTAAGCTTCCGGCGCTCACGCAGCGGCCGCGGGTCCCAACGGGCTCGCGGCCGTTTTCGTTTCTATGTCTCGACGAGGCCCGTCGTGTCGCCGGAAACGGCGTGGCCGCGCCCGCGCGGCAGCGCGAGGTAGTCGCGCGAGCGCATCTCGTGCAGGCGCGACGCGGTCCGGGCGAATTCGAAAGCCTCCGTTCCGCTCTCCCCGCCGAACAACTCGTCCGGCTCGACGGCCGCCGAGGCGAAGAGCTTCACGTGGCGCTCATAGAGCACGTCGATGAGGTTGATGAACCGCTTCGCCTCGTTGCGCTGCTCCCAGCTCAGCTGTGGAATGCCGTCCACGAGAACCGTGTGGTAGGCGCGGGCGATCGCGATGTAGTCGGCGGCACCGAGCGGGCGCCGGCACAGATCCGCGAAATCGAACCGCGCTACGCCCATCGCCTGGGCGGGCACCTCCACGGGATGGCCCTGGACGGTCAGGGTGGCGGGCTTCGGCCTGACGCCGCCCGTCAGGCGGGCGAACAGTCCATCGAGCTCCGCCCTGGACCGCTCGTCGGCGGGCGTGAAGTAGACCGGCGTCTCGCCGATCTTCTCCATGCGGAAATCGGTTCGCGACGCGAGTTCGCGCACCGCCATCCGCTCCTCCACGAGCGAGATGAAGGGCAGGAAGAGCGCGCGGTTCAGGCCGTCCCTGTAGAGATCCGCAGGCGGAACGTTCGACGTGGCCACGACCACGATCCCGGCCTCGAACATCGCCTTGAAGAGCCGGGAGAGGATCATCGCATCGGCGATGTCCGTCACGGCGAACTCGTCGAAGCAGAGGACCCAGGCTTCCTTCGCGAGCGCCGCCGCCACGGGCCGGATCGGGTCGTCCCCCTCCACCTCGCCCCGCTTCAGCTTCTGGCGCCAGTCGTGGATGCGCGCATGCACCTCGGCCATGTAGGCGTGGAAATGAGTCCGCCGCTTCGCCGGGATGGTGAGGCTCTCGTAGAAGAGGTCCATCAGCATCGTCTTGCCGCGGCCGACAGAGCCCCAGAGATAGAGGCCGCGCGGCAGCGGCTCGGCCTTCTGGCCGAACAGCCATCCCAGCGAACTCGACTTCCGGGCGAGGCGCCGGCTGTTGAGCGTGGCGCTCAGGCGATCGAGCGCCCGCACGACCTCGCGCTGAGCGGGATCGCTCTCGATCGAGCCAGAAGAGACAAGGGAGTCGTAGCGGGCCGCGACCGCGCCCGATGCGAGAGGTAGTGTCATGGAAGGTCCCGGATCGGATTAGCTCCCCCCACGCCGCGGCGCAAACCCGCCTCGTGCGACAAACGGGATCCCGCTCCCCGAATGCGGATGTGCGGAAGCGCACATGCAAGAGCTGCAGACCTCCATATCTCAACTCCATCAGCGAAGCGCGAAGCGCATAGCTCGCGTGACCCTTTGGAGATGACGATGCGGAGAGTTGTCTTAGCCTTGGGCGCGGCCTTGATGCTCGCCCCGGCGGCAGCCTCGGCGCAGAGCGCAGCCGAGAACTTCAGCTACAAGGCCCCGTCCGGCATGTTCGGCGAAGGCACGGCCAAGTGGCAGATGTACAAGTTCATGCACGAGGACCGGGAACGCCGCGAGGCGCTTCGGCGCGACAACAATCTCGCCACCGGCTCGGTCGCCAAGGGACGCCCCGCACAGGGCACCGCCATCAACGACGAGCAGGTTGCCCGTCCCGGCGAACGCGGCGCCCGTCGCACCCGCTGAACGAGATCGGTCCGCCGCCCCCCGGACCGTACCCGGGGCCTCGGTCAACGCGACAGCGTGAGCGGGGCCCCGGATTTTGCCAGAACGCCCGTGAGCTCGCCGCCCGCTCCCCGCAGCCGCGCCGCAACCGCTCCGCCGGGCTGATAGAGATAGACCTCCCCTTCCCGGTAATCCCAGGCGGTCACGCGCCCGAGGTCCTTGTTCGTGCACCCGCTCGAAGAGGCCTTGTAGAGGTCGAGCGAAGGCGAACTGGAAAGGCTGATCCGGCAATTGGCGCCCGAGGCATCCCGCACCCTGTAGGAGCCGACCGCAGCCGAGCGCCCCGCACCCGCTGACGGGGCCACGCTCGGCGAGCTCCGGGGAGCCGCCGGCTCGGCCGGAACGCTCGGCATCGACGGCACGTCCGCCACGACCGCGCCGGCTCCAGACCCGGGCGGAGGCGCGAGCGGCTCCGAGAAGACAGAGCCCGAGGGCACCGCCTCGACGGGCGGGGGCTCGTTGGCCTGGACGGGCGCCGGGCGTGCCCGGCTGCCGCTCGGCCCGAGTTCGCCCAATCGTGCGGAGCCGCAACCCGCGACGCTGCCCGCCACCGCCAGAACGAATGCGATCTGCCCGACCCGAACCATCATGCGTGAACCGCCATCAGGGCGCCCGCGAATCCCACGGGCCCGACCCTGAGCGTGCATAGCGGATTCCAGCAAAAGCGACACTGCTGGGGACGGCCGGCTCAAATCGCCCTTGCGATCATCATCTTCTTGATTTCGGCGATCGCCTTGGCCGGGTTCAGGCCCTTCGGGCAGGTGTTCGAGCAATTCATGATCGTGTGGCAGCGGTAGAGCCGGAACGGATCATGGAGGTCGTCCAGGCGCTCGCCCGTGGCCTCGTCACGCGAATCGGCGAGCCAACGGTACGACTGGAGCAGCGCCGCCGGTCCGAGATAGCGGTCGCCGTTCCACCAGTAGCTCGGGCATGACGTCGTGCAGCAGGCGCAAAGGATGCACTCGTACAGCCCGTCGAGCTTGGAGCGCTCCTCGGGAGTCTGCCGCCACTCCTTCTCGGGCGCCGGGGTTTCGGTCTGGAGATACGGCTTGATGAGCGCGTGCTGGGCGTAGAACGTCGACAGGTCCGGCACGAGATCCTTGATCACCGGCATGTGCGGCAGCGGGTAGATCTTGATGACGTCCGACTTGCAGTCGTCGATGCCGAGCGTGCAGGCCAGGGTGTTCTCGCCCATGATGTTCATGGCGCAGGAGCCGCAGATGCCCTCGCGGCACGACCGCCGGAGCGTCAGCGTCGGATCGACCTTGTTCTTGATCCACAGAAGCGCGTCGAGGACCATCGGGCCGCAATCGTCCCGGTCGACATAGAAGGTGTCGATGGTCGGGTTCTTCCCGTCATCCGGGTTCCAGCGATAGATCCGGAATTCCGTGACGCGCTTCGCGCCCTGCGGGCGAGGCCAAGTCTTGCCTTCGGTGTAGCGCGAGTTCTTCGGAAGCTGAAACTGGGCCATATCAGTAAACCCGCGCCTTCGGCTCGATATAGGCGATGTCGTTCGACATCGTGTAGGTGTGGACCGGACGATAATCGATGTTCACTTCGCGCTTGTCCTCGTCGACCCAGGACAGCGTGTGCTTCATCCAGTTCTGGTCGTCCCGATCCGGGAAGTCCTCGCGGGCATGCGCACCGCGTGATTCCTTGCGGTTCGCGGCGCTTTCCATCGTCACGACCGCCTGGACGATCAGGTTCTGGAACTCGAGCGTCTCGATCAGGTCCGAGTTCCAGACGAGCGAGCGGTCGGTGACGCGGATGTCGTCGGAACCTCTCCAGACTTCCTTGATCAGGCCCCTGCCCTCTTCCAGCACCTCTCCGGTGCGGAACACGGCGCAGTTGTTCTGCATCGTGCGCTGCATCTTGTCCCGCAGCACCGCGGTCGGCGTGCTGCCGTTCGCATAGCGGGCCCGGTCGAGCCGCGAGAGCGCCTTGTCGGCCGAGTCCTTCGGCAGGTCGGGAAGCTTGCCGTTCGCCTCGACGATCTCGGCGCAGCGCAGGCCCGCCGCGCGGCCGAACACGACCAGATCGATCAGCGAGTTCGAGCCCAGCCGGTTCGCGCCGTGCACGGACACGCAGGCCGCCTCGCCGATGGCCATCAGGCCGGGCACGACATGGTCGGGGTTGTTGCCCTGCAGGGTCACGACCTCGCCGTGGTAGTTCGTCTGGATGCCGCCCATGTTGTAGTGGACGGTCGGAATCACCGGGATCGGCTCCTTCGTCACGTCCACGCCCGCGAAGATCTTCGCGCTTTCCGAGATGCCGGGCAGGCGCTCGTGCAGGATCTTCGGGTCGAGATGGTCGAGATGCAGGAAGATGTGATCCTTGTCCTTGCCGACGCCGCGGCCGGCCCGGATCTCCATCGTCATCGAGCGCGAGACGACGTCGCGCGAGGCGAGGTCCTTCGCTGACGGCGCGTAGCGCTCCATGAAGCGCTCGCCCTCGGAGTTGGTGAGGTAGCCGCCCTCGCCGCGCGAGCCCTCGGTGATCAGGCAGCCCGAGCCGTAGATGCCGGTCGGGTGGAACTGCACGAATTCCATATCCTCGAGCGGCAGGCCGGCGCGCAGCACCATGCCGCCGCCATCGCCCGTGCAGGTATGGGCTGAGGTCGCCGAGAAATAGGCGCGTCCATAGCCGCCCGTCGCCAGGATCGTCATGGCGGCCCGGAAGCGGTGGATCTGGCCGGTCGCCATGTCGATGGTGACCACGCCCCGGCAGCGACCCTCCTCATCCATGATGAGGTCGATGGCGAAGTACTCGATGAAGAAGTTCGTCTCGTTCTTCACCGCCTGGCCGTAGAGCGTGTGAAGCATGGCGTGGCCGGTGCGGTCGGCGGCCGCGCAGGTCCGCTGGGCGATGCCCTTGCCGAAATGCGTGGTCATGCCGCCGAACGGGCGCTGATAGATCTTCCCGTCCTCGGTGCGGGAGAAGGGCACGCCCCAGTGCTCCAGCTCGTAGACGGCCGCGGGCGCGTTGCGGACGAGGTACTCGATCGCGTCCTGGTCGCCGAGCCAGTCCGACCCCTTGACGGTGTCGTACATGTGCCATTGCCAGGTGTCCTCGCCCATATTGGCGAGGGAGGCGGCGACGCCGCCCTGCGCCGCGACCGTGTGCGAGCGCGTGGGGAACACCTTGGTGATGCAGGCCGTACGCAGGCCCGCCTGCGAGCAGCCGACGGTGGCGCGCAGGCCGGCGCCGCCCGCGCCCACGACCACGACGTCGAAGGTGTGGTCGATGATCGGGTAGGCGTCGCCGTTGATCTTCGGGGCCGCCGCCCCGTTGCCGTTCGTGGCTGAGCCGTTGGTGGCCATTGTCTTTGTTCCTAGACGGGAGGCAGCGGGACGCGGCCGAAGCTGATCTTCAGGACGGAGAAGAGGCAGGCCGCGGCGATCACCGCCGCAAAGAAGTTGTTCGCGATGATGGAGACGATCTTCCAGCCGCGATCGTGGACGTAGTCCTCGATGATGATCTGCATGCCGAGGCGCATGTGATTCGTCACCGAGATGACGCACAGCCCCAGGAGGAGCGCGACGAACGGGTTGGAGACGATGCGGATCACCTCCGCATAGGGGCGCCCCGCGAGGCCCGCGATGATGATCACGAAAGCGACCACGAGCGGGATGTTCGACACCGCGGTGACACGGTGCATCCACCAGTGCTCGACGCCGTGATGGGCCGCGCCGAGTCCCTTCACGCGCGAGAGCGGGGTCCGCATGTCGACGCGGGGGTTGGGCCTGTTGTCTGCCATGATGTCGTCCTCAGCGCGTCAGCAGCGCCACGGCCCAGATGAGGACCGTGAGCGTGACCGAGCCGATCAGGGTGAAGCGCGCCAGTTGCATGCGCGTGCCGGGCTCCAGGCCGTGGCCGAAATCCCAGACGAGGTGGCGCACGCCGCCGAGCAGGTGGTGCATCAGCGCCCAGGTGTAGCCGAACATGATCAGCAGGCCGATCGGGCTGCCGAAGAACCAGGACACCCGATCATAGGCTGCCGGCCCCGACGCGACCGCGAGCAGCCAGATCGCGACGAGTACAGTACCGAAGTAGAGGGCGGTGCCGGTGGCGCGGTGGAAGATGGACATCGCCATGGTCCAGGTCCAGCGGTAGACCTGGAGATGAGGCGACAATGGCCTCGGCACCTGCCGCGCAGCCTGGGCTTTCGCGTCGGCCATCAGAAACTCCGGAGCTTCAAGTGAGAACGGGTCGAATTTGGAAGGGTTCCTAACGGAGCCCTTGGGGTGCTGCAACGCGGTAAGTGCTTGGTCGACCACATGCCAGCGCTCTCGCCTCCGATTCTTTTGCACTTCATGGCAGCGCTCCCGAAAGGCGCCACCAGACGAAGGCCAGAGGCGTGATCACGAGGAGCGACGCACAGCCGAACGCCAGGGTGAGTCGGGCCGCCTTGCGGAGCGGCACGCCCCCCAATTCTGACGCCACGACGATCGGCGGAGCCTGGTAGGGCAGGAACACGGTCGAGAAGCCGATCACCTGGATCATCACGACTGTGAGAAGCGGCATGCCGGTCGCGCCGGCGAGATCGCCCGCGAGGGCGGTGTAGAGCGCCGGAGCGCCATTCGCCGTGACGGCCAGCGTCAGCGCCGTGGCGATGCCGACGAGCACGGCGAAGTTCTGCGCCAAGGCTCCCGGCTCGAATGGGGCGACGGCCAGGACCGCCCGGCCGATGGCGGCCGCGAGCCCGGTCTCGTTCACCACGGCGATCAGGCCGATCACGCCCGCGATGTAGAAGCAGATGCGCAGGTTCACCTGCGCGAAGGCTTCGGCCGGCAGCACGCCGATCCTGGGCATGATGCAGACGACGGCGGCGGCGAGGCCGATCCAGGCCGGCTGGACGTGGTGCCAGCTATCCGTGACCCAGAGAAGCAGCGTGAGGCCGAGAATCACGGCGAGGCGCCGCTCCTCCGCCGACCAGGGCCGGGCCGACCCGCCCTCCCCCGCCTGGCGTTGCACCCGATCGGGGAACAGCCGGCAGATCAGGAAGACGAGGAGCGCGCCCTTGGCCAGCGCCAGGACCGGCGCGTGCAAGTAGAGATAGGGAAGGTAGCGCAGCTGGATGCCGTGCAGCGTCTCGGCCGCGCCCGCCATGACGAGGTTCGGCACGTTCGCGGGCAGGATGGCGGCGGACAGGATGGGGGTCGCGACCCCGACCGCCAGGACGGCCCCGTACCGGCCAAGGCTCCCCGGCTCGAGCCCCAGTTCGTCCGACAGCGCGAGCACGATCGGGACGAGGAGCGCGATCCGGCCGAGATTCGACGGCATGACGAAGGCGAGGGCGAAGGCGAGCGTCACGAGGCCGGCGATGAAGACCGGATAGGAGCCCGAGAGCGGGCGGGCGAGCCCGCGGGCGAGGCGGGCGCCGAGCCCGGTCCGGGTCATGGCGGCCCCGACGACGAGCCCCGACAGGACCAGCCAGAAGGCGGAGGACGCGAAGCCGGAGAAGATCGTCGCGGGGCTCGCGACCTTCGCCAGGGTCGCGGCCGCGAAGAAGGCGAGCGTCGCCACGATCTCCGGCACGAGCGCGGTCGCCCAGAGAAACAGCGTGACGGCCGCGATGCTTCCGGCAACGATCATCGAGATGCTTCGATCTTCGTCATGCGCGAAGCAATTGGACCCGCTGGTCGCGTTGTGCAATCCTGAAAGGCCGAAAACAGCCTTCGCGATCGGCGAAGCCATGCTCCATTTCGACCTCAAGGACCTCAGCCTCTTCCGCCACATCGTCGAAGCCGGCTCGATCACGGGCGGAGCCGAGCGCGCCAACCTTGCCCTCGCGGCCGCCTCGGCCCGCATCCGGGGCATGGAGGAGGATCTCGGGGCAGCGCTCCTGCTGCGCAGCCGCAACGGCGTCACGCCCACGGCCGCGGGACGCATGCTGCTGCAGCATGCCCGCATCATGCTGGCCCAGGCGGAGCGCCTGCGCGAGGATCTCGGCGCCTTCGCGGGCGGGAGCGCGGGCGAGATCCGCCTCCTGTCCAACACCAACGCGATCCTGGAATTCCTGCCGGACGCGCTCGGAGCCTTCCTGTCCGCCCATCCCCGGATGTCCGTCGTGCTGGAAGAGCGCCTCTCCGACGAGATCGTCGGCCTCGTGGCAGAGGGCGTGGCGGATATCGGGATCGTGGCCGGGACGGTGCAGACCGGTGGGCTCGAGACCTTCCCGTTCCGGTCCGACCGCTTCGTCGTGGTGACGGGCCCCTCTCACCCGCTGGCACGCCGCGACAGCGTCGCCTTCGTGGAGGTGCTCGAGCACGATCTCGTGGGCCTGGATCGGTCCAGCGCCCTGCAGCGCTTCCTGTCCGCGAAGGCCGCCGCACTCGGCCAGACGATCCGGCTGCGGGTCCAATTGCGGAGCTTCGACGGCGTGTGCCGCCTGGTCGAGGCGGGGGTCGGCATCGGCATCATCCCTGAGACGACGGCGCGGCGGGCGCAGAAATCCTCCCGGATCAGGATCGTCGCGCTCGCCGATCCCTGGGCGGCGCGCGACCTCACCATCTGCGTCAGGAGCTATGCGGCCCTCCCCCCCTCGGCGAAGAAGCTGGTCGACCACCTCCGCACCGCGCCGAAGCAGGGCGACTGACGGCAGGCGGCACGGCGAACCGCCATGGGCGGATGCAGACCAAGCAGGCTGGAGAAGTCCCTAAACACCTATGAGCCTTCAGCGTTCTCCCTAAGGATCAACACGAATTGCGCATTCGTTTGAAG
>JAFAEL010000041.1 GCA_023423995.1 Pseudomonadota bacterium | reverse complement strand
GATCTGGCCCATGCGGCCGAAGCCGCAGATGATCACGGGCACGTGCTCGTCCGTCACGACGTCGTAGACCGGGGCCGGAGGCAGCGTCAGCCGCGGCAGGACCAGTTTCTCGGAGAGGGCGAAGAGGAGCGGCGTCGCCGCCATCGACAGCGCCGCCACGAGGTTGGCTTCGTCCGCGAGCGTGCCCGACAGCACCCCTGCGCCCGTCGCCGCGCCGACCAGCACGAAGCTGAACTCGCTTCCCTGCGAGAGGGCCAGCGCGAACCGCACGGAGGTGGCCGTCTGCTGCCCCGAGATGCGCCCGATCAGGAAGCAGAGCGCAGCCTTGACGAAGATCAGCCCGACCAGGGCCAGCGCGATCCGTCCCGGTTCGGCGAGCGCGAGGCCGAGATTGGCCGACATCCCGACCGAGATGAAGAAGAACCCGAGCAGCAGGCCCTCGAACGGCTTGATGTCCGCCTCGAGCTCGTGCCGGTATTCCGAATCCGAAAGCAGCACGCCCGCCAGGAAGGCCCCGAGCGAGGTCGACAGGCCGACGGCGTGAGCAATTGCTCCGGCCCCGACCACGGTCAGGAGGGAGGCCGCGGTGAACACCTCGGGCGTCCTCGCACCTCCGATGACCCTGAACAGCATCGGGACCAGGAAGCTTCCGCCGACCAGGATGACGACGATGCCTCCGATCCCCTTCGCCATCGAAAGCCAGGGCAGATGTTCGGGCAGGCCCTGGCCGGCGAGGAGCGGCACGAGCGCAAGAACCGGGATGAAGGCGAGATCCTGAAACAGGAGGACGGCGAAACTGTCTCGCCCGGAGGTCAGGCCGAGGATCTCCCGCTCGGCCAGCATCGGCAGGACGATCGCGGTCGAGGACAGCGCAAGGCCGGCTCCGAGGAGGATCGTACTGGCCCAGGGGATCCCGAGCAGCATGAGGGGGGCCGCGATGGCCGCTGCGGTGAGCACGACCTGCGCCGTTCCCAGCCCGAAGACCGAGCGCCGCATCACCCACAGGCGTCGCGGCTTCAGCTCGAGGCCGATCAGGAAGAGCAGCATGATGATGCCGAGCTCGGAGACGCTCCGGATCGTCTCGACATCCGTCACCAGCCTGAGACCAGCCGGGCCGATCAACGCGCCGGCCGCCAGATAGCCAAGGATCGAGCCAAATCCCGCGCGCCGCGTGAGCGGCACGAGCAGCACCGCACCTGCAAGAAGAAAGACCAGAGTCTCGAGCATCTACGTTCCTCGCTCGGCATTCCGCCCAGGTACGGCGCGCGTTCTCGTACTTGCTTTGAGGCTGGCGCGGGCGGCAGGCTCTATGCAAGGCTGGCATGCACCTTCGGAGAAGGGTCATGCGATCGAAGCTCGGTTCGGCCCTGGCACTTGCCTTTATCGCTTCGGCGGCGCTGCTTCTTTCGCCCGGGCACGTTCGGGCCTCCGAGGAGGGCTGCCCAGGGCTCATCGCCCGCCGCTCCCTCCCGATCATTCCCGCCGCCCTGGCCAGCAACGAGGTCGGCCTGACCTATGTCGGGCATGCGACCTTCCTGATCGAGACCGCCGGCGGCGTGAAGATCGCGACCGACTACAACGACTATGTGCGTCCGAGCGTCACCCCGGACA
This sequence comes from Pseudomonadota bacterium, assembly GCA_023423995.1. Taxonomy (GTDB): domain Bacteria; phylum Pseudomonadota; class Alphaproteobacteria; order Rhizobiales; family Beijerinckiaceae; genus Enterovirga. Next base: position 11,782 of record JAFAEL010000041.1, on the reverse strand, counting down.
TCGTGACGATGAACCGGGCGCACTCGACCCACTACTCCGCCCACCCGGATCCCGGCATCAGGACGATCCTGCGCGGCTGGAACCCGAGCGGCGGCCGGGCGCCGGCCTATGACGAGCGCTTCGCGGATGTCCGGATCCGGAACGTCGTGACCAACATCCGGCAATGGGGCGCTGAATCCACCATCATGGAAGGCAACTCGATCTTCGTCTTCGAGGCTGCCGATCTCTGCATCGCCCATCTCGGGCACCTGCATCACACGCTGACCCCGGAGCACCTGAAGCAGCTCGGGCGGATCGATGTGGCCCTAGTCCCCGTTGACGGATCCTACACGCTCGACATCGAAGGGATGATGGACGTGCTATCCGCGCTGAGTCCCAGGCTGATCATCCCGATGCACTTCTTCGGGCAGAGCACGCTGAACCGGTTCCTCGACCGGGCACGGGCGAAGGCCTGGGACACCGCCCGGCTGGACGGCGCTTCGATGACCCTCTCGCGCGAGACGCTGCCCGGGACGCCGAAGGTCGTCGTCCTTCAGGGCTACTGACAACTCTCTTGGATCGATCCTTGGCTGACCATTCCACGACCGACGAGGCGGCCGCCGCCCGCCACCTTCTCTCCTCCGCGGCCGTGCGGGAGCGTGCCGAGACGATGCTGCGCCTCGGCCTAGCGGGCGAGCTCGATCATTTCGCCGTGGACCTCGACCGGCTTTCCGCCTGCGCCGACCAGGTCGTCCAGACCATCAGGGCCGAATATCCGACGCTCGAAATCCCGCTGCATGCGCGCTGGCGCCATTTCGCGGCCGGCGGCCTCGACCGCTGGGGCACGCTCGCGGAGGCCGTACGCTGGACCGACGCACGCGAACGCGGGCGTGCCGCCTTCGACCTCGCCATCGTCAGCGTGCTGCTCGATGCGGGCGCGGGCGCGGCGTGGCGCTACGAGGAGGGCCGGACCGGCGAGACCTACGGACGTTCCGAGGGGCTGGCGGTCGCGAGCTTCGATATGTTCATCGGCGGAGCATTTTCGGCTCGGCCGGACCAGCCCTACCGGGCGGATGCCTCGACCCTGGCGACGCTGTCCGTCACCGAACTCGCCCGCGGCATGCAGGTCTCGGCCCAGAACCCGCTCGTCGGGCTCGAGGGCCGGGCGTCGCTCCTCAACCGCCTGGGCGAAACCGTCGAGGACAATCCCGAAATCTTCGGCATCGCCGACGATCCGCGACCGGGCGGGCTGTTCGACCATCTCGTCGGGCAGGCATCCGAGAACCGCCTTGCCGCGCCGGCCATCCTCGAGGCGGTGCTGCTGCATCTCGGCCCGGTCTGGCCCGGGCGGATTTCGCTGGGCGGCGTCGATCTCGGCGACACCTGGCGCCACCCCAAGATCCGGACGGATGACGCGACCAGCGGGCTCGTGCCGTTTCACAAGCTCTCGCAATGGCTCGCCTATTCCCTCATCGAGCCGCTCGAGGAGGCGGGCATCGAGGTCGTGGACCTCGACGGGCTGACCGGGCTGCCCGAGTACCGCAATGGCGGCCTGTTCATCGACACAGGTGTCCTCGCCTTCCGCGATCCGGCGGAGGCCGAGCGCCCGCACGAGGTCGGCTCGCCCCTGGTCGTCGAATGGCGCGCGCTCACGGTTGCCCTCCTCGACCGGGTCGCCGACGAGGTCAGGCGAAAGCTGAAACTCTCCGCCGAGGAGTTCCCGCTCGCCAAGGTTCTGGAGGGCGGCACCTGGGCGACGGGCAGGCGGCTCGCCCGCGAGAAGCGTCCCGGCGGGGAGCCGCCCCTCCAGGTGATCAGCGACGGAACCGTGTTCTGAGCCGCCGGCGCTTGCCCGAGCACCGCTCCTCGGGTCAGATGGGCCGGTCAAAATGAGGCCCCGGATGCAAGGTGTAACCGTCGTCGATCACCCGCTGGTTCAGCACAAGCTGACCCTGATGCGGGACAAGACGCGCTCGACGAAGGGTTTTAGGCAGCTCCTGAACGAGATCGGGATGCTGCTGCTCTACGAGGTCACGCGCGATCTTCCCCTCGAGATGGTGGAGATCGAAACGCCGATCACCCGCATGCAGGCGCCGCAGCTGGCCGGCAAGAAGCTCGTCCTCGCCCCGATCCTGCGGGCCGGGGTCGGCTTCCTGGACGGCATGCTGGACCTCGTGCCGTCCGCGCGCGTCGCCCATATCGGGCTCTATCGCGATCCCGAGACGCTCTCGGCCGTGGAGTACTATTTCAAGGCGCCATCCGATCTCGCCGACAGGCAGGTCCTGGTGCTGGACCCCATGCTGGCCACCGCGAACTCCGCCATTGCGGCCGTGGATCGGCTGAAGGAGCGTGGCGCGAAGGAGTTGCGCATCGTGTGCCTCCTCGCGGCCCCCGAGGGCATTGCGAACTTCAAGGCGATGCATCCCGACGTTCCGATCTGGACGGCGGCGATCGACGAGAGGCTGAACGAGCACGGCTATATCGTTCCCGGCCTCGGCGATGCCGGCGACCGCATGTTCGGGACCCGGTAGCCCGGCGCGTCCCGATGCGCTTCGTCGCGGTCGACTGGGGCACGAGCCGCATCCGGGCGCTCCTGGTCGACGGCGCAGCCGTCCTCGCTCGCGCCGAATCCGACGAAGGCGTGTCCCGGCTCAAGGCCGGGGAGCACGCCGGGGTCTTCGCGCGCCATTGCGGCGCATGGCTCGCGGCGGAGCCGGACCTGCCCGTCGTGCTCGTCGGCATGGCCGGCAGCCGCGAAGGCTGGGCAATGGCACCCTACGCCGAATGCCCTGCCGGCGTGGACGAGATCGCTGCCGCGCTGATGAGCATCGAGATCGGGAACGATCGCAAAGGCGTGATCGTGCCGGGCGTCCGCCTGCTGGAGGGCGGCCGAGCGGACGTGATGCGGGGCGAAGAGACTCACCTGCTCGGCTCGGGCGTCACGGACGGCCTCGTCTGCCTGCCCGGCACGCATTGCAAATGGGCCCTGCTGCGGGAAGGCAGGATCGCGAGTTTCGCGACGTTCCTGACGGGCGAGCTCTATGCGCTCCTGCGCGAGCATTCGATGGTCGGCCGTCCCGCGACGGAGCCTCCCGGTCCCGCCGGCTTCGCGGAGGGGCTCGCCGCTTCGCCGCTTGGAGGGCGAGAGGCCGGGGGCGGTCTGCTGAACAGGCTCTTTGCGGCGCGCGCCGCGACCCTCACGGGCCGGCTGGGCCGCGAACGGCTCGGGCCCTACCTGTCCGGCCTGCTGACCGGCGAGGAGATCGCCGGCGCCTTCGGCCTGTTCGGCCGCCCCGGGCAGGTCACGATCGTCGCCGACCCGCCACGGGCCGAGCTCTACCGCATGGCGCTTCAGGCGGAGGGGATCGAGGTCGCCGTGAAGGGGCAGGAAGAGACGCTGCTGGCGGGTCTCGGCGCCCTCCTGTCGCGGCAACCCCTCCGGGAGAGGCTGACGTGACGGAGCCGGACCCGTTCCGCTTGCAACGCTTCGTCGCGGCGCAGGACGGCGTCTGGGAACGGGCTCTCGGCGAGCTGCGAGACGGACAGAAGCGCAGCCACTGGATGTGGTTCGTCTTTCCGCAACTCGCCGGCCTCGGCATCTCGCCAACGGCTCAGTTCTACGGGATATCGGGCCTGGACGAGGCGGAGGCCTATCTTGCCCACCCGCTTCTCGGCCAGCGGCTCCTGGCCTGCACGGGGGCGGTTCTCGACCTCCAGGGCCGAACGCTCCACGCCATTTTCGGCAAGCCGGACGACCTCAAGTTCCGCTCCTCGATGACGCTGTTCGACAGGGCAGCCCACAGCCAGACGGCCGTGTTTCGGACGGCGCTCGACCGCTATTGCGGTGGTGAGGCGGACCCGCGCACGCTCGCTCTGTTGGGCGGTTGAGTCCAGCTCGCGCGCGTTGACAATTCGGCGCGAATGGCCGAGCCTCGCACCATGATCGCGCTTGCGCTCCTTCTCCGCCCGCTTCAGCGGGCCGGTCAGCTCATCGCGGGCTTTTAGCCCCGAATTCGGCGCGTGGTCGCAGCCCGAGTTCGGGGCGACCGTCACAACACAATTTGATTTCCCCCAGCCGCCCTCCAGGCGGAGCGGACGAGTTTGCGCGCAGGCAACCAAGGCACCCGTCGCGACAGGAAGATCGGGGCGGGGGAGGACCTTCAGGAGACGGACATGACCAATCAAGGCCAGGCGACGGCGCGCCGCTCGACACGCCAACCCCGGATTACGCTCACGGCCGAGGACCATGAGGCTTTGTCGCGGATGGTACGTTCGGCCGAACACACGATGCCGGAAGTCGCAGAGTTCCTGCAGCGGGAGGTCGACCGGGCGCATGTGCTGACCAAGGGGCGGCGCGCGCAAGGCCATGTGGCCATGGGCTCGCGCCTCACCTACCGGGACGAAACCACGGGACGGGAACACAAGGTCACGCTGGTGTACCCGCCGGAAGCCGATATCGCGCAGGGCAAGATCTCGGTTCTCACCCCCGTCGGCGCGGCCCTGATCGGCCTCAAGGCCGGCGACGGCATCGACTGGAGGACCCGCTCCGGAGAGATGCGGCACCTGACGGTGATCGAGGTCGAGGACAAGGCCCCGGACGCCTCCCCGCTCGCCAAGGAAGCGGTTTCGGCCTGAGGCGGGGCGGCTGCGCCGCCCGCACCCGAGCTCGTTTCGAGCCTTGAGGGCCCTCGCCAGCGCGGACGTGAGAGCGCGGGACCTGCACCGAGCCTGAGGATGCCGGGCAGGTCGCCGCGCCCGGCGCTGTCGGAACGCTCGATCAGCCCGCGGCAGCAGCCGTGGGAGCTTCGATCTTATCCTGCGTCTTCGTGTCGAAATCCGAGGCGTCGTGGCGCTCGTGGAGCTGCTCGGAGGGCTCGCCCGTGATGCGGTTGACCATGCGGCCCCGCTTCACGGCGGGCCGCTGGAAGATCTCTTCCGCCCAGCGCTGCACGTTCTTGTAGTCCTGCACCTGCAGGAACTCGCCCGCGCCGTACTGCCAGCCCTTCGCCAGCCCGCCATACCAGGGCCAGATCGCCATGTCGGCGATCGTGTACTCGTCGCCCGCGACGAACTTCGTCTCCGCGAGGCGGCGGTCGAGGACGTCGAGCTGGCGCTTCACCTCCATGGCGTAGCGGTCGATCGCGTACTCGATCTTGAAGGGTGCGTACGCGTAGAAGTGCCCGAAGCCGCCGCCGAGGAACGGCGCGCTGCCCATCTGCCAGAACAGCCAGGACAGCGTCTCGGCACGGGCGGCCGCCTCCGTCGGCAGGAAGGCGCCGAACTTCTCGGCGAGATGAACCAGGATGGCGCCGGACTCGAAGACCCGGATCGGCTTCTCGCCGCTGCGGTCGAGGAGCGCCGGGATCTTCGAATTCGGGTTCACGTCGACGAAGCCGCTCGAGAACTGGTCCCCATCGCCGATGCGGATGAGCCAGGCATCGTATTCCGCGCCCTTGTGGCCGGCCGCCAGCAGCTCCTCCAGCATGATCGTGACCTTCACGCCGTTCGGCGTGCCGAGCGAGTAGAGCTGGAGCGGGTGCTTGCCGACCGGCAGATCCTTCTCGTGCGTCGGCCCGGCGACCGGCCGGTTGATGTTCGCGAAGCGGCCGCCATTGGCCTTGTTCCAGACCCAGACCTTCGGGGGCGTGTATTCGGGCGAGCTGCTCATTCCGGGATGGCTCCAGCGTTCCGCGCAAAGCGCGCGATCTCTCAAGCCTAGCGGAACGATCCGCGCAATGCCCCGCCCCGGGCGGGCGCGAGCCATGTCGCGCCTGCACGGGACCTCATGCGACGTAGGTCAGGCGGAAAGCCGTCGAGGTCTCGCGGCCGGGTTTGGAAGCAAGCCGGCCCCTTACGCGAGGATCGTCCCATTCATGCAGCGCGATCAGCCGCGAGCAGTCGAGCGGCAGGTCGGTGAGGATGCCGCCCGCACCGCTCGCGACCGCGGCGTTGCAATCGGTGAAGAGGAGCGTTCCGAAATCGGGCAGCCAGAGATCGTGCCCCGGCACGACCGGTCGCTCGACGATCCACTCGGCCGTGCGTCCCTCGATATCGAGGCGGAGAGGCGTCGGGCCTGTCTGGTTCGTGATTGGCGGCGAATAGATCCCTGAGAACGCCACGCCTTGCGCCATGTTCTTGATGAAGAAGCTCGCCTCCGTGGGCCCGACCGCCTGGACCTGGGCGTAGATCTCGTCCCCAGTCGTGATCGGCAGGGTGAGGATCGCGATCTGCAGTGCATCCGGCGCCGGCTTCACCCACCATTGCCACCAGGCCAGCAACCATTCCTCGCTCGGGTTCTCGACATGGGCGGCCTGCACCCCGACCTGCGGCATCGAGATGGAGGCAGGGTCATTCCCGTCGAGCCCGACCCAGCTCGACACCGCATATTCGGCTCCGGCGCCCGGCGCGCTCGTGCTCGGGACGTGCCAGTTGCCCTGGACGAGTCCAACGGGGCTGCGATCCTTGGGCCGGACATAGCCCCCGGACCAATTGCGGCTCGATTCGGCGATCGATCGGAAATTCGCGAACCGGGCGCCGCGGACGGAGGTCGGCAGCACCGCGAACATGTCGGCCAGGACCTTCGGCCTGGGCGGGAAGACGAGCGGCGGCGACATGGCCCGATACCAGTTGCGGTATGCCTCCGGGGCCGTGCTCCGGTCCGGGCGGGGTGGGAGCGCGAAGGATGCCAGCTCCGAATCCGGCCGGTCGCGTGGGTCGTAGCCTAGCGGCGGGGAACTGACGCGCAGATGCTTCTCGAGCCGGTCCGCCACCCGGCGCGGCAGCGGGGAGAGCCTTGCATGCTGGCCGCCGGAAAGAGCCATGTCTCATCCTCCGGATTAAGCCCATTCCGCCTGCGCAGCCTTGAACAGGGCCGCATAGGCCGGCCGCGTCGGCGGGTTCACGGCCAGGTCAGCGTCGAGAAACTGGGAGATCGTATTGGCGAGTTCCTGCCCGCCATGGCTGTCGTCGTTGAAATGGAGCCCAGCGATCTCGCGATTGCGGGCGATGCGCTTGGCGAGCGCCTTGAGATTATCCCGAACGATCGGCGTCGCGGCAGGAGGCAATATGCTCAGCGTACAGCGCCTGATGAGATGGGCCTGCGCCGCGTGCCCGCTCGGATAGGCAGGGTGGCCCGGCACCTGGACAGGCGGAAAGAGGCTCGGCGCGATGTGCGAGGGGCGCCGGCGCGAGTGCTGCGCCTTGAAATGCATGGACATGAAGGCGCCGACGAGGTTGGCGAAATGCATCAGGCGGTAGGTCTGCGGGTGCGATCCGGGCGTCGCCCCGAGCAGGCCCATGAAGTAGCTGACGAACTCGTCCTTCTGCGCCACGATCTCATCCGCCGCATCGGCGCGCTCGAACCGGGCGAGCCTTTGTAGCCGGGGAATTTCGTATTGGTGGTCGATCGGCGCCCGGAGCTGGATCGTCTGCCAATTAGACCCGACGAACTCGCCGAGCAGCCGCCAGGCGAACCAGATCGGGCTCCAGTACCGGTCCGCATAGCCCGTGGTGGCAGCGTATGGCGGATCGCGGTTGACCAGCGGATCGTCGACAAAGGGGAAACTGGCGCGATCCGCGAAGCACCATCCGCTGCCGGGATCGATGCCGTTGCCGGCATTACCCACGTTCGCCGTATTGGCCGTGTTCGCGGTGTTCGCCGTATTGGCCGTGTTTGCCGTCATCACTTCCCCCCAGGGCTGCTTCGGATGACCGGGGCCGCGGCTGCGGCGGTTCGGCAAGGCCGGCCGCCGCGAGCCGATCGAGCCAGCGTGCGAGCGTGGCCCCCGTGAAGGGGCAGCTCTTCGCATAGCGCTCGAGAGAAAAACCGGGGCTGAGCGCGAGGATTTCCTGCCCCACCCTGCGCGCATCCTGCAGCCGCCCCTGCGCCACGAGGCTGGCGGCGAGCACCCTGAGGTTGAACATCACCGCCGGATTGCGGGCAGCCGTCCGCCGTGCCCAGGCGGTCGCCGCCGCGAAATCGTCGTTCAGGTAATAGGCCTGGGCGAGCACGCCCTGGCTCCAGAACGTGTGCGCGTCCGCCGGCGACAGCCGCACCCCATGCTCGGCCCGCTCGACCGCGCCGGCGCTATCGCCGAGGTAGCCGAGAGTCACGCTGCTCATCGACCAGGCGAGCGCGCAGTTCGGCCCGACCTCGATCGCCCGCTCCAGGATCGCGTTCGCGGCCTCGAAGTCGTGCAGGAGGAAAGACCGGACGTGGCCGCAGATGGCGAGCGCCAGGGCGTCGTTCGGGTCCCGTACGATCGCCTCCTGGGCGATCCGGGCGGCCTCCGCCGAATCCGCATCCGGATCTCGCGACCAGCCCTCCCCCACGCGGAAGATGTGCCAGTAGGCCGTGTAGGTGTAGGCCGGGGCGTAGTTCGGATCGAGCACCATCGCCTGCTGGAGCAGCCCGCGCGCCACGGAATGCGACTCGTAGCTGAGCCGAAAAAGATGCGGCAGCGCCTGAACCACGAGATCGTAGGCCGTCATGCTGTCCGGATGCTTGCGCATCGCGCGCCGGACTTCCCACTCGAGCACGTGCGGCGCGATGGTCTTCGCAACGTCGACCGCAATTCGCGCCTGCAGCTCGAAGATGTCCGAGACCGGGCCGTCGTAGCGATCGGCCCGGATGACGCGGCCCTGCTCCGTCTCGCTCAGCTCCGTGCCGATCCGGACCGTGTCTCCCGAATGCTGCACGCTCCCATGCAGGACATAGCGCACCGCGAGGTCCTGCCCGATGCTGCGCGGGTCGATGACCTTGTCGGCGTAGCGGAGGGTCGAGGTCCGCGAGATCACGAAGAGCTCATCCCTGGCGGCAAGCGCCCGGACGATCTCCTCGACGATCCCGTCCGCCACGACGGCGGTGTCGGGGCCCGGGCTCCGTTGCCGAAAGGGCAGGACGGCGATGGAAGGCTTCTCGGGCGCCGGAGAGACGGGAGCGAGCGAAAGCAATCGCCGGCCGCCCCCGACCCTCATGCCCACTGCCCTGACCGGGCGGGAGATGTTCTTCAGGTGCAGCTCGCCGAGATCGAAGGTCTCGCGGTCGCGAAGCGCCGGACCGACTTCGTCCGCAAAGACGGCGGTCATCACGAGGTCGCCAGGCTCGGCGTAAGCCTGCAGCCGGGCCGCGACGTTGATGCCGTCCCCGAAGAGGTCGCCGCCCTGGATGATGGCGTCGCAGACGTTCAGCGAGGCCCTGAACAGGATGCGGCGGTCCGCCGGGAAGCGCGCCTCCCGCTCGATGATCCTGGGCTGAAGCGCGAGCGCGCAGCGGAACGCCTCCGCAGCCGTCTCGAACGCGGCCAGGAAGCCGTCGCCGGTATGCTTGAACACGAGGCCGTGGTGTTCGCCGACGATCGGCTCGATGACGTTGTCCCGGAGGCTCATCAGGCGGGAGAAGACGTCGTCCTCGTCCTCTGCCATGAGGCGCGAATAGCCGACCACATCCGCCGCCATGATGGCGACGCGTCTGCGCCCACCAGCCGATAGATCCATCGGGCCGGCCTCTCGGTTCGCCGCGCGGCGCCCTGCCGGCTCTCGCTTCGGCAGGAAGCGCACCCCGGGACGCTGCACCGCAGAAGTTCGCCCCGGCCCCGGGGGCGAGTCAATCACCAACGAGCCCGACGTCGGCCCGTGTCCGGATGTTGCCGCTCCGGAAATGCGAAGGGCCGCCCCTGCGGGCGGCCCTTCCATCGTCTTGCACGGTCAGATCAACACGTGGAGGCGGCGCTTCTCAGCGCGGCCGGAAACCCTTCAGCCCCGCGCCTCGAAGGAGGCGGAGGTCAGGGTCACGGCGATCAGTGACCGCACCACATAACGATGAGACACTCGATCACCTCCTTTCAGTACGTTGCAGGGATCACCAATATGGGTAGAGAGCTGCACTGCACAAAGCGTCCCCGCACCATAGCCTGTGGACAGATCGCCGCTGTCCCGCCGAACCCACGCCGCCACGCCAGAGCCCATGACCACCCCTTCCCCGGCACTGCCCGCAGAGCGCCGCCGCACCTTCGCGATCATCTCGCACCCCGACGCCGGCAAGACGACCCTGACGGAAAAGCTCCTCCTGTTCGGCGGCGCCATCCAGCTCGCGGGCGAGGTCAAGGCGAAGCGCAACCGCGTCTCCACCCGCTCGGACTGGATGGGCATCGAGAAGGAGCGCGGCATCTCCGTCGTGACCTCCGTGATGACGTTCGAATACGGCGGCCGCGTCTTCAACCTCCTCGACACCCCCGGCCACGAGGACTTCTCGGAGGACACCTACCGCACCCTCACGGCGGTCGATTCGGCCGTCATGGTGATCGACGCCGCCCGCGGCATCGAGGCGCGCACGCGCAAGCTGTTCGAGGTCTGCCGCCTGCGCGACATCCCGATCGTCACCTTCATCAACAAGATGGACCGCGAGAGCCGCGACCCCTTCGACCTCCTCGACGAGATCGAAAAGACCCTCGCGCTCGACACCGCCCCGGTCACCTGGCCCATCGGCCGCGGCCAGAGCTTCGCGGGCACCTTCGACCTCGCGCACAACCTCGTGCGCCGGCTCGACGCGGACGAGGACGCCATCCAGGTCACCGGCCCGGATGATCCGAAATGCGTCGGCCTCCTGCCCGAGCACGAGCGTGAGACCTGGCTCGAGGAGGTGACCCTGGCCCAGGAAGGCCTGAAGCGCTTCGAGCTCGCGCCCTTCCTGGAGGGGCACCTCACGCCCGTCTTCTTCGGCTCGGCGCTGAAGAATTTCGGCGTGCGCGACCTCATCAACTCGCTCGCCGAGATCGCCCCCTCCCCGCGCGGCCAGGAGGCGGACAAGCGGCTCGTGACGCCGAGCGAGGCCGGCATGACGGGCTTCGTGTTCAAGATCCAGGCGAACATGGACCCGAACCACCGCGACCGCATCGCCTTCATGCGGGTCTGCTCGGGCAAGCTGGAGCGCGGCATGAAGGCGAAGCTCGTCCGCACGGGCAAGCCGATCTCGCTCTCCGCGCCGCAATTCTTCTTCGCGCAGGACCGCGCCATCGCGGACGAGGCCTTCGCCGGCGACGTGGTCGGCATCCCGAACCACGGCACCCTCCGCATCGGCGACACGCTGACGGAGGGCGAGGACCTCGCCTTCAACGGCGTGCCGAGCTTCGCGCCCGAGATCATGCGCCGCATCAAGCTCTCGGACCCGATGAAGGCGAAGAAGCTGCGCGAGGCTTTGCAGCAGATGGCCGAGGAGGGCGTCGTGCAGCTCTTCCTGCCCGCGGACGGCTCCCCGGCCATCGTGGGCGTCGTCGGCGCGCTGCAGCTCGACGTGCTGAAGGAGCGCCTCAAGGCCGAATACGGGATCCCGATCGACTACGAGCAGAGCCGCTTCACGCTCGCCCGCTGGATCATGTCCGATAAGAAGGGCGAGGTGGACCGCTTCGCCGACAGCCACGTCTCGGCCATGGCAAAGGACCTCGACGGAGCCCCCGTCTTCCTCGCCCCCTCCGCCTACCAGCTCAACTACGAGCAGGAGCGCTGGAAGGACGTGATTTTCACCGACATCAAGACCTACCAGGCGCGCGACAAGGCGGCGTAAGGGGGATCCTCCCCCGCCTGCGGGGGAGCTGTCGCGGCCGCGCAGCGGACGACTGAGGGGGCACCCTTCCCACGCCCCCGCGCCCCCTCCACCGCTCTGCGGGTGAGGAAGCCGAGCGTCATAGGGCATGACGGGCCGCAACGAACCAATTGGGGATATTCGGACGTTTCAGCCCTCGCCCTGAACCTCCGGTTCCGCCAAGCTAGGGATTGCGGCCCCGATATGGAGCGCGGGCTCCGGCGG
>JAFAEL010000235.1 GCA_023423995.1 Pseudomonadota bacterium | reverse complement strand
GCGCCGAACTCGCCCATGGCCTTGGCGAAGCAGAGGATCGCGCCCGCGATGATGCCGGGAAGGCTGAGCGGGAGCGTGACGATGAGGAAGACCAGGGTTGGATTGGCGCCGAGCGTCGAGCCCGCCTCCTCCAGCCCGCGGTCGACCGCTTCGATGGACAGCCGGATGGCCCGGACCATGAGGGGAAAGCCCATCACGGCGCAGGCGAGCGCGGCTCCCGTCCACCGGAAGGCGAAGACGATGCCGAATGTCTCCGCCAGGAAGGAGCCGATCGGGCCGCGGCGGCCGAAGCCGAGGAGAAGGAAGTAGCCGGTGACCACCGGCGGCAGCACGAGCGGCAGGTGGACGAGGACGTCCAGCGCGCCGCGCCCCCAGAACCTTCCGCGCGCCAACGCGTGCGCGACGAGGATCGCCGGAACGAGGCTCGCGGCCGTCGCGGTCGCGGCGACCAGGAGGCTCAGCCGGACAGCGGTCCACTCCTCAGGCGTGAGCCAGCCCGTCACGATCCGGAATAGGGGCGTCCGAGAACCGCAAATCCCTGTCTTTCGAAAGCCTGGCGGGCCGCCGGGCCGCGCAGGTAGGTGAGGAGCGACTGCGCATCGGGATTGCGCGAGTCCCGTGTGACCGCTGCCGGATAGACGATCGGCGGATGCAGGTCCTCCGCGAAGGTCGCCACGATCCGGACATTCGGCTCCGCGGCCGCGTCGGTCCGGTAGACGATCCCGAGCGGGGCCTCGCCCCGGGCCACGAGCAGGAGCGCCGCCCGCACGTTGTCCGCCTGCGCGACGCGATCCTTCACGCCGGCCCACGCTCCCAGTCTGTCGAGGGCGCTGCGACCGTATTTGCCGGCGGGCACGGCATCGACATTGGCCATCGCCAGGCGGCCGTCTCCGAGCGCGGCCTTGAGGTCGAGCCCTGGTGCAAGCGCCAGGTCGGCCTTGGAGTCCTTCGGGGCGACGAGGACGAGCCGGTTCGCGAGCAGGTTCAGCCGCGTCTCAGGCCGGATGAGACTGCGCTCGGCCACGTAATCCATCCAGTCGAGATCGGCCGAGAGGAAGAGATCCGCCGGGGCTCCCGCCTCGATCTGCTTGGCCAGCGTGTTCGATCCCGCATACGAGATCCGGGCGCGCTTGCCGGTGTCCCGCGTCCAGGCGGCCGAAATCTCGTCGAGCGCCGTCTTGAGGCTCGCGGCCGCGAAGATCACGACATCCCCGCCTTGCGCGAGCGCGAGGCGCGGGAAGGCGGCCAAAGCCGCGGCGCCTCCCAAAAGGCCGAGGACTTCCCGTCGTGTCATCCGCAAGCTCCCTGAAAGGCCGCCCGGGAGCCTATCAGCTCACAACAGCGACCGGAATGGCTAGGCTCTGGCCAAGGCCCCCTGTTTCGAGGCGTCGCCCTGCCGGATCATGAGCACGGCGATCGCGGCCAGCATGCAGGCGGCGCCTGCCGTGTAGAAGGCCGGCAGATAGCTCGCGAAGGCGTCGCGGCTGATGCCGGCCCCCAGAGCGGCGGTCGCGGCGCCGAGCTGGTGCCCGGTGAAGACCCAGCCGAAGACCAGCGCTGCCTTTTCGCGCCCGAATTCCTGCCCGGCGAGCTTCACGGTGGGCGGCACGGTCGCGATCCAGTCGAGCCCGTAGAAGACCGCGAAGAGCGTCAGCCCGTAGAAGGAGAAGGTCGACATGGGCAGGAACAGCAGCGAGAGCCCGCGCAGGCCGTAGTACCAGGCGAGGAGCTTGCGGCTGTCGTACCGGTCCGAGAGCCAGCCCGAGAGCACGGTTCCGACGAAATCGAACGCGCCCATCATGGCGAGGACCGAGGCCGCCTCGACGTTCTGCATGCCGAAATCGAGGCAGAGCGGGATGAAGTGGGTCTGGACGAGGCCGTTCGTCGAGAGCCCGCACACGTAGAAGGAGAAGAACAGCACCCAGAAGGCCGGGCTGCGCGAGGCCGCCCCGAGGATGATGAACGCCGTCTTGAACGGGTTGGATGAGGGCGGCGGAGGAGGGGGCGCGACGGCCTTCTCGCCATAGGCGGGAAGGTTCACGTCGGACGGGTGGTCGCGCCCGAGCAGGAGCATCAGCAGCCCCGCCGCCGCGCAGGCGATCACCGCCGGGATGATGGCCATGCGCCAGCCGGCATTGTCGGCGATCATGGCGGCGAGCGGCAGGAAGGCGAGCTGGCCCGTGGCCGAGCTCGCCGTCAGGATGCCGATCACGAGGCCGCGGCTCTGCGTGAACCAGCGGTTCGCGACGGTCGCGCCGAGCACCATGGCGGTCAGGCCGGTGCCGAGCCCGGTGAGCAGGCCCCAGTAGAGCCAGAGCTGCCAGAGCTGGCTCATCAGGGTGGAAAGGCCGAGCCCGACCACCACGAGCGCAAGCGCCACCGTCACGATGCGGCGCAGCCCGTAGCGCTGGATCAGCGCGGCCGCGAAAGGCGCTATGAGGCCGAAGAGCAGGAGCCGGACCGCGAGGGCGCCGGAGATCGAGGCCGTGTCCCAGCCGTATTCCTTCTGCAGCGGGACGAGGAAGACGCCGAGATTGCCCATGGCGGCCGCGGTCGCGACCATGACCAGGAAGGTCACGGCCACCATGACCCAGCCGTAGTGGATGCCGCGCCGCGCGAGAGCCGGCGCCAGGACGTTCGAGAGCATGGAGACCTCCGGGCCGCTCAGCGGGCCTTCTCGAAATCGAGGGCAGTGACGCCCGCGAGGGTTTCCCGGAGCGCTGCCGCGCGCTCCGGGCCGTAGACCTCGTCGAACCTGGCCTGGGCGGCGGCCCAGCCGGCGCGGGCCGCACGCACACGCTCCAGGCCCAGCTCCGTCACGCTGAGCGCGCGCCGCCGCCCATCGCGCGGATCGGGCGTGATGGAGACGAGCCCGTCGCGCTCGAGCGGCCGGACGTTGCGGCCCATCGTCGTGCGGTCCATCGCCATGATGGAGGCGAGCTCGTTGATCGTGCGCGGCCCGAGGCGCTGGAGGTGGGCGAGCACCGAGTACTGCGTCACCTTCAATCCCGTCCCCGCGAGGTGCCGGTCATAGTGGCTCGTGATGTGACGAGCCGCTTTGCGGATCGCCAGGGCGTTGCACAAGTCAGGTTTCGTGATGGGAGGCATCAAGCATTCTGCGCCGCTGGCTCTTGCATCCGCCATATAGGTGCATATACGCTTATTTTGCAACCTCCTCGGTGAAGGGGTGCGGAGATGCGGATGAGCGATGGACGCGAGGCCGGCGAGCGCAGCCGTACCGTCACCTGGTCGGACCCGAAGGCGCTTGCGGCGGCAGGCCGCGGCCTTTCCGGAGCCGCTCACCTGCGGGCCATGATGGCGGGCGACCTGCCGCCCCCTCCCGTCATGGCGCTCCTCGGCATCACGCTCGACACGGTCGATGAGGGCCTCGTGCGAATGCAGCTCCAGGCCGCGGAGTACCTCTACAATCCGATCGGCACAGTCCACGGCGGCATCGTGGCCACGATCCTGGATTCCGTGATGGGCTGCGCCGTGCACAGCACCCTGCCGGTCGGGCGCGGCTACACCACCCTCGAGATCAAGGTGAACTACCTGCGGGCGGTCACCGAGGCGGCAGGGATCGTGACGGCGGAAGGCCGCGCTGTGCATGTCGGGCGGACCACCGGGGTCGCCGATGCCCGGCTCTTCGACGCCGCAGGCCGCCTCTACGCGACCGCATCGACGACCTGCCTCGTCTTCGACCTGCCGCCCGCGAAAGCCGGCGCGTGAGCACGCCCGGCGTCGCGCTCGATCCGCGCACACGGACGCTCCTCGAGGCGCCGATCCTGCCGACGCTCGTGCGGCTCGCCTGGCCGAACCTCCTGGTCATGCTGGCCCAGGCCTCGACGGGGCTCATCGAGACCTATTGGGTCGGCAAGCTGGGCACGGATGCGCTGGCCGGCATGGCGCTCGTCTTCCCGGGCGTGATGCTGATGCAGATGCTCTCCGGCGGTGCGCTGGGCGGCGGGATCTCCTCCGCGGTCGCCCGCGCGCTCGGGGGAGGGCGGCGGGACGACGCGAACGCGCTCGTCCTCCATGCGATCGTCATCAACGCCCTGATCGGCGCCGGCTTCTCGGTCGCGATGCTCCTCTTCGGACGGCCCTTCTACCGGGCCCTGGGCGGCGAGGGCGCATCCCTGGAGGCGGCGCTCGCCTATTCGAATGTCGTGTTCTGCGGCAACACCATCCTGTTCGTGATGAACGCGCTGGCGAGCGTGCTGCGGGGCACGGGCAACATGCTGGTGCCCGCGCTCGTGACCTGCATCGGGGTCGTGCTGCTTCTGCCCCTCTCGCCCATTCTCATCTTCGGATGGGGACCCGTGCCGGCGCTCGGCGTGGCCGGCGGCGGGTTCGCGCTCCTCGCCTTCTACGTCGCGGGCGCCGCAATCCTCGCCTGGTACCTGCTGGCGGGGCGAAGCGTCGTGCGGCCCGCCCTCGCGCCCCTGCGCTGGCGGCTGTCCCGGGACATCCTGCGGATCGGCGCCGTGGCGGCGGTGTCCTCGATCCAGACCAACGTGGTGATCGGCGGCGCGACGGCGCTCGTCGGCCTGCAGGCGGGTGCCGCGGCGCTCGCGGGATTCGGCACGGGCGCCCGGCTGGAATACCTCCTCGTCCCGCTCGTGTTCGGGATCGGGGCGCCGCTCGTCGCCATGGTCGGAACGAGCGTCGGCGCGGGCCATCACGACAGGGCCCTGAGGGTTGCCTGGTCGGGCTGCGCCCTGGCCTTCCTGGTCACGGAAACGGTCGGCATCGCGGCTGCGATCTGGCCGCGCGCATGGCTGGGCCTCTTCGGCACCGATCCCGCCATGCTCGATGCCGGCGCCGCGTACCTTCGGGCCGTCGGGCCCTTCTACGGCTTCTTCGGCATCGGCCTGTCGCTCTACTTCGCGTCGCAAGGAGCCGGGCGGCTGCTCTGGCCGCTGGTCGGCGGCTTTCTCCGCATGATTGTGGCCCTCGGCGGGGGCTGGATCGCGATGCGGCTCACTGGCCGCATCGAGGCGCTCTACGTCGCCCTCGCGCTGGGGCTCCTGGCCTACGGGGTCACGGTCGCGACAGCGGTTGCGCGGGGCGTCTGGTTCGCGCGGCCCGAGACCACGCCGGCGCCGGCGACCGATTTGGGGCCGGCGCGGGCCTGACCCGCCGGTCTCACCCGACCGGGTTTATGTCGCCCACGAAGCGGATCAGGTCGGCCATGGTGAAATGACCGGGCGTGGCCGCCGGCAGCTCCGGCTTCCAGTTGGAGCGCTGCCAGAGGAAGGATTCGTGGTCGCCGTGGACAAGGCCGAGAAAGGTCTCGGCCACGATCGTCGAGGCCATGGGCCCGAGGCGCTTTCCGCCGTGGAAGTGCTCCGCCTCCTTGAGGACGTAGTACCAGAGCGGCGTCGCCTCATGCAGGCCATGCCGCTTCGCGACGGCACCATCCGGCCCCTTGGCGATGTCGGCCGGAGAGAGGTGTTCGATCCCCATGGCGCGGCAGACGTCCTGGCCCGAGGGCAGGCCGATCTGCACGCCGCGGCGCAGGTTGCGGAACGGCAGGATGAACTCCCGCCGTTCGTTCTCGGTCGGGTCGTCCCGCAGGCCTGGCAATTGGTGGAGCGCCGGCGTGATGAGCGGGTCGAGGCGCCGCGAGTGGTTGAACGTGAAATCGTCGCCGCCCTCGCCCTCGATGTCGAAGAACCGGCGCCAGTCGATGATCCAATTCGACGGCAGGCGCTCCTGCGGAGCGAGCGGGGGTTCGGGAGGTCGAGGGGCGAGCTCGCCGACGATGATGCCCGACTTGCCCGTGAACTTGAAAAGAAGCTCGAGCGTGCCGTTCCCGATCGTCCCGTCGACCGGGTTGAACACCCGGTTGTGGCTGTAGGTCTCGCGCACCATCGAATGGCCGAGCCGATAGGCGGCCGCGGCGAATTCGGCCGGCATGTAGGGCCGCTCGCGGAACCGGTAGAACCGCCGTCCCTCCTGCTTGATCTTCATCACCAGGCCCGACTCGGTCAGCCGCTCGACGAAGTCGAACAGCACGATCCACTGGTAGTGCCAGGTCACGATGCGCCGGGCTTCCTTGAAGAGCGCCGCGCCCTTGAGGCCGGGCTGCTTCGTGCCGAGCAGATCCACCACCTTGTTGTGAAACTTCAGCATCAGGACGTGGAACTGCGCGACCAGCAGGTTTTCGTCGTTCCGTTCGTCGAAGATGAGGGCATGGCCGACCTGGTTCCTGGGCAGGTCGTTTGGATGGGCTGGGATCTTTGCGCCGCCCTGGAGATCCGCGATGGATTCCGCCGTGTGGCCGATCAGCAGCTTCGCGGTGACATGAAAATCCGTCGGGTCGCGCTGGTAGAGGTACGGATGAATGCCAGGGCCGTCGCCGTACACTGAATCGAGGTCGAGCGCCGGCGTTCGAAAATTCGTGGTCGCCGTCGGGTCCGCGTGCTGCTGGTCCAGCGGCGTCGTATCGAGCGTGATGTCGTGGTCGACGAACTGGCCGAGATAGGTGTAGCCGGCCGGGATGTTCGGGTTGTCTCCGCCGGGGAGCGGATTGCCCTTCGAATCGAGCTTGTCCTTCATCGCCTCGGCGAGCTTGACGAGGGCGTCGTCCCCCACCGTGAGCGGGACCAAGTTCGGGAACATCAGCCCGAACTTGCCGGGATCCCCGATGCCCGAGAAGGAATGAAGCGTCTCCGGCTTCATGCCCCGCACGCCGTGACCATGCATCGCAAGCTCGGTCATGCGGTTCCCCTTCCGTATGCGCCTGTCACCCTAACCCATGATTGCATAAGTTAGAGATAATGCAACCTCGGCGAGTGGTAATCCGATGGGGTGACAGGCAGGGCCGGCCGTGCATCCTGGGCACGCGCTGGAGTGCCCCGATGAATCCCGAACAGAAGCTCGCAGAGCTCGGCCTCGAACTGCCGGTCCTTTCGACGCCGGTTGCGAACTACGTTCCGTTCAAGCGGGACGGGAACATCGTCTACCTGTCTGGCCAGGGTCCCCGCCGACCCGACGGCACCTACCCGGCCGGCAAGGTCGGGCGCGACGTCACGATCGAGGAGGCCTACGGCCACGCCCGGCAGACGGCGCTCGGCCTGCTCGCGGCCGCCAAGGCCGCCGCCGGATCGCTCGACAGGGTCGAGATCCTGAAGGTCTTCGGGATGGTGAACGCCGTCCCGGACTTCGCCGACCAGCCCAAGGTCATCAACGGCTGCTCGGATCTCTTCGTCGAGGTGCTGGGCGAGCGCGGGCGGCATGCCCGCTCGGCCGTCGGCCTCGGCTCCTTGCCCAACAACATGACGGTCGAGATCGAGGCCGTCATCCCCGTGCACGAGTGATGCGCGCGCTCTACGAGAAGGTCGCCCGCGAGGTCGGCACGCCCGCAGCGATCGTCGATCTCGACATCGTCGAGCGGAACATCGCGCGTATCCAGCGCGCCTGCGACGAGGCCGGGCTGAGGAACAGGCCGCACATCAAGACGCACAAGAGCCCGCTCCTCGCGGACCTGCAGCGAAAGGCGGGCGCTTCCGGCATCACCTGCCAGAAGCTCGGCGAGGCGGAGATCTTCGCGGAAGCGGGCCACCGCGACATCCTGATCAGCTACAACATCATGGGTGAGGAGAAGATCGCCCGCCTCGCCCGGCTGACCGAGCGCGCGGACATGATCGTCGCGACGGACAACCCGGTCAGCATCGCGGCGGCATCGGAGGCTGCAACCCGCGCTGGGCGCGAGATCGGCGTGGTCGTCGAATGCGATACCGGCCGCCGGCGCGCCGGCGTCGAAACTCCTGGGGAGGCGATCGCGCTCGCGGGCGAGATCGCCCGCGCGGCCGGCCTGCGCTTCGACGGCTTCCTGCTCTACCCGCCGGAGGACGCGTTTCCGGCCACCCAGGCGTTCCTCGATGCCGCCACGGAGGGGATCCGCGAGTTCAGCCTCTCCCCGCGCATCGTCTCCACGGGAGGCACCCCCAACCTCGCCAATCTCGGCCGCATCCGGGGCGCGACCGAACACCGGCCGGGCACCTACATCTTCAACGACCGCATGATGATGGCGGCGGGCGTCGCCGAGCTCAAGGATTGCGCGCTGACGATCGTCTCGACCCTCGTCAGCCGCGCGACGCCGACCCGTGGCATCCTGGATGCCGGGTCGAAGACGCTGACGAGCGATCTCGGCAAGCTCGAGGGGCACGGCCTCGTCCGCGAACACCCGGAGGCCGTCATCCATGCGCTGGCCGAGGAGCACGGCTTCGTCGATCTTTCCGCCTGCGAGAGGCCGATCGAAGTCGGCGAACTGGTCGGGATCGTCCCGAACCATGTCTGCGTGGTCGTGAACCTGATGGACCGGCTGATCGCGACCCGTGGCGGCGAGATCGTGGGCGAGATCCCGGTCGCCGCGCGGGGACGGATCAGGTAGCAGCCGCGCTCCTCGCGACAGCATCCTGTCGACTGCTTCGACCAGAGGCGTATCCTCCCCGCGGGCAGGCCTGCCCGCAGGGAGGACCCGAGCATGGATCGGGATACGACGCGCCGCTCGGCGGCGGAGTTTTTCGGAACCTTCTGGCTCACCTTTGGAGGATGCGGGGCGGCAGTGCTGTCCGCCGCTTTCCCGCAATACGGGATCGGGTTCGCAGGCGTCGCGCTCGCCTTCGGGCTCACGGTTCTCTCGATGGCCTATGCCGTCGGCCATATCTCCGGCGGGCACTTCAATCCGGCCGTGACCCTCGGGCTCTGGTCCGCCGGACGCTGCGCGAACCGTCACGTGGTTCCCTATGTCGTCGCGCAGGTCGCGGGCGCGATCGTGGCGGCCGCGGTTCTCTACCTGATCGCGTCCGGAAAGCCGGACTGGGTGCCGGGTGGGTTCGCGTCCAACGGATACGGCGAACTGAGCCCCGGGAAGTACAGGCTCTCCTCGTGCTTCCTGATCGAACTCCTGGCGACGTTCTTCTTCCTGTTCATCATCATCGGGACGACTTCGAAGGGGGCGGCGAGCGGGTTTGCCGGCATCCCCATCGGGTTCGCCCTGGTTCTCATCCACCTGATCTCCATCCCGGTCACGAATACGTCCGTGAACCCGGCGCGCAGCACCGGGCCGGCCCTCTTCGCCGGTGGGCCCTACGTGGCGCAGCTCTGGCTGTTCTGGCTGGCGCCCATCCTGGGCGCGGTGGGAGCCGGGCTCCTCGCCAAGTGGCTGTACGAGCCGGTCGACGCGGTCGAGACGATCGTCGTCGAGGAGCGCGTGGTCTAGCGGCAGGGGTGGCGCGCCGCTCCTTGCCCTGCGCTCCCGCGTCGATACTCTCCTCCCGGGCGCATCAAGACGTCCGGGAGGAAAAGGCCAGGATGAAGACCGTAGGGATTACCCGGAGGACCGCGTTCGCCGGTCTGGCCCTCAGCCCGCTCGCCCGGCCAGCCCTGGCCCAGGGCGGCGACAGTTGGCCGAGGCAGCCTGTCCGCATCATCGTGCCATACCCGGCAGGCGGCTCGACCGACGTCCTCACCCGCATCCTGGCCGAGCGGCTCAAGGACAAGCTCGGCGGGACCTGGGTGATCGAGAACCGGCCGGGTGCGGGCGGCAATGTCGGGATCGACGGGGTCGCGAAGAGCGAGGCGGACGGCCACACCATCGGGTCCGCCACGGTCGGCCATTTCTCCATCAACCAGTATCTCTACGCCAAGATGTCCTGGGATCCGGACCGGGACCTCGCGCCCGTCTCGATGACCTGGGAACTGCCGAACGTCGCCGTCGTGCCGAGCGAGCATGTCCCGGCAAAGACGCTCGCCGAGTTCATCGCCTGGGCGAAGGCCAAGGAGGGCGGCATCTTCTTCGGCAGCCCGGGCGTCGGCACCACGCCGCATCTCTCCGGCGCTCTCTTCTGCACCCGGAACGGCATCAGGGGGACGCATGTGCCGTTCCGGGGCGCGGCTGCCACGATTCCCGCGATGCTCAAGGGCGATGTCCAGTTCGCGATCGACAATCTCGCCTCGTACACGGGCATCATCGAATCCGGGCAGATGCGGGCGCTTGCCGTCACTTCCCCCACGCGATGGCCGACCATGAAGGACGTCCCGACCATGAAGGAGGCCGGAATGGACGATTTCGTGGTGACCTCCTGGGCAGCCTTCGTGGTTCCCAAGGCGACGCCGCCTGCGGTGGTCCAGAAACTGTCGCAGGCGCTGCAGGCGATATCCAAGGAGCCCTCCGTCCAGGAGCGCTTCCAGATCGCCGGCGCCCGGGTGCTCGGAACGTCTCCCGAGGAGGTCACCAGCCTCGGGCACAAGGAGCGCCCGATGTGGCAGGAGATGGTGCGGGTCTCGGGCGCCAAGCTCGAGTGAGGCGTTTTCGTCTCAGGCCGGCTTCCCAGGCGGGCCGCCCTTGCCGTAAGGGAACCGGCAACAGGGTTCAGGGTCTCCGTCCATGGACGCGATGCGTCAATCCCCGAAGTTCGTGACCGTGTTCGGCGGCTCGGGCTTCCTTGGCCGCCATGTCGTGCGTGCGCTCGCGAAGCGCGGCTATCGCATCCGGGTGGCGGTCCGCCGGCCGGATCTCGCCTTCTTCCTCCAGCCCCTCGGCGCCGTCGGGCAGATCCAGCTGGTCCAGGCCAATCTCCGCTACCCGGATTCGGTGAAGCGCGCCGTCGACCGGGCCGATGCGGTCGTGAACTGCGTCGGCATCCTGAACGAGAGCGCCCGCCAGCGCTTCAGCTGGGTTCAGGCGGAGGGCGCCCGGGGGGTTGCGGAGGCGACGGGGGCGGGACTCCCGCTCGTCCAAGTCTCCGCGATCGGAGCCGACGCGAATTCCGAATCCGCCTATGCGCGGACAAAGGGGTTGGGCGAGCAGGCCGTGATGGCGGCCCGGCCGGATGCCGTGATCGTCAGGCCCTCGATCCTGTTCGGGCAAGGCGACAGCTTCTTCAACCGGTTTGCCGGACTTGCGCGGGCCCTGCCGGTGCTGCCCATTGCGGGCTCCGATACGCGCTTCCAGCCGGTCTGGGTCGGGGACGTCGCCGAGGCGATCGCGCGCGCGGTCGACGGCAAGGTCGAGAAGGGCCGGACCTACGAGCTCGGCGGGCCCGAGGTGAAGACACTGCGGGAACTCGTCGAGTACGTGCTGCAGGTGACGGAGCGGAAGCGCGCGGTCGTCGCCCTCCCGGAAGGCGTCGCCCGGATCCAGGCGCGGCTGCTCGAGATCGCCGATACGCTGACGCTCGGCCTGCTGCCCGACGACCTGAAGCTCACGCGCGACCAGCTGATCCTGCTCCGGTCCGACAACGTCGTGTCCGAACAGGCCAAGGCCGAGGGACGGACGCTCGAAGGCATGGGCATCACGCCGCGGGCCATGGAGGCCATCGTCCCCGGCTATCTCACCCGGTTCCGCAGGACCGGCCAGTTCGACCTCGAACGTGCGGCCTGAGCCGCATCTGCAATCAAGACACCTAGTAGGGAGACACGCGCATGCGTGACATCGGGCATTTCATTGGCGGCAAGAACGTCGCCGGCACCTCGGGACGACACGCGGACGTGTTCGAGCCCATGACCGGAGAGGTCCAGGCGCGGGTCGCGCTGGCCTCGAAGGCGGAGCTTCGGGCGGCCGTGGAGAACGCCAAGGCGGCGCAGCCCGCCTGGGCCGCCACCAACCCGCAGCGCCGCGCGCGCGTCATGATGCGCTTCCTCGACCTCGTGCAGCGGGAATACGATGCGCTGGCCGAGTTGCTCGCCCGCGAGCACGGCAAGACGGTGCCGGACGCGAAGGGCGACATCCAGCGCGGCCTCGAGGTCGTCGAGTTCGCCTGCGGCATCCCGCACCTGATGAAGGGCGAGTACACTGAAGGCGCGGGCCCGGGCATCGACATCTACTCGATGCGCCAGGCGCTCGGCGTCGTTGCCGGCATCACGCCGTTCAACTTCCCGGCCATGATCCCGATGTGGAAGTTCGCCCCGGCGATCGCCTGCGGCAACGCCTTCATCCTGAAGCCGTCCGAGCGCGATCCGGGCGTGCCGATGCGGCTCGCCGAGCTGATGATGGAGGCCGGGCTCCCTGCCGGAATCCTCAACGTCGTGAACGGCGACAAGGAGGCCGTCGACGCGATCCTGGACGATCCGGACATCAAGGCGGTCGGGTTCGTCGGCTCCTCGCCGATCGCCCAGTACATCTATCACCGCGCGGCCGGCACCGGTAAGCGCGCCCAGTGCTTCGGCGGCGCCAAGAACCACATGATCATCATGCCGGATGCCGACATGGATCACGCGGTCGATGCGCTGATCGGCGCCGGCTACGGCTCGGCCGGCGAGCGCTGCATGGCGATCTCGGTCGCGGTGCCGGTCGGCAAGGCGACCGCCGACAAGCTCCTCGAGAAGCTCATCCCGCGGGTCGAGAGCCTGAAGGTCGGCCCGTCGACGGACCCGTCCGCCGATTTCGGACCGGTCGTCACCCAGGCCGCGCTGGACCGCATCAAGGGCTATGTCGATCTCGGCATCCGGGAAGGCGCCAAGCTCGTCGTCGATGGCCGCGGCTTCAAGATGCAGGGCTACGAGAACGGCTTCTACATGGGCGGCTGCCTCTTCGACGAGGTCACGCCGGACATGCGGATCTACAAGGAAGAGATCTTCGGACCCGTCCTCTCGGTGGTTCGCGCGAAGGACTATGCCGAGGCGCTGCGCCTGCCGACGGAGCACGAATACGGCAACGGCGTTGCGATCTTCACGCGCGACGGCGACGCCGCCCGCGACTTCGCCGCCAAGGTCGATGTCGGCATGGTGGGCATCAACGTGCCGATCCCGGTTCCGATCGCCTACTACACCTTCGGCGGCTGGAAGGCCTCCGGGTTCGGCGACCTCAACCAGCACGGGCCTGACTCGATCCGGTTCTACACCAAGACCAAGACCGTCACCTCGCGCTGGCCCTCCGGCGTGAAGGAAGGCGCCGAGTTCGTCATCCCGACGATGCAGTAGCGGAGGCTGGCCGGCCTGCCACGATGGAGCCTCGCCGAGGCGACGTCGGATGGGTGCGGAGCCGGCCATTCCTTCCAGGCTCGTGAAACGGGTTCCGGCCCTTTCCCGGAACCCCTCCGCGACGAACTGAAGACAATCCCGCGTCGACCGGGGCAGGCGCTCGGCCAGTGTTGCACGGCTCCTACAGCCACGCTGTAGGGTGCCGACTACGGTCCTGCCGCTGGGAACAAGATGGCCAGCGGCTGACGATAGGGCCATGGCGCGCGCGCCCTCCACCGATCCGGCGAAAGACGCCGCCGCACTGCTCCGCCGGCTCGGCTTCGCGACCCTGATGCTGATTCTGCCGCTCGTGGCGTCGTTCTCGCGCCGCGGCGTGGTGCTCTTTCTTCCGATCGGCGTCGCGCTCCTGGTGATCGCGAGCGTGCTGGATGGGGCCTACAGGCCCCTGCGGATCAGCGCCGACCGGCTCACTGCCTCCGCGGGCGTCCTGGCGGCGGGGTTCGGCCTCGCCTGGGCGGCGGTCTCGCTGGCCTGGACGCCCGACCTCTCGGACGCCACCGAGCGGCTGCTCGGGCTGTTCGGCAGCGTCGGCCTGGGGCTCGCCGCCTATCTGTCGCTGCCCGACCGCATGCGGGCGGCCAATCTCTACCTGATCCCGGTGGGAGCGGCGCTCGCCGCAGTCGCCGTGATCGTCGGAGCCTTGGCGATCCCGAGCCTCGCCGATCCGGAAGCCGAGGGGCAGAGCCTCTACCGCGGCCTCTCGGTCATCGCCCTCCTGACCTGGCCCGCTCTCGCCTGGCTAAGGTCCCGGAACCGCGACCTGGAGGCGATCTGCCTCGTGCTGGTGATCGGGCTGGCGACCCTGCTCGGCCCGGAGCCGGCCATCTCCGCCGCGTTCGCGAGCGGTGCGCTCGCCTGGGTTCTCGTGGCGCTCTCGCCGTCGGTGGGCGTGATCATCGTGGGCGCGGTCCTGGCAGCGATCGTGCTCCTGTCGCCGCTCCTGCCGTTTCTGCTCTCGCCCTTCGCCCATCATCTCGCGATCGGCGGTTTCCCGGAGGCTTTAGCCGGCTGGAAGACGCTCGTCGGGTCCGCGCCCGCGCGGCTGCTCACCGGCCACGGCTTCGGGGCCTTCATCCAGGCTCGGATCGGCTACGCCCTGCCGGTCGGCACGCCCGATACGCTGCTGGTCCAGGTCTGGTACGATCTCGGCGCGGTCGGCG
>JAFAEL010000185.1 GCA_023423995.1 Pseudomonadota bacterium | reverse complement strand
CTGCGCCGGTCCAGAGCGGAACGCCCCGCCCGCCGCAGATCTGAAGCGGGTGCGCGGCGGAAATCCCGCCGCGACCCGTCGCGGCTTGCCGAACGACGCCGGCTTGAGCGCAGCGGTATGAAAATCTAGTGTAATAATCATACCGCAGCTTCGGCCGCTCTTTGCGCCCATAGCCTCCCGCGATACTCGTGCTGCAATCGCGCGGAGGCCGGCATGAAGGTCCGGGTTGCCCTTGTTCCGGCTGTCGCTTTGCTTCTGTCGGCCGCATGGCCGGCTTCGGCACAGGATGATGCGGGCGGTGCCCGCGTTCCCGGTCAGTCGGCAACGTCGGACCAGCCCTCCGAAGGGGCGTCATCCGAGTCGATCCAGAGTTCCCTCGGGCCGGCGGGGGATCCTGCGGGTATCCGCGCCGCGCTCGCGCAACGCGGCGTCACCTTCAGCTTCACCTATATCGGCGAAGTGCTCGGCAACGTGTCCGGGGGATTGCGGCAGGGGACGGTCTATCAGGGCCGACTGGACGGACAGCTCGACATCGACCTGGACCGCGCCTTCGGCTGGACGGGCGCGAGTTTCCACACGAACTTCTTCCAGATTCACGGGCGCGGGCTGTCGAGCAACTACATCGGCAATCTGCTGACAGTCAGCGGCATCGAGGCGCTCGCCTCCACCCGGCTCGACGAGCTTTGGATCCAGCAGAAGCTTCTGGAGGACAAGCTGTCCGTCCGCGTGGGGCAACTGGCGGCCGACACGGAATTCGTCGTCAGCGAGTATGCCGGGCTGTTCGTGAACTCCACGTTCGGCTTCCCGGGGCTTCTCGGCAACGACCTGCCGAATGGCGGCCCGGCCTATCCGCTCGCGACGCCCGGCATACGGGTGAAGTATTCGCCGGACGAGACCTGGTCGGCGATGATCGGCGTCTTCAATGGGGCCCCGGCCGGGATGCGCGCCACCGACCCGCAACGAGACGACCCGAGCAATCTCGAGTTCAGGTTACGCGATCCCGCGCTGATCATGGCGGAGCTGAGCTACAAGTATGATCTCGGAACCGCCGACGCGAAGCTGCCGGGCAATGCGAAGCTCGGCGCCTGGGGCCATCTCGGGCGCTTCAACGATCTTCGCTTCGCGCAGCCGACGCCCGAGGCACCGGCCCTGCTCCTGGCCAATCCGGCAAGCTCCGGCATCGGACGCCGGCTTCCCGGTAATGCCGGCGGCTACCTGATCGTCGACCAGCTCCTTTACCGGGCTCCCGACACCGAAGATGGCGGGCTGGGCATGTTCGCGCGCCTTCTCGGCGCACCCGGCGACCGGAACCTGCTCAGCTTCTACGTCGATGGCGGCCTGACCTATAAGGGCCCCATCCCAGGTCGGCCGGACGACACGATCGGCGTCGCGGTCGCCTATGCGCGAATCTCGGATGCGGTCCGCGACTACGATCGCGATCTCGCCTTCTTCAATCCGGACACGTTCCAGCCCGTGCGGACAAGCGAGGCCCTGCTCGAGGTGACCTACCAGGCGCAAATCGTGCCCGGCTGGACCGTGCAGCCGAACTTCCAATACATCCGCCGGCCGGGCGGCGGGATCGTGAATCCGGCGACGGACAGGCTCGTGAAGGACGCCGTGGTTCTCGGGCTCCGGACCTCCATCAAGTACTGAAAGGCCGACGAGCGACGGCGCGAGCGGAAAAACGTCGCTCTTGGGGCCGATCTCCGCTATCGGGACGGCCTCGATACCATGACGCTTCCTCGCCCCACCCACGACGACCTCGTCGCGCTGTTCACGAAGAACGGTGCGGCACTGGCCGAAACCTCCATCCTGCAGCCGGCCGGGCTGTTCCTGGAACTGTCCGGCGAGAACATCCGCCGCCGGCTCTTCATCACCCAGGACGAGGAGGGGCGCGAGTTCTGCCTTCGGCCTGAGCACACGATTCCTGTCTGCCTAGACCATGTGCGGTCGGGGCGAGCGACCGGCGAGTATTGCTATCTCGGCCCCGTCTTCCGGCAGCGCGCCGGCGAGCCGAGCGAATTCGTCCAGGCCGGCATCGAGTCGATCGGGCGCATGGATGCGCCGGCTGCCGATGCCGCGGTGTTCGGGCACGCCATGGAGGCGCTCGGGCTCTTCGGCAATCGCGGCTACGAGATCATGACCGGCGACATGGGCCTGCTGCACGCGGTGCTCGACGCGCTCGCCGTGCCCGCGCCAGTGCGCCGGCGGCTCGTCCGCCACCTCGCATCCGGACGCGGCATCGAGACGGCGCTCGCCGAAGAGCCTCGGCCGGCGACATCCGATTACGACGGGCTCCTCGCCGCCATCGAGGGGCAGGACCCCCGCGCCGCGAAGGCCTTCGTGGAAGACGTCATCTCCATCGCGGGGATTTCCGCGGTCGGCGGCCGCTCCGCCGGCGAGATCGCGGAGCGCTTCCTGTCCCGCGCCGCAAACCGTTCCGCCGGGCTGACCGACGCAAGCCGCGACGTGCTCCGACGCTACCTCGGCATCCAGTGCGATCTCGCAGCGTCTCCGGGCGCGATCCGCACCCTTGCCTCGGAGGAGGGGCTAGCCCTTGAGCCTGCGCTCGCACGCTACGAGGAACGCCTGGCCAAGATGGAAACGGCCGCGATCGCCGCCCAGGGCGCGCTCTTCGCGGCCGATTTCGTGCGCAACATGGACTACTACACGGGCTTCATCTTCGAGGTGCGCGAGCCGGGCTCGCCGCCCGGGCGCTTCGTGATCGGGGGCGGCCGCTACGATCGGCTGCTGGAGCAACTCGGCTCTCCCGAACCCCTCCCGGCGGTCGGCTGCTCGTTCTGGCTCGACCGCCTCGGCGGAGGCGCGCGATGAGCGATGGGCCTCTCGTCCTGGCCGTGCCCTCGAAGGGCCGTCTCCAGGAAAACGCCTCGGCCTTCTTCGCGCGGGCAGGGCTTCCGCTCACCCGTACGCGCGGGGCACGCGACTATCGCGGCACCCTCGCCGGCATGCCGGATGTCGAAGTGTTGTTCCTCTCCGCGGGCGAGGTGGTCACGCAACTCGCCTCCGGCGCGGCCCATCTCGGCGTCACGGGCGAGGACCTCCTGCGTGAGGCCGTGCCGAACGCGGACGAGGCGGTCGAGATCGTCACCGGCCTCGGCTTCGGCCACGCGAACGTCGTCGTGGCGGTACCCCAGGCCTGGATCGACGTGCGCACGATGGCCGATCTCGACGAGGTCGCGTCCGACATGCGCTCCCGGCACGGCCGCCGGCTGCGCGTCGCGACCAAGTACATGAACCTGACGCGGCGCTTCTTCGGCGAGCACGGGATCGCCGATTACCGCATCGTCGAAAGCCTCGGCGCGACGGAGGCGGCGCCCGCCTCGGGGGTCGCAGACCTTATCGTCGATATCACCACGACCGGGGCGACGCTCGCGGCGAACGGCCTCAAGGTCGTCGAGGACGGCACGATGCTGCGGTCGGAAGCGAACCTGATGGCCTCGCTCGGCGCGCCCTGGAGCGAGCGGGCGCGGCAGAGCGCAAGCCGCGTCCTGGCGCGCATCGCCGCCGAGGAGCTTGCGCGAACCACAAGAGAAGTGCGCGCCGCCCTTGCCGGGGATGGAGCAATGGCTGAGAGCCTGGCGGGTCAGTTCGGCGCAACGCTGTTGCGTCGCTCCGGCGCGGGGCAGGACGTCGTGCTGCGATGTCCTGCCGCGAAGGTCTTTCCGCTGGTGGAGGCGCTGATGCTCGCTGGAGCTTCGGACGTGACGGTGCAAGCCCTCGACTACGTTTTCGAACAGGCCAATCCGCTTGCGGACAGGCTCTTCGGGCGGCTGGGAAACTGATCGACGGAGAGGCCGCGACAGCGCGCGAAGTTGTCTCGGCCGAGCGCAGGCTTTAATTTTCTCAGAGTGAGGTCTGGATGGGGAGGAGCATGCGTTCGATTGGCTATGCGATGGCTGCGCTTAGCCTCGTGGTCGCCACAGGTGCGTTGGCGCAGACCCCCGGCTTCGGTCGGCGGACAAACCAGGAGCAGCATCAGCAGCAAGGCGCGCGGCCGGCACCGAAGGAAGAGAAACGCTTCCCGCTCGGCCAGGCCTGGATCGCGGTCAGCCTGAACGGCAAGCAGTTCACCGGGAGCGAGCGCCCGAGCTTCACGCTCGACGACCAGTTCCGCGTGCGCGGCTTCGGCGGCTGCAACAGCTTCTCGGCGACGGCCTATCCGCTGCGCGAGCAAGGGATCGCGGTGGGGCCGCTCGCGCTCACCAAGCGCAGCTGCGACAAGACCGTGATGGCGACGGAGATGCAGTTCCTCACGGCGCTGCGAACCTCGGCCAAGTGGGAAACCGTCGTCGGCTCGCTCGTGATCAAGGGCCCGAACGGCGAGATCAAGTTCGAACGCTCGCTCTAGTGCGATCCGGCCACGCCGGCTCAGCGTGGCCCACTGTTCCCGCGCAGGTTCATCGAGCCCGGGAACCGATCCACCCCGCGCCCCGGCTCAGGCCGGGGCCGTTTCCAGCTTCACGTCCTGTGGGCGGAACAGCTTGTCTGCTCCCGGCTGCATGTCGACGCGGCGGTCGTGGTGCTCGAGAAGCGTCGAGCGGTGGCCGATGGACACGATCGTCGTGCCGGGTAGCCGAGTCGCGAGCACGCGATAGACGAGCGCCTCGGTCGCCTCGTCCAGGGCCGCGGTCGCCTCGTCCAGGAACAGCCAGTCGGGCTTGGTCAGGAGCGCGCGGGCGATCGCGATGCGCTGCTGTTCACCCTGCGAGAGGGTCTGGCCCCAGGCTCCATCCTCGTCCAGCCGGTCCGCGAACTGCCCGAGCCGCACCGCCTCGAGCGCCGAGATCATGTCCTCGTCCGAATAGGCATCCTCCGACGCCGGGTAGCTGAGCGCGCCGCGAAGCGTGCCGGCTGGGATGTAGGGCCGCTGCGGGAGCAGCATGATTCGCGCATCCTGCGGCTTGGCGATATCGCCCTCGCCGAGAGGCCAGATACCCGCGATTGCCCGGAACAGGGTCGATTTCCCCGAACCCGACGGACCCGTGAGGAGCGTGCTTTCGCCGGGGCGGAGGACGAGCCCGTCGGCGTTCACGATACGCCGGCCGTCCGGAAGCGCGAGGGTCACGTCCTCCAAGGCCATCGTGCCGTCGGCGCTCTGGCCGATCCTGAGCGGCGTGTCCGCGGCGGCCTCGGTGCGGGAGATGGCGGTGTCGAAGCCCGTGAGGCGGTCGACCACCGCCTTGTAGTCCGCGATCGTCGTGTAGAACGTGATGAAGAACGACATCGTGGACTCGACGCGTCCGAAGGCGCCAGCCGTCTGCGTCAGCCCGCCGAGCTGGATCTGGCCCGCGAAGTAGTAGGGCGCGACCAGGATGTAGGGGATGACGGCGTTCAGCTGGCCGTAACTCGCCGTGAACGCGATCAGCTTCTTGCGCCGGCTGACGATCGCCAGGAAGTTGTTGATCACGTTCGCGAAACGGGAGCCGAGCCGGTCGCGTTCGGCCCGCTCGCCGCCGAGCAGCGCAACCTGCTCGCCATATTCACGCAGGCGGGCGAGCGAGAAGCGGAAATCCGCTTCATAGCGCTGCTGCTCGAAATTCAACCGGATGAGCGGACGGCCGATGAGGTGCGTCAGCCAGGTTGCGAGTGCGCTGTAGATCAGGGCTCCCCAGACCAGGAAGCCAGGCACGTACCAGTCGGTGCCGGGCACCGTGAAGGTGGCCGAGATGGTCCACAGGATGATCGAGAACGAGATCAGGTTGGAGACGGCCGACAGGATGGACAGCGTCAGGTAGGCCGTGCGCTCCGTGAAGCGGTCGACGTCTTCCTGGATGCGCTGGTCGGGGTTGTCCGCTCCGGTGCCGGAGAGGCCCATCCGGTAATGGGTGTGGTTCTCCAGCCAGCGATGCGTGTAGCGGGCCGTGAGCCAACGGCGCCATCCGATCAGCAGGTAGGATTGCAGGACGTACTGGATGATGGCGCTGACAATGAAGATCGTCGCCCAGAAGCAGAAGACCGTGAGCAGCAGCGTCCAGAACGCCGCCGCATCCTTCGCCTGGATGGCGTTGAACCAGTCGCGGTTGAAGTAGGAGAGCCGGACATTGATGGCGACCTGCCCGAACTCGATCGCGATGACCGTGAAGGCCAGCGAGAGCGCGATCCAGCGCTCCTGGACCTGGAAGGCCGGCAAGGGCCAGAGTCGGACCGTCGTGACGTCGCGCGTCGCGAAATACGGGTAGAGAAGCTTCCAGATCTGCAGGATGGCCTGCCACAAGCCACGCATCCGATATTTCTCCGGGGCATCTGCGGCCCGGTCAGGGCGCGGTGCGTAACTGTTCCCTTAGCCGGAACTCGCGGCGAAACAACTCGCCGCCTCGCGGCGCGCTTGTCGCAGCCGTTTAGCGCATCCGACGCAGGAGGCCGAGCAGTTGCTCGCGCTCGCGCTCGGTCAAGGGCTCCAGCGTCTCGTCCGTGACCTGCAGGGCCTTCGCGGCGCCCCGCTCGTAGAATTCCTGTCCCGCTCGGGTGAGCCGCACCACGATCCGCCGCCGATCATCCGGGTCCGCGCTCGTTTCGGCAAGCCCCCGCCGGATCAACCGATCGACGACCCCCTTCACGGTCGCGACGTCCATCGAGACGAGGCGACCGAGGAGATTCTGCGAGCATTCGCGCCGCTCGGCAAGCTTCGCGAGCGCCGCCCATTGCGTGGGCGTCATATCCTCGAACGCGCCGGCGAAGATCAGCGCGTGCCGCTGCTGGACCTGCCGGAGGATGAAGCCGACCTGATCGTCGAGCCGGTAGAGCGGCTCCTCGGCAAGGAGGTCGACCCCGTCCGTCACTTCTCCACGAACGCCTTCTCGATGACGTAGTCACCGGGCTCGCCGTGATTGCCTTCCTCGAAGCCCCGCTCCGTGAGCAGCACCTTCAGGTCGGCGAGCATCTGCGGGCTACCGCAGAGCATCACCCGGTCATGCTCGCGCTCGAGCGGCGCAAGGCCGGTATCCTCGAACAGCTTGCCGGAGGTGATGAGATCCGTGATCCGGCCGCGGTTGCGGAAGGGCTCGCGCGTGACGGTCGGGTAGTAGACGAGCTTCTCGCGCACGAGATCGCCCACGAACTCGTCGCTCGGCAGCGCCTCCGTGATGGTCTCGCCATAGGCGAGTTCGGCGACCTGGCGGCAGCCGTGCAGGAGGACGACCTTCTCGTAGCGCTCGTAGGTGTCCGGGTCCTTGATGATGCTCATGAAGGGCGCGAGCCCCGTGCCGGTACCGAGGAGGTACAGGTTTCGGCCCGGGTGCAGGTTGTCGAGCACAAGGGTGCCGGTCGGCTTCCGGCTGACGATGATCGGATCGCCGACCTTGAGGTGCTGGAGCTTGGACGTCAGCGGGCCGTTCTGAACCTTGATCGAGAAGAACTCGAGGTGCTCCTCGTAATTCGCCGACACGACGCTGTAGGCGCGCAGGAGCGGCTTTTCGCCGACCTTGATCCCGATCATCGTGAACTCGCCGTTCCGGAAACGGAAGGTCGGGTCGCGGGTGGTCTTGAAGCTGAACAGCGTGTCCGTCCAGTGGTGGACGCTGAGCACGCGTTCCTCGTTGAAGTTGCTCATGCGCTGGCAAACCCGGGTTCGAGGCCGCCTCCCGGCGGCTGATCCTCAACCGGAACGCGCCGAGGTTCGACGCGATCCGCTTTGCACGACGGAAATTGTTAGTACACTAACAATCGCCGCCGCTCAATATGTGATGCTGCGGTGCTTATAATCGCATCCGGACGGTGAACAATGGCCCACGACGCCCAGACCACGGTCGATCCGAACCCAAAGACCGTCATCCGCAACATCGGCCTGATGCTCTCGGGCGACATCACCCGCCCGATCCTCGATGCGGATACCATCGTGTCCGTGGGCGGACGCATCACGGCGATCGGCCGCTCCAAGGACGTGGACCAGGAGGGCGCGACGACGATCGTCGACGCCAAGGGCACGCCGATCGCGCCCGGGCTGATCGACAGCCACGTTCATCCGGTCGCAGGCGACTGGACACCGCGTCAGAGCCAGCTGAACTGGATCGACTCGACCCTGAACGGCGGCGTCACCACGATGATCTCGGCCGGCGAGGTGCACACGCCCGGCCGCCCGCGCGACCCGGTGGGCGTGAAGGCCATGGCGATCTACGCCCAGCGCTGCTTCACGGCTTTCCGGCCGGGGGGAATGAAAATCCATGCCGGCGCGCCCGTGATCGAGCCCGGCATGGAGGAAGCCGACTTCAAGGAGCTCGCCGATGCGGGCGTGAAGCTGCTGGGCGAGGTGGGGCTCGGCAACGTCAAGGACGGGCCGACCGCGCGGAAGATGGTCGCCTGGGCGCGCAAGTATGGAATTCAGTCGACCATTCACACGGGCGGGCCTTCGATCCCAGGCTCCGGGTTGATCGATTCCAGCGTGGTGCTGGAGGCCGACACGGATGTCGTCGGTCACATCAATGGCGGCCACACCGCTCTCCCGGATCGGGAAATCCGTTGCATCTGCGAGGGTTGCGGGCGCGGGCTCGAGCTCGTTCACAACGGCAACGAGCGGGCGGCGCTCTACACCCTCCGCGTGGCGCGCGAGATGGACCAGCTCGAGCGCGTCATCCTCGGGACGGATGGTCCGGCCGGCTCCGGCGTCCAGCCGCTCGGCATCCTGCGCATGATCTCGATGTTGTCCTCGCTCGGCGATCTGCCGGCGGAGGTCGCGTTCTGCCTCGGCACCGGCAACACGGCCCGCATGCGCTCGCTCGATTGCGGGATCATCGAGGTCGGCCGCGCGGCCGACTTCGTGCTGCTCGACCGGGCGCAGCACTCGGCCGGCAAGGACCTGCTCGAATGCGTGCAACTCGGGGATCTGCCGGGAATCGGGATGGTCGTGATCGACGGCATCCCGCGCATCGGCCGCTCCCGCAACACCCCCCCGGCGGACCGGGTGCCGGAGATCGTCGCGCATTAGCGAAGACGGCTCGGCCGCCGGACGTCATGGCTGACCTGCTCAAAAATCCGAGATCCCGCCATGTCATCTTAAGGGAGCGGTGACCTTCCGGGGACAATAAGCAGGGCACACAGGCCTCCTCTCGGAGCGCTATCGAGAGGACGGTATGGCGATTGACGACGGCGCTCAGGGATACAGCCTGCCGCGCTGGCGTCTGACCGCTTGGCTCGCTCATGCGGGCCGGGATGTGCCCGTGGACATCCGGGTCGCGCTGATCGGCAGCCTGTACGGCACGCTGCCGATCTTCGCGGGCGGCGTCATCAACACAATTCTCGTCGCCATCCTGTGCGCGGTGCGCCAGCCGCACCCGCCGTTCCTCGTCTGGCTCGTCCTCGAACTGGCGATCTGCGCCGCCCGCCTTGCGATCCTGGTTCACGCGAAGCGAGCCGCCCGGGAGGGCCGCCGGACCTATACGGATTGGTACATGGCGCTCGCACTGCTTTGGGCGGCCAGCGTGGGCTATGGCACGTTCATCTCCATCGTGAGCGGCGATTGGGTCGTGGCGACGCTCGCGTGCCTGTCGGCGGCCGCCATGGTGGGCGGGATCTGCTTCCGCAATTTCGGCGCGCCGCGGCTCGCCTGCGCCATGATCTTCCTGAGCCTCGGGCCGTGCTGCCTGGCCGCCCTCGTGGCCGGCGAGCCGATCCTCCTCGTGACCCTCTTCCAGATCCCGTTCTATCTCGCCAGCATGGGCGTCGCTTCCTGGAAGCTGAACCGTCTGCTCGTCACCACCATGAAGGCGGAGCGGGACAATGACCGTCGCGCCCGGCACGACGATCTCACGGGCCTCGCAAACCGGGCGGGGCTCGCGCGCATCCTCGAGGACCGGGGTATGGGCGACGGGGCGACGCCCCGGCCACTGGCGTTGCTCTATCTCGACCTGGATGGGTTCAAGAGCGTGAACGACAGCTTCGGGCACCTCGCCGGAGACCGGCTTCTCTGTCTCGTGGCCGATCGGCTCAGCGGCGTGCTCGATACGGCCGACACGGCCGCGCGACTTGGTGGGGACGAGTTCGTGGTCATCGCGGACGGGCAAGACCGCATGGCCGTCCTGAAGCTGGGGGATCGGCTGATCGCCGAGATCGGGGGACGTCCTTATCGCCTCGACGACGGGCACACGGCCCGCGTCGGCGTGAGCGTCGGGATCGCCTTTGCGCCCGAGCATGCCTCCGACTTCGACGGTCTGATGGCGGCGGCGGACGCGGCCCTCTACGAGGCGAAGTCCCGCGGCAAGTCGCGCTCGGCCGTCGCGACGGGAGAGAGCGTGATGTCGAACCTGCGCCTGCAGGCGGAGCGCGCCGCGAGGATCCGTCCAGCGGCCTGAGGGTCAGAGGAGCCGCGCTTCGACCTGAGCCTTGCGGGTGACCTTAGCCGAAGACCTCTTGGACGATCCCGTCCCGGATGACGGCCTCGCCGTCGAGCTCGATCGTGGTGCCCATCATGGGCAGGTCGAAATGTCCGGCCGTGTGCCTGCCCGCGAACTCGTTGGCGCCGGTCGAGAACAGGAAGTTGCCGGCCACGGCGCGCAGTTCCGTCCCGTTCGTGTCCCGGCCGTCGTACATGGCGAGCGCCTCGTAGCGGGCGTTCTCGTTCAGCCCGAAGCCGACATGGCTGACGGCATAGGCCTCGCGGTCGCCCCAGGCCCCCAGGTAGCGGCGCATCATCATCGCGTCCGGACCCGTCCCCTCGATCGCGGTGACGTAATCCGCCTCGAGCGTGAGGCGGATGGGGCTCTCGATGTAGCGCTTGAAGGTCAGGTTCATGTCGCCCGGGGCGAGTACCAGCGTGCCGTCGACGCTCCCGCTCTTCGGGAAGGAGACGACGATGCCGCCCGGCCAATGGGCGAGGGTGCCGGGCCGGTCCGTCCAGCCCCATACCCCCACGGTCGCGGCGCCTTCCATGCGGGCCGTGAGATCGCTACCGGCCGGGGAGGTGACGCGCATGACCTTCGCGGACCGGAGCCGCTTCGCGGCAGCCCGAACGCGCGTTTCCAGCGTATCGTCCGGGCGAAAGCGCTCCAGCGCCTCCGGATGCTCGTTGGAGATCACCTGGATGCGGGCGCCGGATCTCAGGATCTCGGCCGTCTCGGGCGCGTGCATCAATCCCTCGAGGGTCAGGTCGACCACGAACCCGGCGGCCTTGCAGGCTTCGATCACCGGTCGCGAGCCGCCGATCGCCTCGCTGGCCCCGGTGGAGCGGACCGGGACAGGGTGCGGGTTGCGGGCGGTGGGCAGCACGAGGTGGAAAGGCTTCGCCCCGAGCCGCAGCAGAGCGAGTTCGGCCAGGTGGACGTTGAGCTGCCGGGAGCCCGTCTCCGACAGGATCGCGACCGCGTCGCCTTGCCCCACGCGGCAGCGGAGGAAGAGCTCGCAGAACGCCTCGATCCACTTGTTCTCGATGCGGTCGGACAGCATGGCTCGGCTCTCAAGTTGGGTCGGTTTCTGCTAACAGGCGGCACGAAGCCTGTCTCGCGAGCTAAGGAGGATGTCGGGCCGTGCACTGGTCTGACGAGGGCATCGTGCTGGGCGCCCGCAGCCATGGCGAATCGAGCGTCATCCTGGAGTTGATGACGCGCGAGCACGGCCGCCATGCGGGCCTTGTCCATGGCGGGCGCTCGCGGCGGATGGCGCCGGTGCTCCAGGCGGGAAACACCGTCGCCGCTACTTGGCGGGCGCGTCTCGACGAGCATATCGGGCACTACTCGGTCGAGGCAGAGACGCTGCGCTCCGCCCGGCTCCTCAATTCGCCGATGGCGCTCTATGGCGTCGGCACGCTCGCGCTGCATCTGCGGCTCCTGCCCGAGCGGGACCCGCATCCGGGCCTCTATGCGG
The DNA here is from genome assembly GCA_023423995.1 of Pseudomonadota bacterium. Taxonomy (GTDB): domain Bacteria; phylum Pseudomonadota; class Alphaproteobacteria; order Rhizobiales; family Beijerinckiaceae; genus Enterovirga. Next base: position 1,030 of record JAFAEL010000185.1, on the reverse strand, counting down.
CAGCGCTCTTTCTCCTCGACCACCTCGACGAGGCGAGCCTCGCGCCGGCGCTGTTCATCCGCTTCGAGCTGATGCTGCTCGCCGAGCTCGGCTACGGGCTGGACCTCGCGACCTGCGCAGCGACCGGCCAGGCGGACGATCTCGCCTATGTCTCGCCGAAAAGCGGGCGGGCCGTGAGCCGCGCCGCCGGCGCGCCCTACCGTGACCGCCTGCTGCCATTGCCCGGCTTCTTGCGCGGAGAGGCGGAACTCCCGCATCCCGACGAGGCCGAGATCGCGGCCGGGTTCCGCCTGACCTCCTTCTTCCTGGATGCCCATGTGTGGAGCCCCCAGGGGCGTACCGCGCCGGACGAGCGGGCGCGATTTGTCGCGCAAGCTGCGCTCGCAACCCAGAACAAACCCGGATCGGGTATGGTCGCCTCCGACCTGCGTACTGATTCGGTCTGAGACAGAGCATGAACAAACCCGTCGACCCGCCGGATAATGACGGCGTCGAGATCGTCAATCTGCGCGATGCGCTCGAGGAGCGCTATCTCGCCTATGCGCTCTCGACCATCATGCACCGTGCGCTGCCCGATGCGCGCGACGGGCTGAAACCGGTCCATCGCCGGATCCTGCACGGCATGAACCTGCTGCGGCTGAACCCGGGCGGGCCGTTCAAGAAATGCGCGAAGATCGTCGGCGACGTGATGGGCTCGTTCCATCCGCATGGCGACCAGGCAATCTACGACGCTCTGGTCCGGCTCGCGCAGGACTTCTCCTCCCGCTACCCGCTCGTCGACGGCCAGGGCAATTTCGGCAACATCGACGGCGATAGCGCTGCGGCCTACCGGTACACCGAGGCGCGCATGACGGATGTCGCGCGCCGGCTGCTGGAAGGCATCGACGAGGACGCGATCGACTTCCGGCCCAACTACGACGGCACCACCGAGGAGCCCTCCGTGCTCCCGGCCGCCTTCCCCAACCTGCTCGCGAACGGTGCGCAGGGCATCGCGGTCGGCATGGCGACCTCGATCCCGCCGCACAACGCC
>JAFAEL010000171.1 GCA_023423995.1 Pseudomonadota bacterium | reverse complement strand
CCCACGTGCCGCTCTCGAAGGTGGCGAGCCTGATCACCGAGGCGAGCGTGCTGCGCGGCCTCCGGCTCACGGACGCCTCCATGCGGGCGGCCGGGTTCGACGCGCCGCGGATCGCCGTCGCGGCCCTCAATCCGCATGCCGGCGATGGCGGGAATTTCGGTCACGAGGACGATGAGGTCATCCGCCCGGCCGTCGAGGCGGCGCAGCGGGAGGGCGTCCGCGCCGACGGCCCGTTCCCGTCGGACACCGTCTTCCTGCGCGCCACCAAGGGCGCCTTCGACGCCGTGCTGACGATGTACCACGACCAGGGGCAGATCGCGATGAAGCTGCTCGGCTTCGAGCGCGGCGTGACGCTGCTCGGCGGCTTTCCCTTTCCCATCTGCACGCCTGCCCATGGCTCGGCCTACGACATCGCCGGCCAGGGCATTGCGCATCCCGGCGCCACCCGTAACGCGCTCCTGCTCGCCGGCCGCATCGCGGCCTCCCGCCTGGAGGGCGCCCCCGCCCCTGAACCCTCGCTGGCTCTTTGACATCGCGGCGTGGAGTAGCCCGAGGCCAGTCGCATCGACGGCAAGCTGCCCTCCCTCCCGGTCGTTCGGCAGTTGCAACGGTTTGATCGAGATCAAGGCGGGCTTCCCCCGTGCGCGGCAGCCTTGGCCCTCAGACTTCCACGCTTGAGGCAAGCCCATGCCCATGCGGCCAACTCATCGAGACGCCCTCGAGCACATCAAGGCGCAGCTGCGGCGGATCCCGGGAGGCGAGATCCGGGTTCTCCAGGGCGGATCCAGCAATGCTTCCCGCCGAGCGGATCAAGGCGGCCGAGCGAGCACACGCCATCACCACGAGCCGGGTTTGGGCGAGCTTCTGGCCGAGCCGATCATGCAGGCCATGATGCACGCGGACCGGCTCAAGCTCTGCGACATCCTGCGAGCCTGGAAGGAAGCGGGGCGGCCACGCGCCGGACCGAAGGCGGCACCGTAGGCTGGAAGGCCAGGAGGGCGACGGATAGGCCGAGGAACTCGCGTTGCGCTGCTACTTCCACTTGATGGGCGGCGATGGCCCGATGCTCGACCGGCAAGGTGTCGAGGTGAGCAGCGTTGCCGAAGCGCGGGACAAGGCTGTCCAGGCGATCGCGGAACTCCGCGCCGAGTACTCCGAACCACTCCGGGACTGGAATGGATGGCGGCTCGAGGTCGTCGACGAGACCGGGCTGCTGCTCTGCACGATCCGGCTCAACCCAGCCAACTAGGCGAAAGGGAGCGGTCGCCCGAAGTCGCACCCTGCGGTGCGGTGACGTGGACGGAGGACGGATCGGGACGCCATGACATAATCGGGTTCCCAGGCGTTATGCCGGGATGAGAGCGGGAGCATTCGATGTCCGCGCCAATCACCATCCCCCACGAAGCATGTGTCCTCGTCTGCGACGGGAGGAAGGCCCTGTTTCTCGAGAACCGCGGAGGTGCGGTGTCGCCGGACCTGCACCTGGGGCAAGTGCTGGAGCTGGAAGAGAATCCGCCGACGCGTGACCAGGGCTCGGACAGACCCGGGAGGGTTACCTCGGGTTCTCATCGAAGCTCCGTGGAGCAGGAGGACTTCCACGGGGCAGCCGCCGAGGCGTTCGTCCTGAAGGTCGGGCGGCAGCTGGAGGAACACCATCGCGCTCGGCCTTCGAGGCGGATCATCCTCGTGGCGCCACCTCGCACCCTGGCGATCCTGCGCGATGAGATGTCTGCCGAATTGCGGGCGAGCCTCACGGCCGAGATCGCAAAGGACCTGACGAAGCTTTCGGCCGCCGAGATCGCGCGGCACCTCACCGATGGCTGAACATCCCCGGGGGCGGGAGGATGTTCGTGTAGCCCTGCCCGCGCCCCTTCAGCCTCTCGGCTGGCGCAAGCCTTGAAGCGGCATGGCGACCGGGGACGGCATTCCGAATGGCGCGATCCCGTCCCCGAGGAGTCTCGCCGGCCTGCGCGGTAGGCAGGATGCGCCTTCCTTCTGGACGGGAACGCTCGCGGCGATCGCGGACAGGGTCGGGTGCGCACCGGCCGGTCTCACCTCCCAGGAGGCGGCCGAGCGCTTGTCTCGCTTTGGTCCAAACCTGGCGTCGCCTCCGGCCAGGCGTCGGCTCGTCCTCCGGATCGCGCGAAAGCTGGCAGAGCCGCTCGTCGCGATCCTGCTTGCGGCGGCGCTGGTCTCGGCGATCGCAGGGGACTGGGCGAGTTTCGCGACGATCGCGGTCGTCGTTCTGCTCTCGGTCACTCTCGAGAGCGTCCAGGAGCATAGCGCCGAGGCTTCCGTGGCCGCGCTCCAGGGGTCGGTTGCGATTGTGGCCACGATCCTGCGGGATGGCTCGCCGGTCGGGGTGCCGATCGACCGGATCGTACCCGGCGACATCGCCCTCCTGAGGGCAGGCGATCTCGTGCCCGCGGACGGCGTGATCCTGTCCTCCACCTCGGCGCGGGCTGACGAGGCGCTGCTGACGGGCGAGCCCTACCCGGTCGACAAGGAATCTGCGCGGGAAGACAGGTCGGCTCTCACGGACCTCAATGCCCTGTTTGCCGGCACCGCCCTGGTGAGCGGAGACGCCAAGCTCTGGGTCGTCGCGACCGGGGCCCGGACGCGCCTCGGCCAGATCGCAGCGGAGCTTCGCTCGGCCGGCTCGCCCGGGGCTCTCGAACGCGGGCTGCATCGGCTCGGGATCGTGGTGCTGCGGCTGACGATCTTCCTCCTGCTGTTCGTCCTTCTCTCGCAGCTGGCGCTTCATCGTCCTCCGCTCGAGTCCTTTCTCTTCGCGGTCGCCATCGCGGTCGGGATCACACCCGAGCTCCTGCCCATGGTCATGACCGTGACCCTGGCCCGAGGCGCCGTGCGGATGGCCGGCCGCAAGGTGATCGTCCGATCGCTACCGGCCATCCATGACCTCGGCGCGATGGACACGCTCTGCACCGACAAGACCGGAACCCTGACCAAAGCGGAGGTCGAGTTGGCGGAAGCCGTGACATCGTCGGGTGCTCGCTCCGGACTCGTTGCCGAACTCGCTCGCGTCAACAGTCGCTTCTCGACCGGGCTCACGACGCCGCTCGATGCCGCGATCCTGGCGGGGGGCGGAGACGGCGAGGCACAGCAATGGACGCGCATCGCCGATGCGCCGTTCGACTTCGAACGACGGCGCTCGGCCGTGCTGGCCGAGACGCGAGGGGAGCGGCTGATCGTTATCAAGGGCGCCCCCGAGCACGTCCTGCCGCTCTGCCCGGCTCTCGGTCTCCCGGATGGGCCGACGGGCGCCATGGACGATCGGATGAGGGAGCGCGTCGGCGCACTCTGCCAGGCCCACGCAGAGCAGGGCTTCCGCCTGCTCGCGGTGGCATGGAAGCGAGCACCGGGAAGCACGACGATCGGCCTCGAGGACGAGAACGATCTCGCGCTCGCCGGGTTCTGCCTCTTTCGGGATCCCCCCAAGGCCTCTGCCACGGCAGCGATCGCGCGGCTTCGCGGCAAGGGCGTCGCCGTCAAGATCATCTCCGGGGACGACCCGAGAGTGGTTCGCCACCTCATCGGCGAGCTGGGCCTGCCGGCGCGTGGCGTCCTCACCGGTGAAGACATCGGGCGGCTGACGGACACTCAGCTGGCGCATCGCGCCTCGCATACGGATCTCTACGCACGCGTGTCCCCCGAGCAGAAGAGCAGGATCGTGCGCGCGCTCAGGGCGCGGGGCCATGTGGTGGGCTTCCTCGGCGACGGCATCAACGACGCCCCGGCGATCCGGGCAGCCGATGTCGGCCTCTCGGTTGCCGAGGGCAGCAATGTCGCGCGCGAGGCGGCGGATATCATCCTGCTGAACCAGGACCTCGGGGTCGTCGCGGACGGCGCCGAGGAAGGGCGGCGGACCTTCTCGAACATCATGAAGTATGTGCGAGCCGGGGCGAGCTCGAACCTCGGGAACATGGTGTCGATGTCGGCGGCGCCCTTGCTACTGCCCTTCCTGCCGCTCCTCCCGATCCAAGTCCTGATCAACAACCTGATTTACGACGTCTCGGAGCTCGGGATACCGTTCGATACGGTCGAGCCGGAGGAGATGGCAGAGCCTCACAACTGGGACATTCGCGGCGTGTTGCGGTTCGCCCTCGTCATGGGCCTGCTGTCCTCGTTCTTCGACATGGCGACGTTCGGTCTCTTGCTCTGGGTGTTCGAAGCCGACGCGGCAACCTTTCGGACCGCATGGTTCGTCGAGTCGATGGCGACCCAGATCCTCGTCGTCTTCGTGATCCGGACGAACGGGCCATCGCTGAAGGGGCGGCCGCATCCCGCGCTCTCCGCAAGCTCGCTCCTGGCGCTCGGTTGCGCGCTGCTGCTCGCGTCCGAGATCGGCGCCCCGCTTGGCTTCGTTGCGCTTCCCGGGACGATCTGGGGCTGCATCATCGCGCTTACCGCCGCCTATCTGGCGGCGGCGGAGTTTGGAAAACGCATGGCAGCCAGTCCGAGGCCAGCGTCGACCCGTCGGCACACGTCGCACGGAAAGGCACCCGATGGCGGGGAGTGAGCCGATCGGTTCAGGGCGCGTGCGGATCGAGACGCGGAACGGCGGCTCCGGGTCCCGAGCCGGCCCCGTCCGGGGGTGGGTTCTTCCCGGTCAACGCTTTACCCGTCCGACAGCCCTGGCGGCCCGATCGATGACGTCGGCCACGGCCTTGGGCTGGGTATGAAAGACGAAGTGACTGCCGGGGATCTCCTCGGTGACGGCACCGATCCGGCGCGCGGTTTGCCGCAACAGCATGGGATTGATCACGTTGTCCGCGGTCGCGACCACGAACCAGCTCGGCTTGATTCGCCAAGCCGCCCAGGAAACCTTGGCCTTGACGGCGGACATGGCGGTCGCGACCTGCGAGTCCCTCATGAAGGCCGCGTCTGCCTCGCTCGCATCCCCGGCGAAGGCCGTCTTGAACCTGTAGCCGTTCACGAAGGCGAACCCGTCGGGTAGCTCCTCGATGACGAGGTCGGGCGACAAGGGGAATTCCCTGAACTGATCGATCGTGGACTCGCGCACGTCGGGCGCGAGGGCGGAGACGTAGACAAGGCCGGTTACCTTGGGGTGGATGCCCGCCTCGGTGATCACGGTGCCGCCATACGAGTGGCCGACCAGGATCGTCGGGCCGTCCTGACGATCGATCACTCGTCGGGTGGCGGCCACATCCTCGGCGAGGGAGGTCAGCGGGTTCTGGACGATGCTGACCCGGTATCCCATCGCGGCCAGGTTGTCATAGACGCCGCGCCATCCCGAGCCGTCCGCGAAGGCACCGTGCACCAGGACGACGTTCTTCGCCGCTTCGCCCGGAGCGGGATCGGCTTGAGCCTGCGCGACACCGAGGAGGCTCGCTGCGGCGGCAGCGATCAGGACACGGCGCGTCGTGAACATGGGGTTTCTCCTGAGGCGCGAGGGGTTCGACCTCGCCTGATCGACGACCACCTGTTGGCGGCGCGCGGTTTCCGCTGCGCTTCAGATCTCGGAGGTTGTGGTTCAAACGAAACCTTGGAGCGGCAGCGAAGCCGCTCGCGCTCGATGCCGAAGGCGCATCTTGCCGAACTGGACCGCATCGTCCGCCCGGGCTGCTTTCCTGCTTCTCAGAGCTGGAAATGCGGCACATTCCTGGACCGGAAGTGAACCACGACGCCGGACCTGCCGCGGCCGTTCCGGACTGCGTCATCGATCTGCGAGCGATCGATCCCGATATCGGCGAGCATCCGGTCGTCCATCTCGAGAAGTTCGCGTGCGGCGCGACGGACGACCTCGCGGGCACGCCAAGCCCGCCAGAGCCGAACGATCACGGCCATGCCTCTTCCGGCCCAATCCGCCTCGTGCCGAACCGGGTACCGGGCGATGCCGTGGATGGAGAGCAAAGATTGCGTCGTGTGCATTTCCATGTCGAAGGTCCTCGATTGGCATTCCGTCCGTTGAGAGATCCGACCGCCAGAGAAGATGCGGATTTATCTATCGCCAGATGAACGATGCTCGGTTGCCCCTCGACTTTGGGGATACTACCCGGATTGAGCGGGGATGTTTCTTTGATCCACGATCGCGTTACATGGACAACACGCGACCTGATGCCCGCGGATATAATACTTTTACTGCATGAGCTGAACCATTGTGGACCCGAGGATGGGTCAGAGCATTAGGCAGCGCTGGGCGGGGCCGGCGCGGCCTTCGCAGGTCGCGACCTCAGATCACCTCGACGTTCGCTGCGAGCACGTAGCCCATCCCGCGCTCGGTCGTGATGAGCGTCGGCAGCCTGGGATCGGGTTCGAGCTTGCGGCGGAGCCGCAGGATCAGCACGTCGATGCAGCGATCGTAGACCTCGTCGTCATGCACCCGGCTCGCATTCAGCAGTTGCTCCCGCGAGAGCACGGTCTGTGGCGCGCGCAGAAAGGCCGAGAGGAGGTTGAACTCCGCCGCGGTCAGCTTCACCTCCTGCCCGCCCGGTGCCTTGAGGCGGCGCGCCCGCATCGAAAGCTCCCAACCGGCGAACCGATAGACCGAACGGTCGGCTCTGCGCCTGGCCGCGGCGTTGCCGGCCTCCGCCCGCCGGAGCACGGCGCGGACCCGCGCCAGCAACTCTCGCAGGCCGAATGGCTTCGTGATGTAGTCGTCCGCCCCGAGTTCCAGCCCGACCACCCTATCGGCCTCGTCGCGCCGGTTTCCGGTGATGATGATCACGGGCGTGTCCGCGCGACTTGCAACGGTTCGCAGAAGGTCGAGTCCGTCCTCGTTCCCGAGCTGAAGGTCGAGGAGGATGACGTCAGGCGACACGCGCGAGAGCGTTCGTTCCATGGCGCTTCCGTCCGCCGCGCGGCTCACACGGAAGGCGTGATCGGAGAGGTAGTCGCCGACAAGGTCCCGAATGGACGCATCGTCGTCGACCACGAGAACGTGCTTTTCTCTCATTGTCTGTCCGTCGGATGTCCGGCCGACATCGCTCGACCGAGGCTGGTCGGCGCTCCCCTGCCGGTGGAGCGCTCGGCTCAAGCGAAAATCGGTGGCAGCACATTGGATGTGCCGTGCTCCGAGGGTTCGAAGAACAACGGACCCTCGATGGCCGCCGCAAGCAGGTCCGCGTTGCTGCAGAGAAAGCGTTCGGCGACTGCGGTGGACGGGAAGGCCACCACGAGGACGAACGGAGCGCCCGGCCTCCTTTCGGAAAAGCCGGGCGCATGGCGCTGTTGGCCGAACTGGGCGAGTTCCGCCTCCCCGCCCATTGTCAGGAGATCGATTCGGGCGAGCAGGATCTCGATCGCGGCGCGCGGTTCCGGCTGGAGCCGCACGATCATCGAGAGGCCGCTCACGGCCGCTAGCCGTTGCGGAACAGATAGCTGTAGCCGTTCAGCGCCGGAACGCCGCCGAGATGCGCGTAGAGGACCCGCGATCCCGGCGGGATCGTGCCTTCCCGGATGAGTTCGATCATGCCGTGCATCGATTTCCCCTCATAGACGGGGTCGGTCAGCATGCCGTCGAGGCGGGCCGAGAGCCTGATCGCCTCGAGGGTTCCCTCCGACGGAACCCCGTATTCCGGGGCGGCAAAACGGGTATCGAGCACGATATCCGCGTCGTCGATGTCGCGGCCGAGCTCGACGAGATCCGCCGTCCGCTGGGCGATGCGCCTGATCTGGTCGCGCGTCTTCTGCGGCTCCGCCGAGGCATCGATGCCGATGACGCGGTCGGCGCGGCCATCCGCGGCGAAGCCGACCACCATGCCCGCCTGCGTGGAGCCGGTCACCGAGCAGACCACGACATAGTCGAAGGTGAGGCCGAGTTCGGCCTCCTGCATCCGGACCTCCTCGGCCCAATGGACGAAGCCGAGACCGCCAAGCTTGTGGTCGGAGGCGCCCGCCGGGATGGCGTAGGGCTTGCCGCCCGCCCGGCGGACGTCCTCCATGGCGTCCTCCCAGGAACGCTTGAACTCGATGCCGAAGCCCTCGTCGACCAGTTCGACCTGCGCGCCCATGATGCGCGAAAGCAGGATATTGCCAACACGGTCGTAGACACCGTCGTGCCAGTTGACCCAGCTCTCCTGCACGAGCCGGCACTTGAGGCCGAGCTTCGCGGCGACGGCCGCGACCTGACGGGTGTGATTGGACTGCACGCCTCCAATGGAGACGAGCGTATCGCAGCCCTGCGCGAGCGCCTCTGGGACCAGGTATTCGAGCTTGCGGGTCTTGTTGCCCCCGAAGGCGAGACCGGAATTGCAGTCCTCGCGCTTGGCGAAGATCTCGACCCGGCCGCCCAGATGCGCCGTCAGTCTGTCCATGCGCTCGATCGGGCTCGGACCGAAGGTGAGGCTATGGCGCGGAAATCGGTCGAGGCGGAGCGTCGTTGCGGGGCGGGTTCGGGAGAGAGGTGCTGGAACGGCGGCGGAGATCATGGGCTCGATCCTTGGCTACGTTCCTGCACTATATTTCATTCGTAATTGCGCCGGGTTGCGATATTCGGCATTCCATGCTCGATTGCTTGCTCCCGTAGGGCGCGGATCAGCAATCCTGATGCGAAAAACGACCTCCCGAAGCAATCTCTCTGCTGGACCTCGACGGGGGGCGGCGGCTCTGGACGCGATGGATCGCAAAATCCTCGATGTTCTTCAGAGAGATAGCCGGATTTCCAACCTCGAGCTCTCCGAACGCGTCGGGCTCTCGCCGGCGCCGTGCTCGCGGCGCGTGAAGCGTCTGCACGAGGAAGGGTACATCAGCAGAGAGGTCGCGATCGTCGATCCGGCGCGCGTGGGCAATACGCTGATCGCCTTCGTGAGCGTCGAGCTCGATCGCCAGCGCGAGGATGTCCTCGCCTCCTTCGAGCGCAAGATCGCTGCCCAGAAGGCGGTTCAGCAGTGCTACTTCATCTCAGGCGAAAGCGACTATCTTCTCGTCGTCACCTGCTGCGACATGGAGCACTACAACGCGTTTGTGCGTGAAGTTCTGGCCAACGAACACAACATCCGGCGCTTCCGCACCAGCTTCAATCTGAACCGGGTGAAATACGAGACGGCGATCGACCTCGAAATGATTTCATAGAGAGCGATGTCCGGCGCACCTGATCCATCCAAGGGCGCGTGGATCGTTCTTCGATTCCCGCAGGCCTCGAAGGCTTGCCCACCTGCCGGAAGCCGCGATCTCCCGCGGCAACCATGGGACGGACCATCCGAAAAGGACCACGTCGCCCCGCAGTCGGAGGCGCAACGGTCTGCATGACCAGGGTCCAATGCCCTTCCCGGCTATTCTGGGTGCAATCCCAACGCGTTCAGCGGCCCGGGCGGTAACTGGCGGAGAGGGGGTCCGGGCAACGTCCATCCTATACCATTGATTCACCTAACAAAACCTTCGTAGCCCTGCTGATCACCCCAGCGCCTACCCCAGCAGTTGGGCTCTCTTCGTCTCCTCAGGTCGGCCAGAGCTTCGGAACGAAGGCTCAAAAAGGTTGAAAGTACGGTGCGTCCTGAGCGAACTGACGCCGCAAGTGAGCTTGGGGGTTGCATCATCTTGTGCTGTCGGTGCCTCTGTCGGCAAAAGCGCGTCGAGGCGGCTGGCAGGCCTATCTAGGCTCTTCCCTCCTTTTGCGGGAGGTGATCGGCTATAAATCGTCGCCGTCGATGCGCCGCAGGTCGAGTTTGCCTTGTCGCATCAGTGGTGCCTGAGGCCCAATATCGCGGCACGTCTCCCGGGCCGGGCCGCACGACGATGCGGCGACTGTTAGTTTTATGTTCGTGGAGTGGCGATGTTCAGAGAAATCTCCGATGCTCTTGCAGAGATGGTGCAGGCCAATAGGCTCGGCCCATCTGTCGCGAAGATCTGGATTTACCAAGGACTCTGCTGTGTCATCGATTTTGACCGCGGTGGGGTCAAGTTTGCGTTCAACGTCACGCCCGATACGGCAGGCCTCGTGTCCCTCGACCTCGTCCAGCGCCACTATGCGCCGAACGTCCGGATCATGGCCAGCCAAGCGCGGAAGGAGCATATCGCCCGCGACCTAGTACTGGCCGACGCCTTGAGCCTTATTCAAGCGCGTGCGCTGACGCTCTTCGCCGAGATCGACCGGCAACTGATCGCGGCTGCGGCGAGCTCATCCGACCCTCAACGACATAGCCGTGTGGCACCGAGGCGCGTGCGCTCGGGCCCGCTAAAGGTCGGGGTTCTAACTCTCCCCCTGCATTCCAATGTTGGTGGAAATCTTCAGGCCTACGCACTGATGGAGGCGTTACGGCAGATCGGGCACGAGCCTATTCTGATTAACCGGCGCTACACGCCGCCGGATTTCCAAGAAGACGCGGTGCCGGAGGACGAACAGGACAAACGCCTCCTCGGGCGGCCAATCGAGATGGGACGCAGTGGGCCGACCGGTTTCTCTATCGCGCCAGTCTCGAAGTCGTTCTACTCCACCAAGCAGCTAGCGCGCGACATCGGCGGCTTCGGCCTCGATGCGCTCGTCGTAGGAAGCGACCAAGTCTGGCGCCCCCGGTATGCCAAGTCCATCCTGCCCGACTACTTCCTGGGATTCCTTCCCGACGACAGCCACCGCATCCGGAGGGTCAGCTACGCGGCATCGTTCGGCACTCCCCGCTGGGAGTTCAGCCCCGAGCAGACTCGCATCGCTTCCGACTTGATCGGACAATTCGACGCTGTGTCCGTTCGAGAAGATAGCGCTGTCGCACTCTGCCGCCGTCATCTCGGGGTCGAGGCCCGACACGTGCTAGACCCCACGCTATTGCTGACGCCCGATCATTACGCCCGGCTGTTGCCATCGGGCAGATCCCAGCCGGACGGCAATCGACTGCTAGCTTACATCTTAGATGCCACCGACGACAAAGCTCGCATTGTTGATGTCTTGTCCAAGCGGTTGTCCGCCGAAGCCTTCACCACCAGCGGCCATGCGTTCGGAACGACCGGACCTACCAGCAAGAGCGGCGATACAATGGCGGAACGCTGGCTAGCTTCCTTTCAGAGCGCGGCCTTCGTACTGACGGACTCGTTCCACGGCGCAGTATTTTCGATCCTCTTCAACAAGCCCTTCATCGCCTATGGGAACCCGGCCCGAGGCATGGCGAGGTTCACTTCGCTCATGACGATGTTCGGGCTTGAGGAGAGACTCGTAGTTACATCGTCAGAGATCGATATCGACCGGATGCTCAGGCCGATCGATTGGGAGCCGGTGAACGGCCGGCTCAAGGCTTTACGGGCCGAGTCGTTTGCATTTCTCGAAGCGGCGTTGTCCAGCGGTACCGATGTAGGCGGAGGGCCGCTAACCGGCCCAGGCCTTGACTCTCCGCCCGCCCTTTCTGGGCAGGTTGCCCCTAACGGAGCATCTAGCGAGCCCCACGACAACCCGCTAGGGGTCCTCTGCTCCGGTTGCGGCGTCTGCGTTTCGGAATCGGGAAACACGCTTGCGATGATGTGGAGCGACGACGGCTTTCTCGTGCCGCGCTCGAAGTCCGGACCGGTGCCTACCGAGGCGGTTCGCGTGTGCCCGTTCAACCCTCGCCCTGACAAGGAGGTCAAGGACGAGGATGCGCTTGGCAAGATCTTCCTGCCGAATGCGTCAAAATTCGATGACCGAGCCGGCCGATTTGAGAACACCTACATCGGCTTCAGCAAGATGTACCGGCCTACTTCTTCATCCGGCGGCGTGGCCACATATGTTCTTGCGCAACTACTTGCGCGCGGCGACGTCGATCACCTGTTTGTTGTCCAGAGCGACAATGGCAGTGGCTATCGCTATAAGCTGATCGACCGATCAGAAGATATATTGCAGCAGTCAAAGACCCGCTACTTTCCAGTTTCGCTCGATGGTCTATTTGCTGCTATTGAGAGCGTCCACGGGCGAGTGGCAGTCTCTGGCGTGCCCTGCTTCATCAAAGCGCTGCGTCTTAAACAGCACTACCACCCTCATCTCATCCAGAAGATCCCATTCCTGCTCGGGATTGTCTGTGGCGGTCTTAAGAGCCGAGCCTACACAGACTTCCTGGCTCAGAGCGCGGGCGTCGGCGGCCTCTATGCACGACCCGAATACCGGGTGAAGGATGCGGCCAGTTCCGCCGACGACTACTCCTTCTCCGCTTTGGATGCCGGGTTGCAGCTGCGGACAGTCAAGATGCGTCGCCTTGGCGACATGTGGGGGACCGGGCTTTTCAAGGCCCGAGCTTGCGACTTCTGCACCGACGTTCTAGCGGAACTCGCTGACATCTCATTGGGCGATGCGTGGCTGCCACAGTATCGACCGGACGGCCTTGGAAATAGCATTGTCGTCACGAGGAGCGCCTTGGCTGATCAAATCATTCGGGCCGGCATCAACGCTGGCGATCTCGTTATGGACGAGGTCCCAGTGGCCCGCATCGTGCAGTCGCAAAGCGGCGGCTTCGGTCATCGGCAGGACGCGATAAAGTTTCGGGCGTGGATCGCGGAGTACTTCTCTGAGCTTCCAGTTCCCGTGCTGCGGCCGCGTCTGCTACGCAGCATTTCGCTTCCCGGGGCTGTCCTTCAGATACAGAGGGAAAGAACGCGCTCAAAGAGCCTTCGCAACTGGAGCCAGACTCGGCGGGTCGGCGCTTTCATGAGCATGATGCGCTCGTCACTAGCCGGCTTGAAGGCCGCGACGGCGGCGCGCAGGGATGACTGGAGCCGTCACCCGCTGACCCTGTTCCTCGCGACTCGTGGAGCAGCCGCATCTGATAGCCGCTCGACGAGAAGCTCGCCGGTGTTGCGTTGGCTGATGCGCAAGACGCGGCAAGATGTATTCAACCTGAACATGACGCGAGCGGCCCTGCTGAACGAGTTAGCGCCGCCTCGGCCCGAGAAGACAGGCGATCCCGCCAGCTCTGACGGCCCATTACCGAGCAGGCGCATAAACTACTGACACCGGGCCTCTTCAGGGCTTCAGGCAAGCGCTCAGCGCGCCCCCCAGAACTTCTATGTCATCGAAGTCGACGACCGCCGTTTCCTTGCTCGCTGGCCGATAGATGCCGATGCTGAAATCGAGCAGTCCGGTCGGCTTCGCGACAGTGCACTGATTGGCATAAGGGCAGCCGTTCTGCGAATAACCGATCATCACCTCCGGTGAGGCGTCGGCGGGTCCAGTGGCGGCCAGCGCCTCCCCGGCCCGGCCGACGGTCATAAGCGATGCCGATCTGGGCTGCGCAGGCCGGTCGATCTGGATAGCAACATCGTACCACTCGTCGAAGTTCAAGCCTTCAACCTGCTTCAAGGTCACGGGATGGGCGCTGGGGCTTGAGCCGGTTGCGTCGTTCCGCCCAGAAAACCGCAACGCGAGCCGCCCATCAAGTCGCCGCGCTACCAGAGCGAGGGGTGGAGCGTGCGGTGCGCCTTGCCAGAGCTGCGCGATGATAGTCCAGCTTGGCCCTAGCTCCAGAACACGCACGGAAAACCGGGCAGTCAGGCTGCCGAACTGCCGCATCCGCTCGCCGTATTGCGGGTCGCTGAACAGCACGTGGTGGTGCACCTTCTGCATGCCGTCCCGGCGGTGGCAGGCTGCCTCGGATTCGCACGGGCCACGTACCTCGTAGCGCAAGGCACGTCCGTCGCCAGCTCGGCCGCCGGCAATCCGCCGCACATGCACCTCCGGTAATTGGCTGTCCTGGATGGGGGACCGTTTCAGCGCGGACTTGAACGTGATGCCCCCGTCCGCCATGGACAGATCACCGCGCAGAGTGGTGGTTTCCCCGGTGATGCGCGTCAGCACCGGGCATGTGGTCGCGGTCTGCGCCGCCTTTACCTTGTAATCACAGCTCCTGACGCTTAATAGCACCAGAATCGTCAGTCCCAGTTCTCGTGTTCCGATCATGGTTAGCCCGAATCACCGATCGTTCATTGTAGTGGCGAAATTGGTTCGAACACCATCATGGTTTGGTAGGCAGAAAAACGAGCCATGACTATAGACGTTGCGAAGGTTGTATATATCAACTTGGACGATCGGCCGGAGCGACGCTCCCACATGGAGGAGGTTCTAGCCTCTTGTCCTTGGCCCCACATGCGCCTGAGTGCGACGCGGTTCCCCTCTTTACCGGACGAGTTCAAGCCCAGGATGGCGCGCAAACTGCGGGGCGAGCGGGCGATCGCCTCAATCTGGACCTCTCACCGCAGGACGCTCGAGCTCTTCGCGGCGAGCCCGAGCGACGGCCACTTTGTCCTGCTCGAGGACGATGTACACGTGCGACCGGATTTCTGGGCGCACATGCACGAGCACGTCGCGCTCGCGCCGGCCGACTGGCAGATCATACTATTCACGCCGCGCTACAGAGTGCGCCAGGGCGGCGAGCCCGGCAAGAAGGTCTTTGTCGGGCCGCCATTTGGCAGCGGCCCAAACGATCTGCAGCGCGCGATCGAGACGCATCACTGCACCGGCGCCCATTTTTGCTTGTTCAGGAACCGACAGACTGCCGATCAGGTCGGCAATGATTTAGAAGCTTCTAATCAGGTATACGATGTAGACGTATTCTACGCCACCAACTACCGAACTTATGGGATCTCAGATGCCCGTGTGCGCGCCGGTGGCTTTGGCTCTGACCACATTTGACGCGAGAGAGGCCAACCGCCCGGAGTAGAGCCGGGGAAACACCACCAGTAGTGACGATTACATCGAGATTGGTGGCGCGGGAGTTGATCGCGCCCCCCGGGCGTGAGGAGGGCCGCGACGCGTACGCTCACTGGCATTGCGGCCGCAGATTGGACGGCGGATCCGCGCGCCCACGATGTCACTGATTGCCTGGCGATGGTCCAGCCGCGGCTCCTGCGGGTCTGCGTCTGCCGATCTGGTGCGATCGTTGCAGCCTGCGCCTCCCGCCTAAAATGTGATGCATTCGGCATCTGATGGGACGTGGTCCACGACCCATCAGCGACTCGAGTTTGTGGGAGCAGATTTGGCGGAACAGAGCCCTCCCGGATACGAGGGCTCAGTAGGCTTGGTAGGACTTCTCTTCGACGATAGCAGATCCTAGAGCAAGGTTGATCTGCCTCTTAAGAGCCGCACGCCTGTCATTCGTGACGTAAACGGCACGCGCAAGCTCGATGAAACTTTGACCGAAGTCTTTCCTTCCCTCGTGCCCTCGGATATCGTCCTCGATGTCCCAGAGCTCCTGGTTGACCTGCTGGAGATCATCCCAGACATCCCGCAAATCATCTTCAATGTGCGGATGAGCGGCGCGCAAGGCACCCTCGAGAATTGCGAGTTCATTCTTTACATTTCTTCTTTTTTCTTGGTCGGAGATGAGGCGCGCCTTGATTCGGAGAATTGTGATCTTATCGACGACCTCCGCCACAGCGACGGGAACTTCAATGATGCTGGACACGTGGATTCCTTGTAAACTGCGAGTGGGATAGCTGTCGTCTAGGACGACATGTCAAGCGTCTCGACCCGTCCAGAAGCGCTCTCGATTAGCTTGAGGGTTTGTGTCAGCACCTCTGCCAGCGACAGCTCGGAGATGCACCTGCACTCTCCCGTCGCGAAGCGCGCCTTTCGTTCGGCAGGATGGATCTCACAGGGAGCGCAGGGCTTCCGGATGGCGAGTGAGCGGCTTGAGGGCGACAACGGCCCACGCGTATCCACGTTCGTCGGCCCAAATAGGGCTAGAAGCGGTATTCCGAGGGCGTTTGCGACGTTCATCACGCCGCTGTCGTTCGCCACGAAGGCGGAGCATGGCAGCATAGCCGACGCCATTTCTTCGATCGTGCCACCGGTGCGATCAATCGTCCCCTCTACATATTCGTCCTTGGTCCCAAAAGAAGCGACCTGGATTCCCCTTTGCTGGAGCTCCCGCGCAAGGTCGGCATAGCCTGGCCAGCGCTTCGAGGCCCAGATGCCATCCTTGGACCCGCCGTGCAGCCCTACAAGTGGCGCGTCCGGAGTTCGGTAGCGGAGGTTCCCAAGATAGTAGCCGCTGATGTCGTTTGCGTCATAGGTCACATCAAGCAGCGCTCTCGCCGCGGCGAGATTAAACTCTGCCTCGTGCAGCTGGTGGTCTGCGGCAAAGTTGTCCCAGTCGCGCGACACGATCACGTTGTTTGCGGCGAAGGTAGGTACCATTGAACCAAATGAATGCGTGAGGAATACCGTTTCATAACGCCGGTTAAGCGCAACCTCGTTGAGGAGCATCGCGTGGCTCACCCATTCTTCATTCGCGACCACGAAGAGCAGATCGGCATAGTCTCCGGCGACCACAACGTCGACACGTCTGTTGAGCCTTCGGGCCAGATTACGGATGAGCGGCGTGGCATGGATGACATTGCCAAGTCCCGATCCCACGCCGACCAGCACCGGAGCAGACATTGCGGAAAGCAGCCCCCTCAAACGCGCTGTCTGCGCCTTGAACGCATACCGCTCGGAGTTGCGGAGAGCCTCCCGCGAACAGGACCTCCAGTACTCCGCGTCGCTCCACAAACGGTCAATGCTTTTCGCCCACAACTCGGGCTCTTGCGGTAAGGCTATCCCGCTGTCGACAAGCAGGTGAGGAACGTTACCACGATCGGATCCTACTACCGGAATCCCAAAGCGCTGTGCCTCGATGACAACGCGACTGAACGTCTCCACAAACCGGAAGCTAGGGACGAGCATGACTCGCGCCCTACGGTAAATCTCCTCCATGTTACTCACACGGGAGATGACCTCGACGTTCTTTACACCCGCACGCGCCACAGTCCTGAGCGCGGCCGACGCGTCTGATTGGCTGGCGATTGCGACGAACTTGACGTGGGGCAGCAATGCCGCAATCTCGATCATGAAATCGAAACCTTTGTCCGCCCTCGCGTTGGCCAGAACCACTACATCGCGGTCAGCTTGGCTTGGCTGCCCGCCGCCCTGAAGATCATCGGGAAGTGAGTAGATGACGGGAGTTCGAAAACCGAACTCTCGCTCGACGAGTCCTCGTGTGAATGCCGAATTGGCATACACGGCCGAATACCCGTCGAGGATGAAACCGAATTCCGGACGTGTCTTATAGCTCCGATCGATGTCTGGAAAATAGCCCGATGATGGAGTGGGGTTATAGACGATCTCTCGCCAAAAATGGATACCGAATACAAGCTTTATGTTCACAAAGCGCAACGCAGCCGATATCTCGTATCCCAATCCGGACACAACATGAACTATAGATGCCTGTTGCTGCAGACAAAGTAGTAGCAATGACTCTGGGGATCCATTGATGAAAACGTAGTCGATTCCATCCACCGAGCCGCTCCTCTCATCGAACTCGTTCCTGGTACCTACTAGTAAAACACGATATCCTAAATCTCTGTATATTCGAGCCATCTGCCCAAGGAATTGTTCGGCACCTCCGAATTTATGGACCCCGTACTGCGACACTAGTAAGACTAGCCCGGATGCGTCTCGAGGCGCAGCAAGCTTCGGCTTGCCAGCACTGGCACGGGATAGCAGAGCGAACCGGGTCGCAGCGTCGAAACACTCGCGCAAGTTCGGGCGGCGCGGAAGGTAGCCGCACGATAAAATCGCCAGGAGGAATTCCCGTCGCCACAGAAAGACGGCTTCATTTCCAATGTTCAGCTCTGCGCCTCCGGCCCAGGGATGAAGACGTTTGCTGAGGGCCGCCAAGTGTTCTCGTGAGAGCTGCCGGTCATCGAAGATGACCCATTTAACATCTGCATTGGCGAGGGCTGTCTCGAGATCCCCTTTGAGGTCGAGCGGCTTCAGGCTCAATGATCCCGATGAGATCTCGGGCCCAGAGTACCCGACGCCGCCGACCGAGATCTCGCGTGGAGGCCTTGAACCTTCGGCAAGCCGCGAAAGCACCCTGACCGCGAATTTCGGACTATCGGATTTGGGGTTTAGCGAGGAGGCCTTCTGGCTCGACTTGAGAGCGTCATCGAACCTGTCAAGACGCATGTAGACACGGGAGAGTTCGAGCCAACTGGCCTCCTGCTTCGGCGCAACTGCCACAGCTTGCTTGGCCACCTCGAGGGCATATTCGAAGTCGCCCGTATGAACGAGCAACTGAGTCAGGTCACGCTTTGGCCTTGGGTCGCTCGGCGCTAGACGAACAGCCTCTTCTAGATGCGCCAATGCTTTCTTGGTGTACTCTGGCTGCTCATCATGAACGCCATAGCCGCCAAAACGAAGCAGCAAGGCGGTTCTCCCGGCCTCAAGGTGATATCGGGATTCCTCCGGTCTAACTTGAATGCACGACAAAAAGCACTCATACGCGCTTTCATAGTCGCTGATCCGTGCGTAAGCCTTACCAAGGTAATAAATAGCTCCGTGCCGAACGGGATCTCTTTTTCTAATCCGTCCTAGCGTCTCGATTGCTTCATCGAACATTCCGATTTCAAGGTAAGAGCGACCTAAATTGTTCAGCATCCGGTATGAGGATGCCACTAGACCTGAAGCCGCCTCGCCAAGTACGCTTGCGCTGGCGTACTCTCCATTCTTGAAAGCGGCCTCGATCAGTGGGCCGACCTGAGATTCTGTTAGTTTGCCCATTTCTATGAGGGCGTGGATTAGTTCCCTTTGCGTTTTTCGCTCTAGGGCTGCCAATTCTGGCTGCTTGCGGGCCGGTCCACCCGGACGGACACGATGAGATCGAGGCCTAACCGCCGAGGGATTCTCGGACGCCGCGGCAAGCTTTGCGGGTCCTGTGCCTTCGTCACCTGAAGCACGTGCTGACACAGTTATGGGCGGCCGCTTCGACGATGGCTCCGAACGCAGAACCTGAGCATGAACAGTCAGCTCCAGACTCAGTGCAGGACCCTTCGGATTTGGGTAGATTCTGATGCTGTTATTTTGACTTGTGAGCCACTCAGGCTTCAGCCTGATGCGGAACCCGTGCGCGCCACTACCGATCCCCTTGCGCTGCAGGTCTCCGCGACGCTGGTCAGCCGAGAAGGTGCCGACTCCCTCGCCGTTGATGAGCAGTTGGAACGTCGCGGGCTTTTCGGAGGCTGGATCCCAGAGCCAGCCAACGACCACATCGCCCTCTAGTCGTTCTAATTTTCCGCGCATGGCCTCTGTAGTCCGCGAAATGAAATCAAATGAATTGACCAAATTCGAGTTCGGCCCTGTAGCAGAACCTGCCCCCTCGGTCGAGCTATCTGACGGAGTCCGCGCCAAACCACGTCCTCACTCAGATCGCGCCTGGGTTGAATTCGACAACTTCGAATGGCAACCTGTAGGCTATCTTACAGCGTCACCTGATGTTCTTTCGTGAATTCAGCTTGAACCCATTTTTGATATATTCCGGCAACACGTGCAGTTAAGGCAGTGGGTGGGATATAATCAAAGCTCCGCCCAGCCGAACGACGGCGCTACGAGCCACTGGATCGCTCCTGTCACCAACCCAGTTGCGATCGAAAGTGCATCGTTCCTTTAGGTAGCAATCGTCAGTTGAGAGAGGTTTCTGATGCACCCGTTGAGCCCGCCCCCCCTCTCTCTGCTCGAATGCTTGAACACGCGACGCTCCGACGGGATTCGCCCAGCAGGTAGTCGTAGCGGGCCCCATACGCATTCCGTTCCTGTTCAAAGCGATCCCCATCTGACTTCAAGACCGACTGATCCATCGTGAGACGCATCATCGAGGCCAAGTTCAAATGACACACTGACCTTGCCCCCTGATTGCCCCCGTTCATAACCAGAGTCCGTTCTGGTTCTGGTCCTGTCTGGACCGGGTTGCGAACTCGTTCGGGGTGAGGCCGCCGAGGCTCGTGTGCGGC
>JAFAEL010000133.1 GCA_023423995.1 Pseudomonadota bacterium | reverse complement strand
GGCCCCATGTCCACGTGGTCGTCACGACGGGCAGGGACGACGACAAGCTGTCAGTACCCGAGGGAGTACGGGCGCTTCGCAAGCCGTGGCGGGGTCTGGACGTCCTGCTCGCCGCCGAGCGGGCGCTGGCGGATCGAAAAACCGTCCGCCTCTGATCTGCGCACCAGCTCTGGCCGCGTTAAAGCCTCGTTGTCAGCTGCCTCTCTGCTCGATCGGCATCCTTTCGAGATCCGATCCGGCGCGCAGGCTCCATGCTGGCGTCCCGAGTTTTCTGCTCCACTCGAGGCTTTGCCTGAAGCAGCGCTCTGCTTCCGCACGCTTCGAGGCATTTGCCCGATGCGTGATCGCGCCCCTCATTCTCAGGAGCTCGGGGAGATAGGCGAGCGCTCCGGTCGTCTCGTCGTGGCGGATCCTCTCGTCGAGCAACGCCATCGCTTCCGCCGATCTGCCGATCGAGGCCAGTCCCTCTGCGAGCGAGATCGTGAAGGGTGTCGCGAGCAGCGTGTAGCGCGCAGCCTCCAGGTCGCTCAGACAAGCCCGCAGTTCCTGTACGGCGAACTCGGCATCGTTCCGCCGAAGCGACAGCTCACCCCTGAACCCTCGCCCGACTGCGCGGAACGGCGTCAGCGAATGGGACTCGGCGTGGGCAACGAGTTGCTCCGTGTAGTGCTCTGCACTCTGGAGATCCCCGATCCACAGGAAGACGGTCACGGCACAATTGAAGGCGATTGATAGCGAGATCGGGCGACCCAGGAGGCCGGCGGCGTCCACGCTCTGTCTTGCTCGCTCTTCGGCCTCGTCCGGCCGGCCTTCCAGCCAAAGATTTCTCGCCAGGGTGCCGCTCGCCCAATTGGCATGGCTGAACCCGAGATAGATCATGCTCGGCCGTGCAGCTGCCCTCGCGTATTGCAGGGCCGCCTCGAGCTCCGCCCCAGCTCCGCGGATGTCACCCATGTGGTGGAGGGACACACCGACGGCGCAATGCCCGATCCCCGCTGCCACAGGATCCTTCATCGCCTCGGCGCATGCGAGCGCCTGACGCCCATAGTCGAGAGCGGTCCGGAAATCGCCGGTCCGGTGGTGGAACATGTGGAGCAGCGCCAGCGACTGTACCTGGCTGAGGGTGTCCCGGCGTCGCCCGGCGATGTCCAGGCTCCGGCCTGCGGCCTTGCGGGCAGCCTCCGTTTCACCCCTCGTGAAGATCAGCGATAGCCCGAGCGCCGCCTGAAGCCGCATCTCGTCCGTTCCGCCGCGCCCGCCGGCATCTAGGGCGAGGAGAGCGGATTTCGACCAGCGGGAGCACTCCGTGAACAAGGAGATCGCGAGAAAAACAGGTGCGGCCGCGGCCGCCAATCCGACGCCGATGACGGGATCTCCGTCGGGCCCGAAGCACCATTCCAGGGCGGAGCGGACGTCGCCGAGGCGCGCCAGATAGGCCGCCCTCTCGGCCGCGCTTGGCGAGGCTTGCGGCGGCTCCAGCCAGCGCTGCCAGTAGCGCGCATGACGCGCAGACACTTCAGCGAGTTCGGTGCGCTCCAGCCCGATGTCGCGTGCATAGGTGCGCGTGGTCTCGAGCAGCCGATAGTGCATGGTCGCCCCGACCGGGTGGGCGGCGATCATCGACTTGGCCACCAGGCCGTCCACTGTCGCGATCAGCAGCCCATCGTCGAGATTGAGGTCAGGCACGACGGCCAGGGCCGCTTCCAGCGTGAATTGCCCGACGAACACGGTAAGGCGGCCGAGAACCCTCCGCTCATCGTCGGTCAGCAGCTGGTAGCTCCAGTCCAGCGTGGCCTGCAGGGTCTTCTGCCGTGGCGGCGCGGTCCGTTTGCCACCCCAGAGCAGAGATAGCCGCTGGTCGAGCAGAGAGGCCGTCTGCTGCAGGCCGTAGGCCTGGACCCGCCCAACGGCGAGCTCGATCGCCAGGGGAAGTCCATCGAGCTTGCGGCATATGTCACTGATCAGCGTGACGCTTTCGTCGTCGAGCTCGAGGCGGGCACCGCTCGCCAGGCCTCTGTCGAGAAACAGCTGGGGCGCCGAGTAGTTGAGGGCGTCTGCCGCCGTGAGTTCAGGCGCGTCCGATGGAACCGCGAGCGTCGCCAGCCGGCGAACATGCTCCCCCTCAACCCGAAGAGCTTCCCGGCTGGTCGCAAGGAGATGAACCTCCGGCGCCCCGGCCATAATCCGCGCGGCCAACCCGGCGGCCGCCTCGATCAGGTGTTCGCAGTTGTCGAGGATCAACAGGACCCGCTTGTCGCGAAGAAAAGCGACAATGCTGGGCGCTGGATCATCCGATTGCACGGAAAGGCCGAGCGATGCAGCAACGGAGGCGGCCACGAAGGTCGGATCGCTCAGTGCAGCGAGATCAACAAAAAGGATCGCGCCTTCGAATGCCTCGGCCAGATCGTGTGCGACCGCGACGGCGACCGTCGTCTTGCCCACCCCACCCGGGCCGACGATCGTGATGAAGCGCGAAGCGGGCAGCTCGCCCGAGAGCGTCCTCACGGTGTCGTCCCGGCCGATCATCCGGATGATGCGAGCGGGAAGGTAGCTGCGCGAAATGAGAGGCGGAGCCGATGCCTGGGTAGGCGCCGGATCGGCCGATGCAGAGGTTGGCGCGACGAAACAGTAGCCCCGGCCGGCCAAGGTCGCGATGTACCGGGCGTCATCCTTTCCGTCGCCGAGCGCCTTACGGAGAGCGGCGACGTGGAACCGAAGGCTTCCCTCTTCGACAGTCACGTCCGGCCAGACAATTGCCATGAGATCCCTCTTGCTCACGGCCTCGTGCGGACGCGAGGTGAGAGCCAGGAGCACATCCAGGGTCCGCGCCCCCAATTCGACAGGCCTGCCTGCCTTCAGCAGGAGCCGTTCGCTCGCGATCAGGGTGAATGGGCCGAAGGATATGCGCTCACCGGCCGGTGCTCGCGAGAGGCTAGCCATGGGCAATTCCCACCGGGTGGACGCTCCCGACCATAAGGGATCGGGAGCGCACGCACCACGCGGAGGGTCCTGAGCGCGACGCTTACAGGCGCTGACATCAGCTCACAAACGATAACGGGCGGCACCTCGGCCCCTCTGGCAGTGTCGGCGACGCAATCGCCCGACGAGCCTTTTGGCAGAGGAGGACCAACGTGACCGCACTGTCGCTCTCGCCCCACCGCCGCGCGCTGTTGGCAACCG
Source organism: Pseudomonadota bacterium (assembly GCA_023423995.1). Taxonomy (GTDB): domain Bacteria; phylum Pseudomonadota; class Alphaproteobacteria; order Rhizobiales; family Beijerinckiaceae; genus Enterovirga. The sequence continues at coordinate 38,659 of JAFAEL010000133.1, read as the reverse complement.
CAGCAGCCCTGGGCGCGGCCAGCGTCTCTCCTGTCACGGGGCACGGCGCGGGAGACCCTATCCATCCCTTCCGGGTTCACGTCCCCGACGAGCAGCTCGTCGACCTTCGCCGGCGGATTGCCGCCACGAAGTGGCCGAGCAGGGAACTCGTGGCGGACGCCTCCCAGGGAGTTCAACTCGCGACGACGGAGAAGCTCGCACGCTACTGGGCGACCGAGCACGATTGGCGCAGGTTCGAGGCGCGGCTGAACGCGTTCCCTCAGTTCGTCACCGAGATCGACGGTCTCGACATTCATTTCATCCACGTTCGTTCGAAGCACGACAACGCGTTGCCGCTGATCGTGACCCATGGATGGCCGGGCTCGATTGCCGAGCAGCTCAAGATCATCGATCCGCTCACGAACCCGACGGCACACGGCGCCGGCGCGTCGGACGCCTTCCATGTCGTGATCCCGTCGCTTCCCGGGCACGGCTTCTCCGGTCAGCCCAAGACGACCGGCTGGGGACCGGAGCGCGTCGCCCGAGCCTGGGCGGAGCTGATGAACCGGCTCGGGTATGGGCGCTATGCCGGCCAGGGCGGCGACTGGGGTGCCATGGTGACCGAACTCATGGCCGTGCAGTCCGCCCCGGGGCTGATCGGCCTCCACACCAACATGCCCTTCGCAGTGCCAGCCGAGATCTTCAGCGCGCTCCAGGGCGGCCCGGCGCCGGCCGGTCTTTCGGCGGAGGAGAGGCAGGCCTATGACCAGCTCGCCTTCTTCTTCAAGAAGGGCCTCGCCTATGCCCAGGAGATGGGGAACCGACCCCAGACCCTGTACGGCATCGAGGATTCGCCAATCGGTCTCGCAGCTTGGATGCTCGACCACGACTTGCGCAGCTACGAGTTGATCGCCCGCGCCTTCGAAGGTGAGGTGGAGGGACTCACGCGAGACGACATTCTGGACAATGTCACACTGTATTGGGTGACGAATAGCGGAGTGTCTTCCGCCCGCCTCTACTGGGAGAACAAGCTCCCGTTCTTCTCGCCGCTGGACATCACCGTTCCGGTCGCCGTCAGCGCCTTTCCGGACGAGTTGTACCAATGCCCGCGGAGCTGGGCGGAACGAGCCTATCCCAAGCTCATCCATTACAACCGGCTCGAGAAGGGCGGGCACTTCGCCGCCTGGGAACAACCGGCGCTCCTCTCCGCCGAGCTTCGAACCGCGTTCAGACCGCTCCGCCAGCTTCTCTGAGGAGGGTCCGGTGCAGCGACTTCGGCGAGCCGCGAGAGGAGTTCCCGCGTGCCTCACAGCTCAGAACACCCGACGGGAGATCCGGCTCCTGCGGCGACTAGAAAGGCCCAACTCCATGGCATCATCTGGAAAGACGCTCGCCGCGGCGATGCTGGTCGCGGCGACGACTGTCTTCGCAGCAAAAGCGCAGGACGCGGTTCTGGCTGGGCTGAAGCGCACCGACCTCGTGAGGCAGGATCTGAGCATTCCCGGGCGCGAGGTCGTCCAAGTGCTCGTTGAATTCGCTCCGGGGCTTTCCGCCCAGCGCCACACGCATCCGGGCGAGGAGCTCGTCTATGTGGTCGAAGGCGCCCTTGAATACGTGCTCGATGGGCGCTCCCCGGTGACGCTCCGGGCCGGCGACGCCCTGATGATCCCGCGGGGAACGCCGCATGCCGTGAGGAACGTCGGCAGCGGCAAGGCCGCCGAGCTCGCGACCTACATCGTCGAGAAGGGCAAGCCGCTCCTGACGCTCGTCGATTGAGAGCGTCTTTCCGGTGATCCTCTCTCACGCGCCAAGGAGAAAGCCATGAGCCAGTCAGGCCCGACGACCATGAGCAGCATCAGTTCCGGCAAGGTCATCTACACCGCAAGGACGCATACGACGGGGGGCCGCGAGAATGGGGTCTCGCGCAGTTCCGATGGCCAGCTCGACATCAAGCTGTCGCCGCCTGGCTCCTCCCGACCGGGGACCAACCCGGAGCAGCTTTTCGCGGCCGGCTGGTCGGCATGTTTCGAGGGAGCCCTCGGTGTGGTGGCTCGCGGGAAGAGGCTCGACCTGCCTTCGGACCTCGCTGTCGATGCGGAGGTCGATCTCCTTACGAAAGGTGGCGAATACGCCCTCAGGGCACGCCTGAGCATATCCATGCCGGGCATGGAGCGAAGCGTCGCGCAGGAGCTGGTGGAAGCCGCCGCGAAGGTATGTCCGTACTCGAAGGCGACGAGCGGCAATATCGATGTCGCCTACAACGTCATCTGAGCACCCGTCCGCCGCATGTGCTCGACCGATCCACCCCTCCCGACTTGAGGCTCCCGTCATGAGCAGTTCAGGACAATTCGTCCCTGACCGTCGCCGGTTCCTTGGCGCCGCAGTCTTGGCCACGGCCTCTCTTCAACTCGGATCGGGCCGGCCTGCGTGGGCGCAGGTCGGCCGCGCCGGCATCAACCCGTCCTTCGGCCGGCTCAGGCAGGTCCGTGCGGGCGTCCTGGATACCGGCTACGTCGAACTCGGCCCGCAGGACGGGCCGGTTGTGATCCTCCTGCATGGCTGGCCCTATGACATCCACACCTATGCCGAAGTGGCGCCCCTTCTGGCCGCATCCGGCTATCGGGCGATCGTTCCCTACCTGCGCGGGTACGGGAGCACCCGCTTCGTCTCGGATGCGTCGGCGCGGAACGGGCAGCAGGCGGTCATCGCGGCGGATACCGTCGCCCTCATGGACGCGCTCGGGATCGACAGGGCCACCGTCGCAGGCTGCGATTGGGGGGCGCGCACGGCGAACATCATCGCGGCGCTCTGGCCCGAGCGATGCAACGCCCTCGTGTCGGTAAGCGGCTACCTGATCGGGAGCCCCGAGTTGAACAGGATGCCGCTGCCGCCCAGGAACGAGCTCGAGTGGTGGTACCAGTACTACTTCGCCACGGAGCGCGGCCGGGAGGGCTATGACCGCTACCGGCGCGATTTTGCGAGGCTGATCTGGCAACTCGCCTCGCCGAAATGGAACTTCGACGACGTCACCTTCGAGCGGTCCGCCGCCGCCTTCGACAACCCCGACCATGTCGCCATCGTGATCCACAATTACCGCTGGCGGCTCGGCTTGGCGGACGGAGAGCGGCAGTATGACGACCTCGAGAAGCGGCTCGCCGCCTTTCCGGCGATCGCGGTGCCGGCGATCACGCTCGAAGGCGACGCGAACGGGGCGCCCCATCCCGACCCTGCCGCCTATGCCAAGAAGTTCTCCGGCCGGTACGAGCACCGGCTCGTCACGGGCGGGGTGGGACACAACCTTCCTCAGGAGGCGCCCCGGGATTTCGCCCGTGCCGTCGTGGACATCGCCCGGGGCCGCTGACCTGCCCCGCCGACACGGCTTCATCGAAGCTGGCTCGGCGACCGAAGGTCAGCCCCCTCCGCCAACGCCGTCGCCGAGGAGCCCGGCCAGGCGCCGGTTCTCAGCCCGCAGCCGGGCGATCTCGTCGTGTATTGGACGGATGGCCTGCTTCACCTCCTCCTGCGTGAAGCGGGGCGTGATGTGCTGCGGGCAGTTCCAGTCGAATGCCTCGACTCGGATCAGCGCGACGCGTTCGATCGCGGCCTCGTAGCCCGGCACCTCGAGGGTCGCGACGAGTTCCGGCTTTGCGCCGGCCTCGATCATCTGCAGATGCCCGAACAGCTTGAGCCGTCGCTGGTGAGCGTAGTCCATCAGGAAGAGCGAGACTCGATCATCGGCGGCCACGTTGCCGGTCGTGACGTACTGACGATTCCCCCGGAAATCGGCGAAGCCGAGGGTGTGCTCGTCGAGAACCCTCAGGAACCCGACAGGCCCGCCCCGATACTGAACGTAGGGCCATCCGGTTTCCGAGACCGAGGCGAGATAGAACCCGTCCCGCTCCGCGATGAAGGCCCGCTCGGCCGGGCCGAGCCGGTCGTTGCGGACCGGTCCGTCCCGGTCCAGCGTGCCGTCGAGGCGAGCATACTGGCGGGCACTGCCATAGCGCTCGCGGGCCGCCTTGACCGAAGGCGTGGAGGCAAGCTGGAGCCACTTGTGAAGCATTTCGGTCGGCCTCCGCGAAGGCGAGCGTGCGTGCGTCGGCCCTAGTCCTGGAACGCCCAATCCGCCGGAAGCCAGCTGAACCGGCCGCCCTCCGAGACGACGCGTCCGAGCCCCGGGAACGGCATGTGGGTGGCCGCAATCAGCCCCCCCTCCTCCGCGGCCCGGGGAAAGAACCGGGTGCGCATCGCATGCGCGGCCGCGCGGTCCTGCTCAAACAGGAAGTTCACGTCCGTTCCCATCGTCGGATGCACGACGGGAAAGAGCATGTCTGAGACCATGACGAGGCTGCGGGACCCGTCCTCGATGCGCACGCCGATATGGCCTGGGGTGTGTCCGGAGAGATCGATCAGCGACAGTCCAGGCGCGATCCGGTGATCGCCCTGGGTGGCCTGCAGTCTCGGGTAAAGCCGGACCAAGTCGGACGAGAGACGGAAACTGGTCTGGAGGTAGTCTGCGGCACCCGCCTGCCGCGCCGGATCCGTCCAGTGCGCCACATCCCGCCGATCTACGTAGACCTCCGCATTCGGGAAGTTGCGCCTCCCGCCCGCGACGAGGCCGCCAAGGTGATCCTGGTGCATGTGGGTCACGATGACGGCATCGATCTGATCCGGCCGCAGGCCGCGGGCCGCCAGGGCAGCAGGTAGCCGCCCGGTCTCGCCCAGCGTCCCCGCCGGCCCGGCATCGATCAGGATGCGGCTTGTTCCATCCTCGACGAGATACTGGTTGAACACGAAGCGGACGCCGCTCGGTCGGGCCGTGAACTGCGCCTTGGCGGCAGCCTCCACCTGCTCGGGCGTGCGTCCCGGAAAGTAGCTGTACGGCATGTCCGCATAACCGTCCGACAGAGACGTCACCGTGAAGCGGCCGACCTTGATCTGGGCCAGCGGCGTCAACTCGGGGGAGGAGGACGGCGCGTCCGCCCTCGCCGCCATCGTCTGCGCACCCGTTCCGAGGGTCACGGTGGAAAGCCCGAGCATAACAGCACGACGGGGAAGCGAGGCAGCCATGAGACAAGCTCCAGGAAGGCGCGGTGTCGGACATCCCAGCGTCGCCCGGCGGTCCGAACCGACGGGAAGGTAGAGCCTCCCTCCTGGAAGCTGTATCCTGGCACTTCGGGAAGCTTCCTCCCATTTTCCGGAAGACACGATGGATCGCCTCGAGGCCATGTCCGTGCTGCTCGCCGTCGTGGAAGAGGGTAGCCTTTCCGCCGGATCGCGGCGGCTGCGCGCGCCACTCGCCACGGTGAGTCGGAAGGTCGCCGACCTCGAGAAGCACTTGGGCGCTCAGCTTCTGGTGCGCACGAGCCGCCGCGTGCAACTCACGGAGGCCGGTCGGGCCTATGTCGAGTCCGCCCGACGCATCCTGGAGCAGGTCGAGGAGGCGGAGCGGAGCGCCGCAGGCGAGTACAGCACGCCGAAAGGCGAACTCTACGTGACGGCGCCGACGATGTTCGGCCGTACGCACCTCCTGCCGCTGGCAATCGACTTCCTGAAGGAGCAGCCGGAGATCGACATGCGGCTTTTCCTCAACGATCGCCAGGTGGACCTGGTCGAGGAGCACATCGACGTTGCGGTCCGCATCGGACACCTGATCGATCATGATCTCCGGGCCAGCAAGGTGGGCGAAGTGCAGCGGGTCGCCTGCGCGAGCCCTGCCTATCTCGCCCAACGTGGAACGCCCACGGTCCCCGAGGATCTACTCTCGCATGACGGCATCACGTTCAGGGGCTTCGCGAACGCGCCCGAATGGCGCTATCGCGGCGACGGCCCGGCATGGGAGGCCGAACCGCGCACGCGCCTTGCCGTGAACTCCACGGAGGCCGCTATCGCCGCAGCCGTCGCCGGTGTCGGCATCGCCCGGCTTCTCTCGTATCAGATCGAAGACGAGTTGCGGTCAGGCTCGCTCGTCGCGATCCTGGAGGAATTCGCACCCCCGCCCCTGCCGGTGAACCTGGTCTATCCCGAGGCACGTCTGGTGCCGCGCAAGCTCCGCGCTTTCCTGGATTGGACCGCACCCCGGCTTCGGGCACGTCTCTGAACCGCAACCTCTGCCGCCTCCCCGCTGGGGGTTATTCGAGCGCCGCCTCAGCCCGAGCCCAGCCGCCCTGCCCGGGAAGGCGCGGAAATCGCAGGCATCGTCAGCGGCTCCCGCCAGTCCTCCGAGACCAGGACGGAGAAGATCGCATCCGAGTCCCCAGCCGACAGGATTGCGTCCCGAACGGCCCGGTCCCGCAGGCCGCGGGCCACGCAGGACATGGACCGCAGCAGGGTGGATGGGTCGTCCTGCGGCGACAGGACGAGCGCCACGATTTGCACGATTTCGCCATCGGACGCCCCGAACGGGATCGGCCGCGCAAGGCGAGCAAGGAACGCCGCGGGCGCCTCCAACCCCTCAATGCAGGCATGCGGCATCGCCACCCCCCGGCCCGGTCCGAAGGTGGGCAGGTCCGGTTGGGACATGAGGGCACTGAAGACCGCGCGGTGGTCGACCTCGAGTTGCGGGGCCGCGACGCCGACCAGGTCGCGAAGGACCTGGCGCCTGCTGGATGCGTGCAGTCGCGGGAAAATGCGGTCGGGCGGGATCAGCCGCGCGAGCGTCGGCACCTGGACCATGACAGCCTTGCGAAGGGGAGAACCGATCCGAAAGCCTGCCGGCGACGCGTCCTCGGGCCTACAAGCCTGCTTTGGCCCGAGGACGCGCGATGATTCTGTGCCGCGATCATGACATCCGAAATGTCTGCGAGGACCGGGCAGGTTTCAACCCCGCGCATCCCCCGAGGCGACGAAGCCCTCACCGGCCGTCAAGGCCGAAGCTTCCGGACCATGTAGCGGGCGCTCCTGCCGTAGGTCGGAAGGCTGGACGAGGAAGCGGCCGCATCGTCCACCCGGAAACCATGTCGTTCCCAGAACGAAAGCGCCCCGTCCACGGCCACAAGAGACATGCTCGGAACTCCAGCCGAGGCTGCGCAAGCAGCGATGCGGGCGACGATGGCTGACCCTGCGCCGCTTCCCCTCGCCTCGGGCAGCAGCGCCACGTCGTGGATGTGAATCGTCGTCGGCCGTTGCTGGAGTGCGCCCAGCAGAGAGTTGAGTCGCGGCGGCTCCCCGAAAAGCCAAGGATGGCTCAACGCGTAGCCGATCAATCGCCCGGCGTCGCAAAGGGCGAAGCAGCCCTGCGGGAACAAGGCCAGGCGCTCTGCGAAGACGGAGACGTCCTCCGGGTAATCCGGATGAACGATGGAAGCGAGGACCGCCACCGCGTCCAGGTCCCCTGCCCCCAGGAGCCTCCAGCTCCGGCCGGCGCCAGCCCCGTCGGCTCGGCTTCGAGCTTCTCTCGAACCCAATCTCGAAACTCCCCTCGCCGGTCAGGCCCCTGGAGCGCGGCGTCGCTCCGCGTTGCGCCATCCTCAGCAACGCGCCATACGTCCTCGCTTTGCTGAGACATCGCAAAAGCCAGGAGTAAGTTAGATTGCATTCAGGTTCCATGCTGGATCAGGCGCTGACCCGGCTAGATGAAGCGGCCAGGCATCTCGAACTGGACGCCGACGTCCTCGAAAAGCTGAAATACCCCCGCGAGACTACCAAGGTTCGCCTGCTCATCCGCATGGACGACGGTTCCCGGAAGTCCTTCATGGCCTGGCGGTGCCGATACGACGATACACGCGGGCCGACCAAGGGCGGTATTCGCTTTCATCCGGATTCCACAGACGAGGAAGTCGAGACGCTCGCCTTCTGGATGACGTTCAAATGCGCTGTGATGAACCTGCCCTATGGCGGCGGGAAGGGCGCCGTCCGGGTGGACCCGCATACCCTGTCCAAGTCGGAGTTGGAGCGGCTGTCGCGGGCCTATATCCAGGCCTTCTCGAAGATCATCGGGCCCGACCGGGACATCCCCGCGCCGGACGTCTACACGAATTCCATGATCATGGGCTGGATGGCCGATGAATATGCCTCGATCGTCGGTCAATCCACGCCGGCTGTAATCACCGGGAAGCCCATAGCTCTGGGCGGATCTCTGGGCCGGGACGATGCGACCGCACGGGGCGGATTCTACCTCGTCCGCCATCTCGCCGAGAAGCTCGGGCTGGCGCCGGGTGGCCGGGTCGCCATCCAGGGTTTCGGCAATGCCGGCCAGCATATCGCGCGGCTGCTCGCCTCCGACGGGTACAAGATCGTGGCCGTCTCGGATTCGGGCGGGGCAATCTCCTGCCCGTCCGGCCTGGACCTGGAGAGGCTCTTCGCCGCGAAACGGACAGGCTCGGTGACGAGCCTCGCGGGCTCGGATGGTGTCACGGCACTTCCCGGCGACGAGATCGTCTCGGTCGAGTGCGACCTTCTCGTGCCTGCCGCCCTGGAGGACATGATCCACGCGGAGAACGCGGCGAGCGTCCGCGCACGCGTCGTGCTCGAGCTCGCGAACGGCCCGGTGACGCCCGAGGCGGATGCCATCCTGGCCCGGAGCGGCGTGGTCGTGCTTCCCGACATCCTGGCGAATGCGGGCGGGGTGACGGTCTCGTATTTCGAGTGGGTACAGAACCGGCAGGGCTATTACTGGCCGGTCGAGGACGTCCATGCGCGACTGAAGACCGCGATGGAGCGCGAAGGCGAAGCGATCTGGGAGATGGCCGCGAAGCACGCGACGACCCTTCGGAGCGCCGCCTATGTCCACGCGCTTTCGCGCCTGGCGCAGGCCATCGAGGCGCACGGGACGCAGCAGTTCTTCGCAAGCTAGCCTCTTCGCATATCGTGAGACGACCTTCGCCGGCCCGGGCAAATGTCCGGGCCGTTGTCAGCCTGCCGCGCGCGCTGTCCAAGCTCGGCTTCTGCTCGCGCCGCGAAGCCGAGAGGCTGATCCTGGCCGGCCGGGTGCGGGTGGACGGCCGCCCTGCGGCCAGCCTCGCGCTCCGGGTCGATCCCGACTTGTCCCGGATCGAGGTGGACGGTGAAGCCGTCCGGGGCACGCGGAAGCTGTACCTGGTGGTCAACAAGCCGCGCGGTCTCGTCACCACGCGCGACGACCCTCAGGAGCGCGCGACCGTCTACGACTGCCTCGCCGGAACGGATCTGCCCTTCCTGTCGCCCGTCGGGCGGCTGGACAAGGCCAGCGAGGGGCTGCTCCTGATGACCAACGACACGCAATGGGCGCAGCGGCTCCTGGACCCGGCCTCGAACGTCGAGAAGGTCTACCATGTCCAGGTGAGACCCGCGCCGGACGATGCCGCGCTCTCGCTCTTGCGTGCGGGAATCGTCGATGGTGGCGAGCGGCTGACCGCCCGGCGTGTCGATGTCACCCGCCAGGGGCCCCGGACCGCGTGGCTCGAGATCGTTCTGACCGAAGGGAGAAACCGGCAGATCCGCCGCATGGCGGAGGCCGCGGGTTTGAGCGTGGAGCGCCTCGTCCGGGTCGGGATCGCGGGGTTGCAACTGGGCGATCTCGGGAAGGGCGAGTTCCGGGAGCTCTCGGCCGCCGAGAAGACGCTGGTCGATCAGGCCCTGCCCGAGGCAGGCCGGACTTCCCGCGCTGTGCCGTCCGGCGAAGTATCGGTGCGCCGCGACGGCAAGCCCGCAGGTCACCTGCAGCCTCGCCCGCCGCGGTCGGGACGGGTCCAACCGCCACGGGCTCAGCGAGGGCGCTCCCTCGCTTGAAATGCGCTTCTCAGCCCGATCGAACTCGCGTCACGTGTGCTGCGTGATGACGTCGAGGAATGCCTCGCCGTAGGCGGCGAGCTTGCGGTCGCCCACGCCCTGGACGCGGCGCATCTCGTCCAGGGTCGTCGGCCGCTGCTCGGCCATCTCGATCAGCGTGCGGTCGGGGAAGATGATGTAGGCCGCCACGCCTTCGTCCCGCGCAATGCTCAGGCGGACGGCCCGCAACTCCTCGAACAGCGCGGTCGTGGCCTCGTCGAGCCCTTCGAACCGGGCGCTGCGCGCCTGGCGCCGGTCGCGACGCTCGGCGGGCGGCCGCGCGGGCGGTGGCCGTAGCGCGATGCGCTCGCGCCCGAACAGGATGGCCTCGCCCTTCTCGGTCAGGCAGAAGCCGCCATGCTCCTCGCTCGCCTCGGCCAGGGCCCCGGCGGCGTAGAGCTGGCGAATGGTGGTGCTCCAGGCGCGTTTGTCCCGGTCTCGTCCGACGCCGAACGTCTTGATCTTGTCGTGCCCGTGGCGCGTCACGGCATCGGTGGCCTCGCCGCACAGGACGGCCGTGAGATGTCCCGTCCCGAAGCGCTGGCCGGTGCGGGCGACGGCCGAGAGCACCTTCTGCGCCGCCTCCGTCGCATCCACGGCCTCGATCCTGCCGGTGCAGAGGTCGCAACGGCCGCATGGCCCGGATTCCTCGCCGAAATAGGCGAGCAGCGACTGGCGGCGGCAGAGGGCCACCTCGCAGAGGTCGGTCATCGCGGCGAGGCGGCGATGCTCGATGCGACGACGCTCGTCGCTGATCTCCTTTTCGTCGATCTGGCGCCGGCGCAGCATCATGTCGTCGATGCCGTAAAGCGTCAGCGTCTCGGCCGGCAGCCCGTCGCGGCCGGCCCGGCCGATCTCCTGGTAGTAGCTCTCGATGCCGCCGGGCATGTCGGCGTGGATCACGAACCGGACGTCCGGCTTGTTGATGCCCATGCCGAACGCCACGGTCGCCACCATCACGATCCCGTCCTCCTGGAGGAAGCGATCCTGGTGGCGACTGCGCTGCGCCGGGTCCATGCCCGCGTGGTAGGCGAGCGCATTGTGGCCCCGCTCCGAGAGGGCAGTGGCAAGGCGCTCGGTCGAGTTGCGCGAGGCTGCGTAGATCACGCCGCTGGCGCCGCGGTGACGGCGCAGGAAGGTCTCGATCTGGTCCCGCGGCCGATCCTTCGCCTCGAAGCGTAAATCGATGTTCGGCCGGTCGAAGCTGTGCACGACCACGCGCGGCGGATTGGGAAAGAGCTGGGCCGCGATGTCGGCGCGCGTCGTCCTGTCGGCCGTCGCCGTGAAGGCGATCACCTGGACGTCGCCCAAGGTCTCGCGAGCCCGCGCGAGCTGCCGGTATTCCGGCCGGAAGTCGTGCCCCCATTGCGAGACGCAATGGGCCTCGTCGATGGCCAGGCGCCGGGTGCCGGCCTGGCGCAGGCGCGCCGTGAGGGATCCCGCAGCCAGCCGCTCCGGCGAGACGAAGAGCAGACTCAGCTTGCCGGCATCCAGCCGCGCGAGCGTGTCGAGCCGGCTCTCGTCGTCTTCCGAGGAATTCAGGCTCGCCGCCGCAACCCCGAGCGCCCGCATCTGGCGGACCTGGTCTCGCATAAGGGCGATCAGGGGCGAGACCACGACCGTGAGGCCGCCATCGACCAGGGCCGGCAGCTGGTAGCACATGGACTTGCCGCTGCCGGTCGGCATCACGGCGAAGACGTCCTCGCCAGCCAGGACGGCCTCGACGATCTCGCGCTGCCCCGGCCGGAAATCGTCGTAGCCGAAAACCTGCTTCAGGACGGCGCGTGCCCGATCGGCCACGATCATGGGACCCAGCGCCGCGGGCGCCTTGGAGCGAGCCCGCGCCGCTGCCGGGTGGACTCATCCAGGTTCAGCATTGGGGCGGGCTACCGAACCGTCCCTGAGCGGTCAATGCGCCTCCCGGTCCCCCCCGACCAGCCCGCAACGGGTGGCGGCCAAGCGCGCGACGGCCTTGCCCGCCTTCTCCGTCGCGTTCAAAGCCCTCGCAACGTCCGGCTCGGAAGGCGGGCCGAGACGCAATCCTATCCGGGGCTGAGCAGGTGGCAGAACTCATCGTCGCGCTGGGCGACGCGCGATACAGCGTTGAACGCCCGTTCGGATCGTGGCCTGCAAATTCCGGCTTCGTCACGGACGTGACCGCCGATTCGCGCGGGCACGTGTTCGTGATGCTGCGCCATGATCCGCTGGTGCATCCAAGCGACCCGCGCATCATCGAGCTTTCGCCGGAGGGCGAATACATCCGCGGCTTCGGGGGAGACGCGATCGCCGACGCGCACTACCTGCATGCCGGCCCGGATGGCCGGCTCTGGGCCGTCGACCGCGACATGCACGAGGTCGTCATCATATCCGCGGCGGGCGAGCGAGTGGGCGGCCTCGGCACCCGCGGCGGGCCGCTCGCGCCTTTCAATCATCCAGCCGACGTCCATGTGTCGGCCTGGGGGGATATCTATGTGGCGGACGGTTACGCCGCCTCGCTCGTCCACCGTTTCGCCGCAGACGGCACGCCGCTCGGGTCGTGGGGCGGCCTGGGCAGCCGCGACGGCGAGTTCGGCTGGCCGCACGCCCTCTGGACGTTCGCCGACGGCCGCGTAGTCGTCGTGGACCGGACGCATGACCGCGTTCAGGTCTTCGACCGCGAGGGCCGGCATCTCCAGACCTGGGGAGATTTCCTGCAGCCGGTCGCCATCTGGGGCGACACGGAAGGCCGGAGCTACGTCACCGACCTCGTGCCCAACCTGCATCTCATCGACGCCGACGGACGCCGGATCGGGCGCTGCCGCCCCATGCTCAATGGCGCGCACGGCATCTGGGGGCTGCCGACCGGCGACCTCCTCCTCGCTGAGGTCAATCCGAGCCGGGTGACGCGCCTCAAACGCATGTCGTAGCTGCCGAGGAGGGCGGCGGGAGGGTGACACCAGGGCGGAGTACTCAGACAAACTGCAAAGGTCCTGGATCGGACAATCCCTTGCCCTGCCCGGCACCCGCAATCGATTGCAGCTACATTGAGTGTGGGGGGTCTGACACCGGCGGCGAAGGACCCGAGACGTTGAAGAAGATGCTGATCATGGGCCTGCCTGGAGCGGGCAAGACGACGCTTGCTGGGCTCGTCGCCAAGCGGCTGAACGCGGTTCACTTCAATGCCGACGAGGTTCGCCGGCACGTCAATCGCGATCTTGGTTTCTCGGAGGAGGACCGGGTCGAGCATGCCCGCAGGATGGGCTGGCTCTGCGACCAGGTCACGAAGACGGGCGGCTTCGCTGTGGCAGACTTCATCTGCCCAACTTCCTCGACACGGGCCGCCTTCCAGGAGGGCGGGGAGGCATTCATTGTCTGGCTAGACCGGATCAAGGCGGGACGGTTCGAAGATACCAACAGGCTGTTCGAGCCTCCCGGACGGCACGACGTCCGGGTTACGGAGGAAGGCGCCCCGGAGCTTTGGGCGGAGCGGGTGTGCAGCCTGGTCCGCCCCGTCTTCGACCCCAAGGCGCCGACGGCTCTCTTCATCGGCCGGTACCAGCCCTTTCACGACGGGCACCGGCAGCTCATCATCGAGGGGCTCAAGCGCGTCGGGCAGGTCTGCGTCGCGATCCGCGACACGGGTGGAACGGACGCAAAGAACCCGTTCTCCTTCGAGCAGGTGCGCGCCCGCATCGAGCACGGGCTGCGCGAGTTCGAGGGCCGCTTCGTAGTGGTGCCGCTGCCGAACATCACGAACGTCTTCTATGGCCGGGATGTCGGGTACGAGGTCGCCCGCATCGATCTCGGCCAGGACGCCGAAGGGATCTCGGCCACGCGCGTCCGGCAGAGGCTCGGGCTCTCCTAGCCGGAGAGAGATGCCGAGATGGGCCGCGCTGTCATTCATATCGGCCTGCCCCGAACCGGCACGACGACGTTTCAGGCGATTCTGGCCGACCACAGGGACGTCCTTGCTAGCAATGGCGTGCTCTATCCCGAGCTGACGCCGCGTTCGGCTACGGGGACGCCCCCTCACATCAGCCATCAGCACCTCGGGGAGGCGCTGGATTGGCGGCGCCCCCGGGTCGAGCGACGGGAACTGACAGGAGCGCTCGCGGAGCAGGTCCGGGCCGCCAGGCCGGAAGTCGTCTTGATCTCGTATGAGCGGTTGGCGCTGCTCCGGCCCTGGCACCGCGGACCGGCCATCTTCCACGAGCTGTTCGCGGCCCTCGGATACGAGATCGAGGTGCTGATGACGGTTCGCCCGCAAGCCGGAGCGATCAACTCGCAATATGCGTGGCGCGCGCAGTTTCTGCGCGAGGCGCGCCCGTTCAAGATCGCCTTCCAGCGAGACCTGCGTGACCGACGATACGACTACGCGCGCGTCCTCGAGCCCTGGGCAGCCATCGCCCACACCCGACGCGAGGTGGTCCCGCTGCAGGATGCTCGATCCGGGGCGCCTCTCGTCGAGCGTCTCCTCGACGCCGTCCGCCTCGGCCACCTGAAGGGAGAACTGGTCGACGGCGCTGCGCGGCCGCGGCTGGAAAACCGCAGCCCCGGCCCGTTTGCGGTCGAGATATCGCGACGGCTCCGGGCGGAGTATGGGCCGCACGGACTGGACAACCGGGCCGCCCGGCAGCTGACCGAGGAGATCTCCACGCTCGTGCGACAGCGAGATCTGGACGTGGAATCCTTCCGCGGGCTGGACAATGGAAGCCGTGCGTCCGCGCGGGAGACGTTCGGAACGGCGAACGACGCTTTCGCCCATGCCGTCTGGGGCGAGCCATGGGACGCACGCGTCGCGTCCGAGCAGCCCCGCCCGCCGAACGATCTCCAGAGAACCGCGACGGAGCGAGATGAAGCCATCATCGCGCAAATCATGACGGACCTGCGCGGCCGCTACCCGATCCAGGCGCGCGGCAGCGCCCGACTGCTGGCTCGGGCGAAGGAGGCGATCGCGCGCCCCTTCCGCTGACCGACGGGCCTTGACCCACAGGGAGACGAGCGCCTCACATGGGGTGTCCGCCTCCCTCGCAGCGGCCGCAAGTTCTGACAGTGCCCGTCGCCACGCCGGGCCGGTAGAAGCCGGAGCTCCTTCCGGGCGGCACAGGACGCAGGCTGCCGCAGGAAGCCCAGGAGCGGCAGAACCAGCCCAAAGGCAACCTGAGCGCTCCGCCACTTCCTGCAATGGAGGCACCACATGAGCCGGCTAGCCTACCTCGCAAGCGCAGCGCTCCTCTCCGCCGGTGTCTGCGGCGGCGCGCTTGCGCAAGCCGGGCCGACCTTCACCCCGGGCGAAACCGGCAATCGCTATGACCTCTGCTATCCGGTCGCGGCCACCGGCCGCCCTATCGTGAGCTCGATCCCGGATTCCGCATGCAAGCTTCTGGAATTCGACCGCGAGGATTGCGAGGCGATCGTGCGCGCCTCAAACCAACCCGTCGTAAACCAGCCCCCCTGCTTCGCCTTCAGACAGGAAGATGTCCGGCCCAAGCCGGCCGCATCAATCGCAGCCGCGATTGCCGCCGCGCATCCCGGCTATGCGCCAGGCGAGCTGCAATAGCGCCGCGACTGGGGCGGCGCTTCCGCCCAGCCGTGGCGGCGGTGCGGAAGGGCAGGCTCGATCGTCGTCAGTTCCGTCCGGCCCCAGTCTAACGACGGGTGCCCACGATGAGCGGGACGGCCTCGCCGCGAGCCGCATCCAGCCGCTCGAACGTGACTCCGAACACTTGGTCGAGGACCGGGCTCGTCGCCGCATGGGTCGCGGCAGCGTCGAGCGCTACGCGGCCGCCATCCAGCACGATCAGGCGGTCGCAAAAGCGGAGCGCCAGGTCGAGTTCGTGGAGGACGACTGCGGCGGTTCCGCATTCCGCGTAGGATCTGAGCCGGCGGAGTGCCGCGTGGCGGTGCCGCACGTCGAGGCTGGCCCCCGGCTCGTCGGCGAGGAGGATCGGCGGGCGCGTCACCGTCACGGAGGCCAGCAGCGCGCGGGCACGCTCGCCCCCGGAGAGGCGCGACCAGCGCCGGTCGAGCAGCGGCTCGAGTTCATTCTCCTCGACGGCGGTTGCGCGGGCACCAGGAGGTGCGATCGCGCGCGAAGCCCCCATGTCGAGCACCTCCCGGACGCTGTAATCCCAGGCGGGCTCGAAGCGCTGCGGCACGTAGCCGATGAGCCGCGCCCGCTCGCGGCTCGGCAGTGAGCGCACCGGAGCGCTGCCCGCCAGGACATCTCCGCTCTCGGGAAGGATCAGCCCGGCGAGGCAACGCAGCAGAGTCGACTTGCCCGCCCCGTTCGGCCCGACGATCCCGACCAGTTCGCCGGGCTCAAGGGACAGCGTGACGCCGTCGAGTAGCGCCCGCCCACCCCTGCGGACCGAGAGGTTCTTGGCCGCCAGCGCCGTCACGCCCGGAGTCTCCGGGCCAGCACCAGGAGGAAGAATGGTCCCCCGAGCGCTGCCGTGATGAGGCCGAGCGGCACCTCCGCCGGGGGCAAAGCGGCGCGCGCCACACCATCGCAGACGAGCACAAGCGCTGCCCCGATCCCTGCGCTCACCGGCAGCAATGCGCGATGGCGGGGCCCGACCCACCACCGCCCGATGTGAGGCGCGATCAGCCCCACGAAGGCAACGAGCCCGCCATAGGATACAGCGACGGCCACCACGGCGGCCCCGACCAGGACGGCGATCCCGACGAAACGGCCAGGATCGAGCCCGAAGCCATGCGCCACCTCGTCCCCGAGCCCGAGAAGATCGAGCCCGCGTGCAAGCCGCATGGACAGCAGCATGCACGCGCTCACCAGCCCGGTCAGCACCAGGAGCCCGGTCCAGCCCGGAGTCTGGATGCCACCGAGCGTCCAGCTCAGCACGATCTGCAGGCTGACCGTCTCGTCCGAGAGTGCAAGCATCAGGAAGGAGCGGACAGCGCCGAGCACGGCGGCGACTGCGATACCCGCCAGCAGCAGTCCCGCGGCGTCGATCGTGCCCGCCAGCCGCCCCACCGCGAGCACCAGCGCCGTCGCACCCCATGCGCCCCCGAACGAGAGAAGCGCGAGCGCGTAGCCCGATGGCACGCCGAGCGGCACGAGGAGCGCGACCGTCGCCCCGATCGCCGCACCGCCGGCGGAGCCGAGGAGGTAAGGCTCGGCGAGCGGGTTGCGGAACACGCCCTGGAAGATCGCCCCCCCGAGACCGAGCAGCGCGCCGACGAGCCCGGCCGCCAGCACGCGCGGCAGCCGCCATTCCAGGAGAAGCCGGCTGCGCAGGGACTCGTCCCCTGCGAGCGCCCTCAGGAGGTCGGCCGGCGTCGCCCAGTCATGTCCCGCGGAGGCGGACAAGACGGCGGCCGCGACGATCACGGCGGCGAGACCGAACGCCGGTTTCACGGCATTTCCCGCAGGGTTCTGGCCAGAGCCTCGATCCCGTCGACCGTTCGCGGTCCGGGGATCAGGAACTGCGCGCGCTCGACCGTGAAGGCCCGACCAGCCTTGACGGCGCGCATGTCGCGGAAGCCCGGCCGGGCGATGAGCTCGGCAAGGCCCTGGCGCGAGCCCGCGAAGAGCAGCACATCGGGATCGGAGGCGAGCACGGCTTCAGGCGAGACCTGCGGGACGGCGCCTCGCCCGGCCAGCGCGAAGCAGGCGCCCGACCGGACCATCGCATCGCCCGTATAGGTGTCGGGGCGCGCGGCGAGGAGCAGCCCGTTGCCGAGCTGCCCGGTGACCATCACGGCGCTCGGACAGGGACGCCCTGCCCCGCCGGCGGCGACGGCTTCGAGCCGGCGCGCAAGCAAAGCGGCCACGGCCTCCCCCTTCTCGGGCGTGCCGAGAGCCCGGCCAAGCAGGCGCAGATTGCCGAGAACCTCCTCCATGGATCTGGCGAGGAGGACGATCACGGGGATGCCGAGCCGTTCCATGGGATCGAGCAACTGGTGCATCGCCTGGCGAGAGGGCGTGACGATCACGAGATCGGGCCGCTGCGCCGCGACCGCGTCCACCGAGAAGCCCAGCCTGCCGCCGACACGCGGCCGCGACAGCACCTCGGGTGGGAAGCGCGTGTAATCCTCGATCCCGACGATCCGGTCCGCGAGGCCGAGCGCCGCCACCAACTCGACGTTCGAGGCGAAGATGGGCACGATCCGCATGGGTGGCGCCGCGATCTCGACTGTCCGGCCCACCGCGTCCGACACGGAGACGGGCCCCGCTGCGACCGATGGCGGAACGGCGGCTCCGCCGAGCAGGGCCGCGAGCGCGAGGAGCGGGACGCGCACCGGTCAGAAGCGCGCCTGCACGCCGACCTGGACGTCGCGGCCAGGCATCGAGGTGCCGATTCCCCCGTTGTAGAAGCGCAGATCGGCGACCACCGCGCCCTTGTCGTTTGCGATGAAGAGCGGATGGTTGTTGACGTCGAAGACGTTGTTCACCGCCAGGTAGAGCTGGACGCCCTCATCCAGCTGAACCTCGCCCCGAACGTTCCAGATCGCGAACGGGCTCTTCTTCCAAATGTACTCGCGGTACGGCTCCACCTCAGGCACGAGCAGGTTCTCTTCGGTGTTGTAGTAGACCGGGCCGCGGATGATGCTCTGGACCTGGATGGTCCAGTCATGCGCGGTGCCGACCGAACCGAATCGTGTCCCGAGCGCCGCCTGGTACCGGTACACGCGCTCGACGTTATGGGTGTTCGCCGTCGCGACGGTCAGCGAGCCCTTGTCCTTCATGTCGAAATTGTAGCTGCCGTTGGCGTAGAGCTGCCATCGCCAAGCGTCGGATCGCCGACCGATCAGCGCCAGCATGTCCTGGTCGTATTGCAGCTCGATACCCCGGATCAGCACGTCGCCGGGGTTGTTCACGTAGTCGGACGTATTCGCGACGCCCGGGCGCAACCGCGTCGTGATCCGGTCCTGGATCACGTTCTGGAACAGGGCAGCGTCGAGGCGCCAGCCGGCCCCGGCGAACGTCGCGCCGACCTCGATTTGATCGCTGGTCTCCGGCTTGAGATTGGCGTTTCCGAACGTCCGCCCGCCCCCGAGAGCGGTGAAATCCGCAGCGAGTTCGGTCGCCGTCGGCGCACGGAAGCCGGACGAGGCGCCGACCCGCAGCGCCAGCCAGTCGGTGGCGGTCCAGGCGATCCCGGCCGAGTAGGTCAGCGCGTCGTAAGGATTTGAGCTCGGCCGCTGCGCCGTAAGGTATGGCGTCTGCTGGAAATAGGTGCGGCCCCAGGTCTGGCGCAGGCCGCCGCGCAAGGTCACCCGATTCTCGAAGAGCTTCTGGATGTTTTCGAAGTAGATCGCCTGGCTGCGGTCGGTCTGGTTGTTATCGTAGGGTGGGACCTGCGCCAGCACGTTGCCCGGCACGCCGATCCGGTAGCGATGCGAGCGCAGGACGCTCTCCTCCCAGTCGTGGCCGATCAGCAGTTCATTGCCTTCCCAAAGGGTGAAGCGCGGTTGCAGGCGCGTTCCCGCGATGTCGAGCCCACGCTTGTTGTAGTCGGAGGAGGTTCCCGGCGCGGGCAGGCTGCCGCTCCGCACGATGGGCGAGGCCCACTTGAACTGGTCGACGTCCCGCACCGCGTAGAACTGCGCGAAAAGGTTCGCGCCGCCATCCAGCGCCACGCCGGAATAGGAAGCGTCGAACGAGGCGTTGAAGCGGTTGTCCCGGCTCAGATAGTTCGCGCTCGATCCCCGGAAACCGGAATCGTAGATCCCGTCCGTCCGAAAGGTGAAGTCGAACCGGTGGTCCGGATGAACCTGGAAGCCGAAGGCGCCCGTCAGGCCGTTCCGCTTCCACGACGTGTTGATCTGGCGCCGGCCGCCGCCGCCGTCGTAGTCGCCGCGCCGGCCGCCCGACACGCCGAGGTAATAATCAAACCCCTCGACCGTGCCGCCGGTTTGCGCGCGGCCCTGTGCGAGTTCCCATAGCCCCGTCGTGCCCTCGATCAGGCTGCCCGGTGCCGTCCTGCCGTTCTTCAGGATGATGTTGATCACGCCGCCGATGTTCTGGCTGCCATAGATCACCGAGGCAGGTCCGCGCACGATCTCGATGCGCTCGACATCGGCGACGGAGAGCTTGGAGAGGTTCGCCGTGCCGGCGCGGCGCCCGTTGATGAGGACGAGCACCTGGCCCTTGAAATCTCGCCCCTGGCCGTCCGTCGCGCCGCCCCGGATGTTGATGGAAGTTTGGCCCGGGGCCCATTCCGAGAGGAACCCAGCAGCGTTCTCGGCCAGGAGGTCGGTCAGCGACTTGGCGCTGGAATGCTCGATCTTCTCGCGGTCGATGACCTGCGTGGTCGCGGCGACCTCGCTCTGCCGGGTCGGAATGCCGGTCGCGGTCACCACGATCTCGTCCAGGCTGGTCGGGACCGGGAGGCCCGGCTTCCCGAGAGCCGTACCCGTGGCGGCGAAGCCGGCCAGGGCGAGAACGGCGGGTGAGGCGAGTCTCATCTCGCCCCCCAGACCAGGATGGCGGATTCGCGCGGGACAGTCAGACGGAAGCCGTTATCTGCCGCCTCGGCCACGGCGGAGAGGTGCGCGACGAGGGCGGGGCGACGTGGGTCTCCCCCGTCCCAGCCGAGCCGGCCGGCAAGATAGGTGGCGATGGCGGGAACGCTGCGGACATGCAGCGAGAAGCACCAGGAGCTTTTCAGAACCACTTCCGGGTGGTCAGCCGCTGGGAGTTGCCCGAGCACGATGTCCACGCCGGGAGTTTCGTCCTCGCCATGCCATTCACGCGGGAGGCAGCCCGCGAGGCAAAGCCCGCGGGGCCCGTTCTGGGCCGGCACGACCCAGACGATCGAGCGGCGCGTCCATGCGCGGCACCGGGTCAGGAATTCGCATGCCGAGGTCAGCGGCGCAGGCATGTTCGCCGCCAGCACGGTGTCGAAGCCGCGCGCGGGGAGCCGTGCTTCGGTCCATTCGACGGGAATGACTTGGGGTGGCGTCGGAAGACGACCGAGGCGGGCCAGCATCGTCGGGGATGGTTCAACAGCCGTCCATTCCGCGCCTGACATGCGCAGGGAAGCGCCGAGCTGGCCTCCACCTGCGCCGATGTCGAGAAGGTGCCCCCTGCTCGGCAGAACCTGTCGGATCAGCGGCGCGACACGTGCCACGTAGTCTGAGGTGTCGATCCCGGACGCGTAGAGTTCGAGGGGATCAATCGCGGCCTCGCCGCCTTCGGGGGTCTGCATCACCGCTCGATACGTTATGTTGTAACATTACACAAGAACGAAGGGGCGGCGGCCTCCGCCGCGCGACTGAGCCGCGCGGCCTCGTCTCCGTGTGCGCCTTGGCCCGCGGAGTTCGACGCCTGCTGACGCCTAGTCTTTGGAGGTCGCTACGCGCTCTGCCCCGAGGCGGCACCCGGGAGTTCCGGACGCGTGACGCCGATCATGCAATCCCGCGTGACGAGGGCGGCGAGAGACTCCAGGTCCCAACCTTCCGTGCCCGCGGGGCGCTCCGGGATCACCAGGTAGCGAAGGTCCGCCGTGCTGTCGTGAACGCGGATCTCCGTCTCGGCGTCCAGTTCCAGCCCGAACTCGGCGAGCACCGCGCGAGGTTCGCGGACCACGCGCGCGCGGTAGTCCGGCGCCTTGTACCAGGCCGGCGGGATGCCGAGCAGCATGCGCGGGTAGCAGGAGCAGAGCGTGCAGACGACGACGTTGTGGATCCCGGGCTCGTTCTCGACGATCCGCAGGTCCGGCATGCCGGCGACGATCATCCCGATGCCGGTCTCCCTCTCGAGGGTCTTGAGCGGACTGGCGATCAGCTCCCGCTTGAAGGCCTCGTCGGTCCAGGCCCTTGCGACGATCTTCGCGCCGAGCGCCGGATTGCGGCTGTCCATGGTGTCGATCTGACGCTGGACCATCTGGGCGCTGATGACGCCCTTTTCGATCAGCAGTTCCCGAAGGGCCTGTTCGAGAAGCCGGGCTTCGGTCGGCGGCGCAGGATCGTCGGCGGCCGGAGCGTGGGGGTGATCGTGGTCGTGGTCATGATCGTGGTCATGCCCGTGATGATGATCGTCGTGGTCGTCGTGCACGGTCGAAGCTCCTTACGCCGCGCGAGTCTCAGCCGAGACCGGGGTGAGCCAGTGCTCGTAGAGATCGGCAAGCAGTACGTCCTTGGGGCCCTGGTAGCTGGGCCAGAGATCGGCCTGGCGGAAGCTGACCCGGTAGAGCCGGCGGCAAGGGAGGCCGGGCTTATGGAAGGCGAGCAGCGAGGGATCGTGGAACGTCCCGACTTCCGCCAGAACCGTCCCTACCCTGCCGCGCAGATACGACGGGGTGCGGCAGTGCCGCTCCGGCGGGCCGCGCCGGACCACCACGCGCGTGCCGGGAAGCAGTGTGGAGGTGGTCACGCCGCAACGCCCCTCTGTTCGGCCGCGCGCAGAGCGCTGATGCGCGCTTCGATCTCGGCCGGCGCGAGGACCTCCTGCTCCACCAGCAGGTCGCGCACCGCATAGAGCCACTTCTCGTAGTAGCCGCGGCTGGCGTATGTCTCCGGCGAGTTCGCCTCGACGCCACGACGAAGGGCGTCGACCCGGAACGCGCCGATGGACGGGTTCGTCATCAGCATGACGAGGGCATCGACGCGCTTCTCGAACAGCGTCAGGGGATGCTCATGGCGATCGACAGGCCCGCCATCCAACCCACCCAGGTCGTTGACGGCTCTCTCCGGGATTCCGCTCACCGCTTCACTCCTTCAGCCGGGCTCGGCTTCGCGGGATAGACGAGGATGCTGCCCGGCGGGAACCGGGCCCAGACCTCCGAGCCCGGTGCAAAGCGCTGCTCGATGCCGGGCTCCGTGATCGTGATCTGGGCCCTCACCGAGAAGCCCGGATTGTCGACATAGACATCCGCCACCGGCCCCTTGAAGACGATCTGGTTGATGCGGCCGCGAACGGCGTTCTGCTCCGGCTGCTCGCCCGTGGACAGAGCGATCTTTTCCGGACGGAGCGCGAGCAGGACGTCGGAGCCCGCAGGGGCGTCGATTCCAGGGCCGGACAGCACGATCCCGCCATCGACCCGATAGCCGGTATCGCCACCGCTCCGCTCCACCTTCGCCCGGATGACCGAGCTCGCGCCGAGGAAGTCCATCGCCCGCGCACTCCGCGGCTTCTCGTAGAGGCTTCCCGGGGGCCCGATCTCCGCGATGTCGCCATCGAACATGAGCGCGATCCGGGAGGCGAGCGAGAGCGCCTCCTCCTGGTCGTGCGTCACGATGATGGACGTGATCCCGAGATTCGCCTGGAGGCGCTTGAGCTCGAACTGCATCTCGTCCCGCAGCTTGCGGTCGAGAGCGCCGAGCGGCTCGTCGAGGAGCAGGATGTCGGGCTCGATCACGAGGGCCCGCGCGAGCGCCACACGCTGGCGCTGGCCACCGGACAGGGCGAGCGGATAGCGCTCGGCGAAGCGCTCCAGCCGCACCATCCGGAGAGCCTCCGCGACCCGCCCTGCGATCTCGCTCTTGGCGATGCCGCGCCGCCGGAGACCATAGGCGATGTTGTCCGCCACCGTCATGTGCGGGAACAGGGCGTATTCCTGGAACACCAGCCCGATATTCCGCTTGTGCGGGGGCAGTTCGGAGATGTTCCGTCCGTCGATCCTGATCGAGCCGGAGGTCGGCCGAACGAACCCGGCGACCGAGCGGAGCGTCGTCGTCTTGCCGCAGCCGGAGGGGCCGAGGAGCGCGACGCATTCCCCATCCGCGACATCCAGGGACAGGTCCGGGATCACGCGCACCGGCCCGTAGGAGACGGCGAGATGCTCAATTTCGAGGCGAGCCATGGCGATCCTAGCGGGGCAAAGCCAGTGAGATGATGCGGAAGCGCTTCTCGGCCAGCGCGATGATCAGCGTCACGACGACGATGTAGACCGAGGAGAACGCGGCCGGGGTCGGGTCCAGGTTCTGGTTGATATAGTTGAACAGCTCGATCGGCATCGTCGTGTACTCGCCGCGGACGAGGAAGAGGCTGATCGGATAGTTGTCGAACGAGATCAGGAAGGCGAACAGGAAGCCCGAGACCAGCCCCGGCGCGATCTGGGCCAGGGTGACCGTGAAGAAGACCACGATCGGGGTTGCACCAAGCGAGGCGGCTGCCTGCTCCTGCGTCCTGTCCGAGAGAACCAGCGCCGAGACGATCGTCCGGAGCGGATAGGCGAGGACGAGCACCACGTGGCCGATGATCAGGCTGGTCAACGAAAAGGCCATGCCCGACATGATGAAGAACTGGATAAGCGCCATGCCGATCGCCACCATCGGCAGCGCCGCCGGGGAGGCCAGCAGCGCAGCGATCGCGGCGCCGAACGGGACCCCGCCCCGAACGATCGCGAGCGCAGCTCCGGTCGCGAGGAGCGTCGCGAGCGTTCCGGAGATGAGCGCCACCTTGAAGCTGGTCAGGGTGGCCTCCCCGATCCGCGCGATCGACCCGATCTCGCCGTACCAGTGGAGGGACAATCCGGTCGGCGGGAAGGCGATGAAGCTCGACTTCTCGAACGACCCCACCATCGTCACGACGACCGGGAACACCAGGAAGGCGAGCCCGAGCGCCGCCAAGCCCGAGAGAACGACCGTGTAGGAGCGGGACTCAAACACGGGCGACCCCTATCCGGCGGACCGAGAAGGTATAGGCGGCAAGGGCCGCGAAGGTGCACACGGTCAGCACCACCACGATCGCGGCGCCGCGCGCGAAGTTCAGCTGGACGAGCATCTCGTCGGCCGCCACCTGGGACACGAAGGCCGTCGAGGGCGCGCCGAGCATCAGGGGCGTAACGAAGGCGCTCGTTGCGATCGCGAATGTAAGGCTGACACCGCCATAGATGCCCGGCATCGACAGCGGCAGGACGACGGTGCGCAGCGCCGTCACCGGCGAGGCGCCCAGAGACTGCGCGGCCTCCCAGGTCGACGGGCTGAGGCGAACCAGGGAACCGTAGATCGGCAGGATCATGAAGGGCAGCGCGTAGTGCACGAGACCCACGAGGACCGCGCCCTCGCTATACGCCATCCGGACGGGCGCCTCGAAGATCCCGAGTGCCAGCATCAACTGGTTCACGGGCCCCGCATCCGCCAGGACGATGAGCCAGCCATAGTTCCGGACGATGAGGCTCGCCGCCAGGGATGCAAAGGTCACCACGAGGATCGCGGTTCGCAACCTGCGGCCGCAGCCGATGAGGAACAGCGCGATCGGATAGGCGATCAGGAAGGTGATCCCGGTGGTTGCCACCGATAGCCGCATCGTGCGCTCGAGCGCGGTGAGGACACGCCGGCTCGAGAGAGCCGACGCGTAATGGCCGAGTGTCAGCGAGCCGGCCTGATCAAGAACGCTGCCGGCGAAGAGGTTCGCCAGGGGCGCGAAGTAGAACGCGGCCATGAAGGCGACTGCGGGCACGATCAGCAGCCCGTTGCGGCCGAGCTTGAGCGTCCAGGCGGGCCAGACGAACCCGCCTGGCGCCTGACCCGGCATCGTTTGCGCGATGCTTGCCATCGTCGGATGTCAGCCGAAGATGTCGTTCCACTTCTCGGCGATCTTGGGCCGCTCCTTGGCCAGGAAGGCCCAGTCGGCGTAGAACGTCTTGTCGAGCGATCCGATGAGCTTCAAGGTTTCCGCAGACGGCTCGACGTCCTTGTGGCCGCAGCGCGCGCCGAGAACCTTGTCGATCTTCGTCTGGAATTCCTTTGACAGCGACATGTCGACGTATTTCTGGGCCAGCTCCACGTTGCGAGCGTTGAGCGGCATGTTCAGCCCCACGATCTCGCCGTGCATGCCCTCCTTCAGATCGACGACCGGGGCGATGTTGGCGCCGGAGGCGATCACCGGATTGATGAAGCAGCCATAGAACGGCACGACCGGCACCTGGCCGCTCTGCAGCATCTGGATGGCCTGCGGCGCACCCGTGTAGACGACCGCACCGTTCTGCTTGAGCTTCGCGAGATGGGCGAGGCCCGCATCGAGGTCGTACTGCGCGTCCTTGAAGGGCTTGCCGGTCGCGACCTGGGCGGCCGTCGTGATCATGCGGACGCCGTTGTTCCACGAGATCGGCGGGATCGCGATCTTCCCCTTGTAGGCGGGCTCCCACATGGCAGCCCAGCTATCGGGCCGGTCCTTGATTCGCTGCGTGTTCACGTGGAGCGTGTTCATCGCGTCGATGCAGCCGGCGGAGAAGTCGTCGGCGAAATTGAACTCCGGCCGGAGGTTGGCGAAGTTCGGGATCTTGCTCCGGTCGTGCTGCTTCAGGAGGCCCTCTGCCCGGGCGAGCAGGACGCCCGCATCGGAAAACTGCATCAGGTCGGGCGGATTGTCCTTCTGCGTCTTGAGCATTCCCAGCATCGCGGCCGTGGCGGATTGCTGGACGATGACCTTGGCGCCCGTCTCCTTCTCGAAGAGCGGATTGAGCTCGTCGATCCAGAGCTTCGCGAGCAGGCCGTTGTTGAGAATGACGTTGATCTGCCCGGCAGCGCGCGCCTTCGTGGTGACCCACGGCGCGGCAAGCGCGACGGAGGATACAGCCAGCAGCTTCGTCAGGGCGCCACGGCGGGTGTCGCCCGTGGCCGGCGCGTTTACGTCGTCCCGTTTCGTCATCTTCGACCCCTCTTTATGCCTGCCTTGGTGGCAGCTTGACGCCCTGGACGGCCAAGTCGCCGGCTGGATCGGAGAGCCTGTTCCAATCCGCCCGAACCGGTCCCTATGGCTCCGGCGCTTCTGGGGCGCCGGACCTATCGCCAGGAGACGGTCCTGCTCCGTCCATGTCCTGAGGGTTGCGCAATCCGCGTGCCACCGGAACGCGCCTTCTGTGGAGAGGATAGATATGTCAGCAATCCTGACCTGAAGCACGCTCCGAAACGTTTCACGGCGTCACATGAAACGCGCGCCTCAGGAGGATTCGGCGCGGGCGAGCCAATCTGGTGATCGTCCGGCGGCTGCCCCGTGATGCCTCACAGGGACAGCAAGAGACTCACGGCCGGACTGCGGGAACTTCGATCGCCAGGCCGGCCGCGCGCTGCATGAGGAAGGCCTCGAGCTCGATGTATTCGGGCGCATCGAACGGATAGGGCTCCGCCCGGACGCCGCTCATGCAGTTGCGGAAGCGACGTTGCAGTGAGCCTACCGACTGCCATTCCAGCCGGTAGATCGGATAGCCGACCGGATGCGCCTGCGGGATCGGCGCGCCCGCGAGCCGGCGTCCCCAATTGTCGTCGTGGCAGGCGGCGCACGAGAGGTCGAGTTGGCCCATGCGGGCCGAGTACAGCTTGCGTCCGCGCTCGCGGACCCCTGCCATGTCAGACCCGCCCGGGGGCGTGATCGGCATCCCGCGCGACTGGTGCGCTACATAGGCGGTGACGGCGAGCCGTTCCGGGCTTTCAGGCTGCCAGGCTTGCGCACCCTGGCGCTCGCTTCGGCAAAGGTCGATCTGGCCGGCGAGGTCGAGCGGCGCCTTCCGGTCGTCATTCCAGGCCGGATAACGCGCGGCGACGCCCTTCATCGAACTCTTGGCGTCGCCGTGGCAATCGGCGCAGGATTTCCCGGACGATCCGGCCGGCACACTCCAGAGCGCCTCGCCGTCGAGGACCGCGAGCATGCCCGGATTGGCCGTGTCGTCGGTCTGCATGGCCCGGGTTTCCGGGCTCATCTGCTCGAAGTCCGAGCGGCGATCCTCCGGCCTGATCTCCGCCCCCAAGGATGAGGCGACGAGACAGGCGAGCAGCGTGAGAGCAAGACGCCTCACGCCACCTCGATCGAGGCCGTTTCGGTCTGGCTGAAGCCGTTATCGCCCGTCCAGGTCAGCGTGATGGTGCCGCTCTCCGTCGCAACGGTCGTGAAGACCAGATACGGGTTGGCCGACATCGCGGGATGAAGCTCGGCGCTGAAGACCTCGACGCCGTTATAGGCGCAGGCGAAGCGCGTGATGATGTCCCGCGGCAGGATCGTGCCGTTCGGGCCGGGCCGGTAGCCGGTCTCCATCGGGTGGGAGATCAGGGTCCGGATCTCGATCACCTCGCCGCGTCGGGCGGTCTTTGGGACATTGATGAGCGCGCGCGCCATGTCACGAGCCCTCGATGCAGGCGGCGAGCGTGACGATCACGTCCGCGGTGCCGGACCAGAACGACCCGTCGTTCATCTCCGCAACGGCCGTGATGCGCTGCGAATTGGCGAGCCGGATGCGGGTTGCGAGGGTAGCACGGCCGGAACGCGGGCCCAGATGGGCCGTGATGACGTTCGGCTGAGGGTTCTTCTCGTTGAACACCGCGATCCGGCGAACATGGTCCGCTTCGCTCATCGGGCTCTCGACGACGACCGTAAGGGGCGCGGCATTGCCGTTCTCGACCAGCGGCGGCAGATCGAGCTTCACCCGGCCCGCCTTCACCGCCGCCCCGCCGGTGAAATTCCGGACGGCGCCGGCCATCTCCTCGGGCGTGGCGAAGGCCGGCACAGCGAGGACGAGTGACGCAGCACCGCCGGCGAGCAGGACTTCGCGCCGGGTCGGGCCTAGCGGCATTGGGCGCTCCTCAGGGCTGCTCTCCAAGGGTAACGAGATATGCCACGACATTCTCAATGTCCTGCGGCTCCAGGACAGACTTTCCGCGCCAGGCGGGCGCGACACGGTTGAAGCCGTCCCGGCGCAGATAGGACGGCATGATCGTGTCCGGATTGAGCCGGTGGGCGTCTGCCACGCGCAGCCGCAACTGGCCCTCCGACCAGCGCGCGCCGGCGCCGGCGAGGGGCGGCGCGAGATCGCCCTGGAAGCGCTCCTCCGGGATCGGGGCTGAATGGCACAGGAGGCAGAGGCCACGCGTGCGGTCGGCCACGATGGCGCGCCCCCGCGTTGCATTTCCCGGGGCGCCGGTCAGCGAATTCGGCATCGCGTCCCCGATCACCTCCTGCGCGACCGAGAAGCCGGATCCCACGAAGAGCGCCAGCACCATCGCTCCGAAGCCATGCCACATCGTCATCCGAACACTTCGGACGTGATGGTCCGGAACCAGTCTGCCGCATAGGCCGCCTCGAGTTTCCGGGTCTCCGGCGGGGCATCGAGCGGGCTGACGCCGCCCGCACCTTCCACATCGGCCAGCACGCCGCCCTGCGGCCGGTACACGCCCGCGATCGATATGCCGTAATCCGGCGCCACCAGGCTGTAGCAGGTGTTGATCAGCTTCGGCGCGGTGGGCTCGCGGCCGGCGAGGAGTTCCGTCACCGCAGCCGCGCAAACCTTCGCCTGGGCGTTGGCTGAGAAAGCGGATTTCGGCATGCCACCCGCGATGATGGCATCCCCGACGACATGGATATTCGGCCGGAGCCGCGACTCGAAGGTCACCGGATCGACAGGGCACCAGCCCGAGCGATCCGCCACGCCCGCGATCTGGGCGATCGAACCCGCCCGCTGGGGCGGGATCACGTTGGCGACCGAAGCCCGCTGTCGGCCGAAATCCGTCACGAAGGTTCGGGTGGACGGCTCGACGCCCGTCACCTGCCCTCCCGCGGCGAGCGGCACCCATTCGAGATGATCCGGATAGAGAGCCTTCCAGCCCTGCTCGAACAGGCGCTGCTTCGAGAAGGTGTCTTTCGCGTCGAGCACGATGAGCTTCGAGCGAGGTTTCCGGGTCTTGAGGTAATGCGCGATCAGGCTCGCCCGCTCATAGGGCCCGGGCGGGCAGCGATAGGGGTTCGCCGGCACGGACATCACCACCGTCCCGCCATCCTCCATGGCGTCGAGCTGACGCTGGAGAAGGAGCGTCTGCGGGCCCGCCTTCCAGGCGTGCGGCATCGCCTCGGCGGCCTCCTCGCCGTAGCCCGGCAGCGCATCGAAGCGCAGATCGATGCCGGGCGCGAGGACGAGCCGGTCATAGGTCAGCCGGGCGCCGTCCCCGAGCATCACGCGCCGCGCCGCTGGATCCACGCCGGTCGCATTTGTATGAACGACGTCGATCCCGTCCGTCCGCACGCCGTCGTACCCGAAATGCTGCGCCGTCATCGGGCGAAGGCCGGCGATCACCTCGTTGGAGAACGGGCAGGCCGCATAGACCGGATTGGCCTCGACCAGGGTCACGTCCGCACCGGCGCGCTTGAGCTCGCGCGCCGCAGTTGCGCCGCCGAAGCCGCCCCCGATCACGACGACCTTCGGTCGCGCCTGGGCGATCGCGGGGCGGGGGATCGCTGCCGCGAGCGTCGAGCAAGCCAAGCCCGCGAGAAGGGTGCGGCGGGGCGGGTGAGAGTTACCCCGGGAAGCGCGAAAATCTCTCACCGCTGCCGCTCCAGCCATTCGGCAATCGCGAGCGTCTCCTCCGGCGAGAAGCCGCGCGCGATCCGGGCCATGACGGTCCCGGGCCGCTCGCCGGCCCGGAAGGCGGCCATGGCCTCCGTGACCTCGGGGGCGGGCCTGCCGGCGATCGGCGGCACGGCCCCGCCCTGCCCAGGCTGCGGCGCATGACACCCGCTGCAGGACGAAGCCCCGGGCGGAGCACTCTGCGCCTTCGCGACGACGGACATCGCAGCGATGGCGCAGAGCAGCCAGAACGGCCGCATCACGCGCGGCGCAGATCCGTGTTCTTGATCGGGATCTGCCGGACGCGCTTGCCGGTGGCCGCGAAGATCGCGTTGAGGACCGCGGGGGCCGCTACCGCGATGGTGGGTTCGCCGACCCCACCCCAGAACCCGCCGGACGGCATCACGATCGTCTCGACCTTCGGCATCTCGTCCAGGCGCAGCACCTGGTAGCTGTCGAAGTTCTGCTCCACGATCTTGCCGTCCTGCACCGTGCACTCGCCATAGAGCGCCGCGGACAGGCCATAGACGAACGAGCCCTCCACCTGCGCCTCGATCTGCTGCGGGTTCACGGCGTAGCCGGGGTCGGTCGCGGCGACGATGCGGTGGATCTTGAGCACGCCGCCGTCGCTCACGGACACCTCCGCGACCGCGGCCGTGTAGCTGCCGAAGCCCATGATCTGCGCGATGCCGCGCCCGCTGCCGGCCGGCATCGGCTTGCCCCAGCCGGCACGCTCGGCGACGGCGTTCAGCACGGCGAGGTGCTTCGGGTGCTTCGTCATCAGCTTGCGCCGGAACTCGAGCGGGTCCTGCCCGGCCGCATGGGCGAGCTCGTCCATGAAGCTTTCGAGGTAGATGGCATTCGGGTTCGTGTTCACGCCGCGCCAGAAGCCCGGCGGCACATGCGGGTTGCGCATGGCGTGGTCGATCAGGATGTTCGGCACCGTGTAGCCGATCGCGGCCTCGGCTCCGCTCGGGTTGAGACCCTGGAAGGTGACCGGGTCGCGCCCGTTCTGCAGGTTCTGCGGCAACAGCCCGGCCAGGATCGACTGGCCCGAGATGCGCATGTGGAGGCCGACGAGGTCGCCCTTGTCGTCCAGCCCGCCCACCAGCTTGCACTGCGTGATCGGGTGGTACTTGCCGTGGACCATGTCCTCTTCGCGAGACCAGATCAGCTTGACGGGCGTGCCCGGCATCTCCTTGGCGATGAGCACGACCTGGCGCACCCAGTCATGCGCTGCGCCGCGCCGGCCGAAGCCGCCGCCGAGATGGATCTTGTAGACGTCGCACTTGCTTGCGGGCAGGCCCGCCGCCTCCGAGGTCGCCGCCAGCGCCGCCTCGCCGTTCTGCGTGGGCGTCCAGAGCTCGCACCGGTCCGGCGTCCAGATCGCGGTGGCGTTCATCACCTCCATCGTGGCGTGGTTCTGGAAGGGGTAGCCGTAGACCGCCTCGACCTTCTTCGCCGCGCCGGCGATCGCACCGGCCGCGTCGCCGTTCTGGTTGCCGATGAAGGCCTCCTTGGCGTCGAGCCCCTCCTTCAGGGTCGCCATGATGGTCTCGCTCGAGACCTTCGCGTTCGGACCATCGTCCCAGGTGACCGGAAGGGCGTCGAGCGCCGTCTTCGCCCGCCACCAGGTGTCGGCGACCACCGCGACCGCCGTGTCCCCGACCTGGAGGACCTTCTTCACCCCGGGCATCCCCTCGACGGCCTTGGCGTCGAAGCTCGCGACCTTGCCGCCGAAGACCGGGCAATCCTTGATGGCCGCGTTCAGCATGCCCGGCAGCTTCAGGTCCATGCCGTAGACCTGCTTGCCGGTGAGCTTCTCGGCCGTGTCGAGCCGCGGCAGGGGCTTTCCGGCGATCGTCCAGTCCTTCGGGTCCTTGAGCTTGATCTCCTTGGGCGGCTCGATCTTCGCCGCCGCCTCGGCGACCTTGCCGTAGGTCGTCGAACGTCCCGAGCCGGGATGCGAGATGACGCCTTTCTGGACCCGGCACTCGGATGCCGGCACGCCCCAGCCATTCGCGGCGGCCTGGACCAGCATGATGCGCGCCGCCGCGCCGCCCTGGCGCATGTACTCGTGCGATTCCCGTACGCCGCGGCTGCCGCCGGTCGAGAAGTTGCCCCAGACCCGGTTGCGCGCGAGGCTCTGGCCGGGGGTCGGGTATTCGGTCGTGACCTTCGACCAGTCGCATTCGAGCTCCTCGGCCACGAGTTGGGCGAGGCCGGTGAGCGTGCCCTGCCCCATCTCGGACCGGGCCACGCGGACCACGACCGTCTCGTCCGGGCGAATTACCACCCAGGCATTCACCTCCGGGGAGCCCGGAGCGGTCTGCGCCGCCGCCTCGTCGAGCGGCAGGTGAAAGCCGAGGCTAAGGCCGCCTGCCACGGCGGCCGTGCTGGCCAGGAAGCCGCGGCGCGAGAGGGCGGCGGCGGAAGCGTGAAGCTCGGTCATATCGCTCTCCCTCAGCCGCGGCCGACCTCGCCGCCCTCGGCGGCGAGCTTCACTCCCGCGAGGACCCGGTTGTAGGTCCCGCAGCGGCAGATATTCGTGATCTCCGAGCGGATCTGCTCGTCGGTAGGCTTGGGCGTCTGGGCCAGGAGCGCCGAGGCGGCCATGATCATGCCGGGCTGGCAGAAGCCGCATTGCGGTACGTCCAGCGCCAGCCACGCCTTCTGGACCGGGTGCGAGCCGTCCGGCGACAGCCCCTCGATCGTGACGATCTTCTGGTCCTCGGTGATCGCCGAGACCGGCATGGTGCAGGCGCGGATCGCGGCGCCGTCGATATGCACCGTGCAGGCACCGCATTGCGCGACGCCGCAGCCGTACTTGGTGCCCGTGAGCCCGATCTGCTCGCGGATGACCCAGAGAAGCGGCGTGTCCGGCTCCACTTCGATGTCCCGAACGGTCCCGTTGACGTTCAATCGCGGCATTCGGCGTCTCCTCAGGTCTCGGGGATCATCAGTTGGATTTGGACGAAGTCAAATCCGAGTTGTGGCGACGGCGAGGCACGGGCGAAGGATCGTCGCCCCTGGCGAGCCGGATCCGGGATCTCCGGCTCCGTAGAGCTCCGCGCAAACCGCGCTCTGCAACATCGGCGTAGTGCGAACCGGCAATCAGAGTTCCATTGCACAAAACAAGCCGCGTCCCGCGCCCCAGATCTCGCTGCGTGAGCACCGGGAGCCCGGCGATGACGGCCTTCAGACCTGACCTTGCGGACACGGCCAGTACCCCGCCGACCTCTCTGGCGGAGCACCGGGGGATCGTGGCCGCGCGCGCCGCAGGAGCAGCAGCATGAGCATCTGGAACCAGCGCCGCGTCGAGCGGGATACCCGCCTCGAGGCAGGTTCGAAGGTCGCGCAGGGCAAGATCGTTGCAGCTGAGGACACGACCCGGCTTCTCGAGGCGGTCCTGCGTCCGGGAGATCGCGTCTGCCTCGAAGGCGACAACCAGAAGCAGGCGGACCTGCTCAGCGGCGCCCTCCTCGCGGTCGATCTCGCGAAAGTGAACAACCTGCACATGGTGCAGTCCGGGGTGGTGCTGCCCGACCACCTCGATCTGTTCGAGCGCGGCGTCGCGAAGAAGCTCGACTACGCCTATTCCGGCCCGCAATCGGCGCGCATCGCCGCGATGCTCTTCGGCGGCAAGATCGAGCTCGGCGCCGTCCATACCTATCTCGAGCTCTTCGCCCGCTACTTCGTCGACCTCACGCCGAACCTCGCCCTGATCGCGGCGGTCAGCGCCGACCGGGATGGCAACCTCTATACGGGCCCGAATACCGAAGACACGCCGACCGTGGTCGAGGCGACGGCCTTCAAGGACGGCATCGTCATCGCCCAGGTGAACGAGCTCGTGGACCGCGTTCCGCGCGTCGATATCCCAGGTGACCGGGTGAATTTCGTCGTCCAGGCGAAGAAGCCGTTCTTCGTCGAGCCGCTCTTCACCCGCGATCCGGCGGCGATCACCGAGACGCAGATCCTCACCGCCATGCTGGCGCTCAAGGGGATCTACGCGCCCTACGGCGTGCGCCGGCTGAACCACGGAATCGGCTTCAGCACGGCGGCCATCGAGCTGCTCCTGCCGACCTATGGCGAGAAGCTCGGCCTCAAGGGCAAGGTCGCCACGCACTTCGCCCTGAACCCGCACCCGGCCCTGATCCCGGCGATCGAATCCGGCTGGGTCGAGCAGATCCACTGCTTCGGCTCGGAAGTCGGGATGGATGATTACATCCGGGCCCGCACGGACGTCTTCTTCACCGGGCCGGACGGCTCGCTACGCTCGAACCGCGCCTTCTCGCAGACGGCGGGCCTCTATGCCTGCGACATGTTCATCGGATCAACCCTGCAGATCGACCTGCAGGGCAACTCCTCGACGGTCACGACCTCCCGCATCGCGGGCTTCGGCGGAGCGCCGAACATGGGCTCCGACGCCCGCGGGCGACGCCATCCGAGCGAGCCCTGGCTGCAGGCCGGGAGGGAGGCCGATCCCGACGGGCCGGCGCCGCTGCGGCGAGGGCGGAAGCTCGTGGTGCAGATCGGCGAGACCTTTGGAGAGAAGAACGCGCCGCTCTTCGTCGAACAGCTCGACGCACTCGCGCTCGCCGAGAAGCTGAAGCTCGAGCTCGCGCCCGTGATGATCTACGGCGACGACGTCACTCACATCCTCACCGAGGAAGGCATCGCGAACCTGCTCCTCTGCCGGAGCGCCGCGGAGCGGGAACAGGCGATCCGTGGGGTTGCCGGCTACACGGAGGTCGGCCGGACGCGGGACCGTGCGATGGTGCAGCGCCTGCGCGAGCGGGGCGTGATCCGCCGCCCGGAAGATCTCGGCATCGATCCGCTCGACGCGGACAGAAGCATGCTGGCCGCACACTCCATCAAGGATCTCGTCCGCTGGTCGGGCGGCCTCTACGCGCCCCCGTCGAAATTCCGGAACTGGTGAGGAGACGAACCGCCATGGAAGATCTCAGCTTCCGCCACAGCACGAGCCGGCCGGCGCGAGGAACGAGGCCGAGCGCCATCACGGGCGTGGTCGCATCCGGCAATCTCGAGGTGCTCGCCGAGCGCGTCCTGCCGGGGACCGAATGCCAGGTGGAGATCAGGACGGCTGCCGAAGGCTTCGTCGAGGTGTGGGAGGCCGTCATCTCGGACTTCGTCGAGCGCTATGCGCCCGGCGGCCTGCGCTTCTCGATCAACGACGGCGGTGCTCGCCCGGACACCGTTTCGCTCCGCCTCGCCCAGGCGGCACGCCTCATGGAGGACGACGCATGAACCCCGCCGAGCGGCCTCTGTCAGAGCCGAATGCCGAGCCAAACCGCGCGATCAGCTGGTACGAAAGCTCCGCGCGCGCCCGGGTCGGGCTCCTGCTCGATCCCGGGAGCTTCGCCGAGTTCATCGGACCCGAGAAGCGGGAAGTGAGCCCGCATCTGCGCGTCTTCGACCTTCCCGAACAGTTCGATGACGGGATCGTCGTCGGACGGGGCATGCTCGCCGGCAAGCCCGTCTTCGTCGCGGCCCAGGAGGGGCGCTTCATGGGCGGCGCCTTTGGCGAGGTCCACGGCGCGAAGCTGACCGGGCTGCTCCACGCGGCACGGGACCTCGGCTCCGTCCCGGTGCTGATCCTGTTCGATACGGGCGGCGTCCGCCTCCAGGAGGCGAATGCGGGCGAGCTCGCCATCGCCGAGATCATGCGGGCCGTGGTCGAGGCGCGCCTCGCCGGCGTGCCCGTCGTGGGGCTCATCGGCGGCCGTGCCGGCTGCTATGGCGGCGGCGGTCTCATCTCTGGCTGCTGCTCGGCGCTGGCGGTTTCCGAACAGGGCCGCATCGCAGTCTCCGGCCCGGAGGTGATCGAGACGAACCGCGGCGTCGAGGAATTCGATTCCCGCGACCGCGCGCTCGTCTGGCGCACCATGGGCGGCAAGCATCGACGCCTGCTCGGCGCCGCCGAGATGTTCGTCGACGACACCGTGGAGGCCTTCAGGAAAGTCGCGCTCCACCTGCTGGCATCGTCCGGCCATTTCGGCCTGCAGGCCGTCGAGGCGGAGCAAGTCCGGCTCGAGGATCGGCTCCAACGCTTCGGCGCCTGCGCCGACGCGGTCGACATCTGGCGCGCGGAAGGCGTGCCGGAGCCGGAGGCCGTGCCGGCGCTTCCCGCCGACCAGTTCATCGCCCTCGCCGACAAGGTCCGGAGGCCCAGCCATGACGCTCGCTGAGATCCTCGCCTCGCTCTTCCCGGACGGGCACGACATCGCCACGGAGGGTGGCCTCCTGCTTGGCTCCGCACCGCTCCCATCCGGTGGCGCCGCCACCGTGATCGGGGTCGCTGACCGGACGCCCCTCGGCGTCGACGAAGCGATCCGGCTGTCGAAGCACGTCCTGGCTTCGGTCGGGGGCGGCAGCAGCCCGATCCTGGTGATCGTGGACAGTGACAGCCAGCGCATGAGCAAGCGGGACGAATTGCTCGGGCTGAACGAGTTTCTGGCCCACCTGGCAAAGACCCTGATCTACGCGGACCTCCAGGGGCGGCCGACGATCGGAATCCTCTACGGCCACTCGGCAGCCGGGGCGTTCCTGGCGACTGCCCTCGCCACGCGCGTGCTGGTCGGCATCCCCGGAGCCGACCCGGCCGTCATGGACCTGCCCTCCATGGCGAAAGTGACGAAGCTCTCGATCGAGGTGCTGACGGAGAAAGCCAAGTCGACGCCGGTCTTCGCGCCCGGGCTCGACAACCTGATGCGGACGGGAGCCGTCCACCTCGTCTGGGACCCGGCGCGGCCGCTCGCCGACCAGTTCGCCGCCCTCCTCGACGACCTACCGGATGCACGGGACCGCCGCGCCGCGCTCGGCAAGGAACGCGCCGGTCGTCCCAAGGCAGCCGACATTGCGGAGCGCGTCCGTGAACTCGCCGTGCAATCGCTCTGAGCGCCAACTCCAGCGCCACCAGCTCGTCTTCGTCAGCCCGGAAGGCTGGCGCGGAGCGCTGAGCGCGCATGCCAGCTCGCCGGTCGAGCCGCTCGTCCTCTCCTGGGCGAGGCGCGGCCTGCCGCTGGTCACGCGCCGCGCCCTTCCCGGAGAGGCGCCGGGCGTCACGCTCGGCCTGCCCCTCCCACCCTCCGCCGGCAAGCGGCGGCTCTCGCTCCGCGTGCGGCCTGGTGACATCGAGGCCGTCTGTCCGCCCCCGGAACTCGGCGGGGTCATCCGGGACGCTCCGATCTCCTGGTGGCCGACCCTCGAGCGGCTCGGCAGGCTGGCATCGCGGCATGGCGCGGAGGCACGGGTCTTCGGAGGCCTGGCGTGGCAGAGCCTCACGGAACTGGACTACCTGACGGCCAGCTCCGACCTCGACCTCCTCCTCTATCTCGGCCGCGGGACGGATCCGGAGGCACTCGCCGAGAGCCTCGCCGCGATCGAAGCCGCAGCCCCCATGCGGATCGACGGCGAGCTGATCCGACCGGACGGCGCAGCCGTGAACTGGCGCGAGTTCCTGGGCGCCTCGCCGGAGGTCCTCGTGAAGACGATGGCGGGCGTGTCGCTCCTCCGCCGCGAAAGCTTCAGCGACACGAGGATCGTCCATTGACCGCCGCCCTTCCCTCCCGAGCCGTTCTCGTCCGGCGGCGTCCAGCGCGCCCAACCGAAGCGGCGGAGATCGCGGCCTGCGCGGCGCAATGCCTTCTCCTCGAGGTCGAGACCTATCCGAAGCCGGGTCTCGTGAGCCATGTCGATGCCGGCAGTCATGCCGACATGGACGCGGCGACCTTTCGGGACAGCGCGGCGGCGATCACGCCGCACCTCGAAGACCTGGCGGAGGCCGGCGCCACGGGGTGCGGGATGAGCCGGCTCCGGATCATCGGCCTCGAGGCGGAAGCCGCCATGAGGGCTGCGACCTCGGGCGTGAACACGCATCGCGGGGCGATCTTCGGCCTGGGCCTGCTCTGCGCCGCCGCAGGCGCCCGGGCGGCGCGACGGACCCATCCCACCCTGCCGCTCGGCGAGATCGTCGCCCGTCTCTGGAGCGACGGGATCGTCGACGGCCCTACCCTCCTGCGCAGCCATGGCAGCATGGCGCGGCTTCGCTTCGGCGCAGGCGGCGCCAGGATGGAAGCCGCCTTCGGCTTCCCGAGCGTCTACCGGATCGGGCTGCCCACCCTGCGACGAGGCCGGCGGGCCGCGCCAGCCGATGCCGAGGCGGCGCGCGTCGAGGCGTGCTTCGCCCTGATCGCGGCGGTCGAGGACACGAACCTCCTGCATCGTGGCGGTCCGGACGGTCTCCTCTTCGCGCAGGCGGCGGCGCAGCGTTTCCTGGACGCCGGCGGCGTCGGCGCGTCCGGCTGGCGGGATCGCGCCAAAGCCATCCACGAGAGCTTCGTCGCCCGGCGGCTCAGCCCGGGCGGCTCCGCCGATCTTCTCGCCATGACGCTCTTCGTCGACCTCCAGGAAAGGACGATCCCATGACCTTCGACGTCATCGTTCTGGCGCTGGCCCCGGTCTTCTTCGTCCTGGGATTGGGCTACGTCGCGGGCCGCCGCGGAATGGTCGAGAACCACCATGTCGAGACGCTGAACACCCTCGTCATGAGCTTCGCGCTTCCCGCGTCGCTCTTCGTGGCGACGGCATCCGCCACCCGAAGCCAGATGCTCGGCCAGGCGCCCCTGTTCGCGATCTTCGGCGGCGTGATGCTCCTGGTCTATGCCGGCTGGTACCTGATCGCCCGGTTCGTG
>JAFAEL010000096.1 GCA_023423995.1 Pseudomonadota bacterium | reverse complement strand
TTTCCGGTCGCGCTCAAGACCGGGACGAGCCAGGGCTACCGTGATGCTTGGCTGCTCGGCTGGTCCGCCAAATACGTCGTCGGCGTATGGGTCGGCCGTCCCGATGCCGGAACCATGAACGCGCTCTCCGGCGGGCGGACCGCCGCGCGGCTCGCGCAGGCGATCTTCCACGAGCTGCACGGATCGAAGCCGGGGGACCTTGCCGAAACCGGCTTTCCGGCGCCAGAGGGCAGGGTGCCGGTCGAGCTCTGCCTGATCGGAGGGAAGCGATCCGCCGGGAACTGCGGGCCTACCCTTACCGAATGGGTGAAGCCGGACGAGTTGCCTCCGCTCGAGGACGTCGCCGTCCTGCGTTCTACTGCGGCAGGGCCGCGTCTCGAACTGGTGGTGCCAGCGGCCCATCGGGCCTGGGCGCGGCATGAGGGCTACCCGCTCGACGACACCCCGCCGGCATCGCCTGGCCCGGTCAAGCTTTCAGTGGCGACGCCCGAGCAGAACGCCCGGCTGTGGCGTAACCCGGACGCGCCGCCAGCCGCGAACCGGATCGTGCTCAAGGCTAATGTGGAGCCGCGCGTGCCGCAGGTCGTCTGGTACGTCGATGGCGAGCCTTTTGCCGTCACGGATCCCGACCTTCCGGTGTTCTGGCCGATGCAGCCGGGGGTGCACCGCTTCCAGGTCCGTCTCCCCCTCCAGGAAGGCGCCTCCCGGCCGGTTCGGGTCGTGGTGGAATAGGTCTGGGATGCGGGCGGCTGCCCCGCCGGACCCTATCCGGCGGACAGCTTGTCCTTCACCCTCGGGCTGACCTTCCCGAAATCCATCTGGCCGGCGTAGTCGGCGCGAAGCTTGGCGATGACCTTGCCCATGTCCTTCACGGACGCGGCCCCGGTATCGGCGATCGCAGCCGCGATGGCGGCGTCGATCTCGGCCTCGCCGAGTTGCTGGGGCAGGAAGGACGAGATGACCTCGATCTCGCCCTTCTCCTGAGCGGCGAGTTCGGGGCGGTCGTTCTGCTCGTAGATGGCGACCGATTCCTGGCGCTGCTTCACCATCTTCTGGAGGAGCGCGAGGATCTCGTCATCGGAGATCGGGTCTTTCCCCTGGCCGCGCGCCTCGATGTCCCTGTCCTTGAGGGCGGCCTGGATCAGGCGGATCGTCGAGAGGCGGGCCTTGTCGCCGGCCTTCATGGCCGTCTTCAGGTCCTCGGTGAAACGTTCGCGCAGCGGCATGGCTCTGGTCCAGGATGACACGGTCCGGCGCGTTGACGCGGCGGTGAGGCGCTCCTAAGTGTCGGAACGCGCCCGTGACCGAATGTGTCGAGGTCGGCGCGACTTAGCCCGGATCAGCCCGATGTCGCAACAGCCCCACGCCCCCGGCGCCCTGCCGGGACGGCAATCCCCCGCGCCCGCCGATTCAGTGTCCGGCTGGGAAGAGCCGCGCCCGACCGCGCTCCTCGTCCTGGCTGACGGGACCGTGATCGAGGGACAAGGCATCGGCGCTGTGGGAGAGGCGTCCGGCGAGGTCTGCTTCAACACCTCCATGACCGGCTACCAGGAGATCCTGACCGACCCATCCTATGCCGGGCAGATCGTCACCTTCACGTTCCCCCACATCGGCAATGTCGGGGCAAACGAGGAGGATGTCGAAACCGTCGATGTCGAAAAGACCTCCGGCGTATGCGGCACCGTCCTCGGCGCCAGCATCACCGAGCCGGCGAATTGGCGCGCGACCCGGCCGCTGGATGCCTGGCTGAAGGTGCGCGGGATCATCGGCATCACTGGCGTCGATACGCGCGCCCTGACGGCCCTCATCCGGGATCGTGGGATGCCGAATGCCGTGATCGCGCATAACCCCTCGGGGCAGTTCGATCTGGAGGCCCTGAAGGCTCGGGCGGCGGGCCTGCCGTCGATGGAAGGCCTCGACCTGGTCCCGATGGTGACCCGGGATGCCAACGGTCAGTGGACGGAGACGGTTTGGAAGCTGGGCGAGGGCTACGGCACGGGCGAGGCTGGCCGCTTCCACGTCGTGGCGATCGATTTCGGCATCAAGCGCAACATCCTGCGGCTTCTCACGGATGCGGGCTGCCGCGTGACGGTCGTTCCCGCGACCGCCACCGCGGACCAGATCCTCGCGCTCGAGCCGGATGGCATTTTCCTGTCGAACGGTCCGGGGGATCCGGCGGCGACGGGTGAATATGCCGTGCCGGTGATCCGCGAACTCCTCGACCGGAAGGTCCCGACCTTCGGGATCTGCCTCGGGCACCAGCTCATGAGCCTCGCGATCGGGGCCAAGACGATGAAGATGCACCAGGGGCATCACGGCGCGAATCACCCGGTTCGGGACAACACGACCGGGAAGGTCGAGATCGTGTCGATGAACCACGGCTTTGCCGTCGATCCCGCGACCCTGCCACGCAACGCCGCCCAGACGCATGTATCGCTCTTCGACGGGACGAATTGCGGCATCGAGCTCACCGATCGGCCGGCCTTCTCGGTGCAGTATCACCCGGAGGCTTCACCCGGCCCGCGCGACAGCCACTACCTGTTCGGCCGGTTCGTGAAGCTTATGGAGCGACGGAACGCGAAAGGGGCGTGACGGTTCCCTGCGACGAAACAGCCCGGTTGCCGCAGGCGCGCTTCCCGCTGTAACCGTCGCTTAACGATGGCGCGCAAAGGTCGGCCAGCACAAGGCCGGCCAGCCGTCGGTGGGGCAGCAGGGCAACATGACACCTCAGGCGATCCCAAGCGGGCGTGCTCCCGATGATTTCACGCGTCTTCACCGGACGTTCGTAGAACATCTCGGGATAGCGGTCGGGCTCGCCTGGCTCGCCTCCGCTTATGCGGCTGCCTATGCGCCCTGGGTGCGGAACATTCGGGGTCTGATCGATCCTTTTGAGCGGCCTGAGAGCACCGCCTCCTACCTTTTCGCACTCCCGGCGCTCATGACGGCCGCTTGGCTCTGCGCCGCCTTCGGGGCAAACGCCTTCCGGCGCTCGCAACTGCTCAAGAACCAGAATGTGGAGTTCGGGATAGCCGCGCTCGTGGCCTTTGCAGTGTTCTGCGTGTCGGTGTACCGGGCGGTAACGGCCTACTCGCTGGGCCTCTGATCAACTCGGACGTCCCACCCATTTCGACCAAGACCACGGCACGACGCCGCCCAAGAGCGCCGACCGAAACCCAGGCCGAGCCCGACACCGGGATCGAGGTCGTGCGCCTCGCCCCGGCGGGCGACGTGCCGAACAACGCCCTCCCGGTCGTGCTGCTGCGCGCCGCCATCGCCCCCGACCCGGAGGACGCGCCCGCGTCCTTTGAGGAAACCTTCCGCCGGCATGGCTGGACGGGGACCTGGCGGAACGGTGTCTACCCCTACCATCATTACCATTCGACGGCGCACGAGGTGCTCGGGGTCGCGAGCGGCTCGGCCCGGCTGTGCCTCGGCGGCGAGGACGGACGCGAGGTCGAGGTTTCGGCCGGCGACGTGCTCGTGGTCCCGGCGGGCGTCGCGCATAAGCTCATCGAGGAGCGGGACGGCTTCCTGGTGGTGGGGGCCTATGCAGGCGGCCGGCATTGGGACATCCTGAGGCCGCGCTCGGCGAGCCTCGGGCCGGCTCTCGACCGGATTGCCGCCGTGCCGTTTCCGGAGGCTGATCCCGTGCAGGGTGAAGACGGCATTCTTCTCAGGCTCTGGGCGGACGCGCTGGTCGCATGAGCTGGCGCGACTTCTGGAACGCCGACACACCCATCTATGTGAACGAGCGTCACAAGGCGCTCCATTACGGGCTCGTTGCCCGCGACATTGTCGAACTCATTCCCTCCCGCGATGCGATCGTCCTCGATTACGGATGCGGCGAGGCCCTCTCGGCCGGCCGCGTGGCCGCGGCCTGTAGCCGTCTGTACCTCTGCGATGGCGCGCCGCTCGTGCGGGAGCGCCTGAACGCACGGTTTCGGGGCGACCCCAAGGTCGTCGTGCTGGCGCCGGAGGACATGGGAGCCGTCGCCGATGGCACGCTCGACCTGATCGTCGTCAACTCGCTCCTGCAATACCTCTCGGTCGAGGAGTTCGGGGAACTCCTCAGCCTCTGGCGCGCCAAGCTCAAGGGCACGGGCCAGTTGGTGCTGGCCGACGTCATCCCGCCCGACATCCGGGCGGTCGATGATGCGGCCGCCCTCCTGTCCTTCGGTTGGAAGGGCGGCTTTCTTCTGGCGGCCCTCAAGGGCCTCGGCCAGACGGCAGTCTCGGATTACCGGAAGCTGAGGGCGGAACTCGGGCTCACGCACTACGCGGAAGGCGAGATGCTGGAAATCCTGCGCGGCCGCGGGTTCACGGCCGCCCGGCGCTCCGCCAATCTCGGTCACAACCCGAAGCGCATGACCTTCGTGGCCCGACCGGAGGCGGACGGCTAGGGCTCTCGCGCCACCGCGCGCCAGCCGATGTCGGTCCGGTAGAAGCCCTCCGGCCAGTCGATTCCCCGGACGGCCTCATATGCCTTCTCCTGGGCCTCCCGGATGGTTGGACCGAGCGCCGTCACGGCCAGCACGCGACCGCCATTTGCCACCAGATCCTCGCCGCGCAGCGCCGTCCCGGCCTGGAAGACGATCACGTGGTCGCGCCGGCCGACTTCCTCGACACCCCTGATCACCGAGCCCTTCTCGACCGCGCCGGGATAGCCCTTTGCGGCCATGACGACGGTCAGGGCGGCGAAATCGGACCAACTGATCCGGACCTCGTCGAGGACGCCGTCGACGGCCGCGACCATCGCGGCCACGATGTCGGTCCGCATCCGGGGGAGGATCACCTCAGCCTCCGGATCGCCGAAGCGGGTGTTGTACTCGATGAGCTTGGGCCCTTCGGCCGTGAGCATCAAGCCGGCATAGAGGATGCCCGTGAAGGGCGTGCCGCGCTGCCGCATGCCGTCCAGCGTCGGGAGGATGATGGTCTCCATCACCTCGGCCTCCAGCGCCGGGGTGAGGACGGGCGCCGGCGAATAGGCGCCCATCCCGCCCGTGTTCGGCCCGTGGTCCCCGTCATGGACTCGCTTGTGATCCTGTGCGGTACCGAGCGGGACGGCGTGGCTGCCGTCGCACAAGGCGAAGAAGCTCGCCTCCTCGCCGACGAGGCATTCCTCGATGACGACCTCGGCGCCAGCCTGGCCCAGGCTGCCGCCCAGCATCGACTCGACAGCCTGCTCCGCCTCCTCGAGCGTCGCCGCGACGACCACGCCCTTTCCGGCCGCAAGGCCGTCCGCCTTGATCACGATCGGGGCGCCGCGTTCCCGGATATTGGCCTTCGCGGCGTCTGCGTCGGTGAAGCGCGCGAAGGCGGCGGTCGGGATGTCGAACTCGCGCGCGAGCTCCTTCGTGAAGGCCTTGGAACCCTCGAGCTGCGCGGCCGCGCCGGTCGGGCCGAAGGCCTTGATGCCGGCTGCCGCGAGATCGTCGACGAGGCCGACGACGAGAGGCGCTTCCGGGCCCACCACCACGAAGTCGATCGCCTCGCGTCGGCACAGCTCGATGATCGCCGCGTGATCCGTGATGTCGATGGCAGCGTTCGTGCCGTGCTGGGCCGTGCCTGGGTTTCCAGGGGCCGTGACCAGCCTTGTGCAGAGCGGGCTCGCCTGGATGGCGCGCGCCAGGGCGTGCTCGCGCCCGCCTGAGCCGATGAGCAGGATATTCAACCGCAGATCCTCTGAGACGCCTCCGCCCTACGGAGTTTCGGCCGGGCCTTCAACAGGGGAGGGCTCTTTGCCACCCGAGA
Source organism: Pseudomonadota bacterium (assembly GCA_023423995.1). Taxonomy (GTDB): domain Bacteria; phylum Pseudomonadota; class Alphaproteobacteria; order Rhizobiales; family Beijerinckiaceae; genus Enterovirga. The sequence goes on along the minus strand of JAFAEL010000096.1, from coordinate 3,428 downwards.
GCGCCGGCCTTAAGTCTCGATCATGATTCCCGCCGCCGCCCAGCCCACCAATGCACCGGAATGGAGCGTCTCGGAGCTTTCGGGCGCCCTCAAGCGCACACTGGAGGACGCATTCGGGCATGTGCGTCTCCGTGGCGAGATTTCAGGCTATCGCGGCCAGCATTCCTCCGGCCACGCCTATTTCTGCTTGAAGGACCGTGACGCCCGGATCGACGCGGTGATCTGGAAATCGGCCTTCAGCCGCATGCGCTTCAAGCCGCAGGAAGGGCTCGAGGTGGTCGCGATCGGCCGCATCACGACCTTCCCGGGTAAGTCGACCTACCAGATCGTCGTCGAGCAACTCGAGCCCGCCGGCGTCGGCGCGCTGATGGCGTTGCTGGAGGAGCGGCGGCGCCGCCTCACGGCCGAAGGGCTCTTCGCCGAAGCGCGGAAGCGCCGGCCGCCCTTCCTGCCGCGGGTGATCGGCGTGGTGACCTCGCCGACCGGTGCCGTGATCCGGGACATTTTGCACCGGCTAGAGGATCGATTTCCGCGGCATGTCCTCGTCTGGCCTGTCCGGGTTCAGGGAGAGACGTGCGCGGACGAGGTGGCGGCGGCGATCCGCGGCTTCGGTGCTCTCCTTCCCGAGGGCCCCGTTCCGCGGCCCGATGTCCTCATCGTCGCGCGAGGAGGCGGCTCGCTCGAAGACCTGTGGGGCTTCAACGAGGAAGCCGTGGTACGGGCCGCCGCCGAGAGCCCGATCCCGCTCATCTCTGCCGTCGGTCACGAGACCGACTGGACGCTGATCGACCATGCGGCCGACCTGCGGGCGCCGACGCCGACGGGTGCAGCCGAGATGGCGGTGCCGGTCCGGGCGGAACTCGTCGTTCAGGTCGGAGGGACGGCCCGCCGACAGGCAGAGGCGATGTTGCGGTTGGTCGAGAGCCGGCGCACGGAGCTGCGCTCCGCCGGCCGCGCCCTGCCGAGCCCTGAGGCGCTGGTCGGCCTGCCGCGCCAGCGGCTCGACCTGGCATGGGCCAAGCTCGGGCCGGGATTGCTGGCGAATGCGCGGGAACACGAGCGGGAGCTGAAGCGCGTCGCCGACCGGCTCGCCCGGCAGGCTCCCTACGTAAAGCTCGCCGAGATTCGCACGCGTTTGAACGCTGTCGGCGACAAGCCTCGCATCTGTCTCGGCCGCATGGTGGCGGACAGGCGCAAAGCGCTGGCCGACCTTTCCGCCCGGCTCGCCTCAGGCCGGGACGCTGTGGTGCGCGCCGAGCGTGTCCGCATCGCGACCTGCCGTGAGCGTATCGCAGGCCTCGCCGGTCGGGCGGAGCGGAGCGCCCGGGCATCGCTCGATCGCCACGCCCATCGCCTCGACGCCCAGGCGAGCCTGCTTGCAAGCCTGGGCTACAGGTCAGTTCTCGCTCGCGGCTATGCGCTGGTGCGGGACGATCGGGACACGGTCATTCACGCGGCTGCCGAGGTCGCGCCAGGCCAGTCGCTCACGATCGAGTTCGCGGATGGCATCCGGCGGGTCCAGGCTGAGGGCGCGCGCCCGCGGCGCCGGCCGGATCCCCTTGTACAGACGAGCCTGTTCGATAACTGAGAGAAGACGGGTCAGGCGGCCCGAGTCCGGACTTCAGGCAATGAACAAGTACGAAGGCGGCGAAGCCATCATCGAGTACCGCGACTCGAACATCCGGGTCGTGCGTCCCGGACGCTTCGTACGCTGCGCCGTTACCGGCGATGCGATTCCGCTGGATCAGCTGAAATATTGGAGCGTGGAGCGGCAGGAGGCCTATGTCTCTCCCGCGGCGGTTCTGACCCGCCTTGGACTGCCTCAGCCGGCTAAGAAGGCCTGATCAGCGGCCCGCCAGCGTCGTTTCCAGCAATCGGCCGAGCCGGTCCGCCTGGAGCAGGGACAGGCTCACGGGCAACTCCCGCACCTCGCTGACCCGCGGCTCGGCGGCCGCGAGAGCGGCAAGGCGCACGCCGTCCTTTTCCGTGGTGACCGGCACAAGATTTTGTCGCCTTGCTGCATCGAGCAGGTGCGCAACCTCGCCGAGGCGATAAGGGTGGTGGTCGGCGAAGGCCCGCGTCTCCACCACCTCCGCTCCGATCTGCCGCAGGGTCGCGAAGAACTTCTCCGGCCGCCCTATCCCGGCGAAGGCGAGGATGCGGCGCCCGCTGAGCGCCGCCGCAGCCGCCGGGGCCGGACGCAACTCGCCGCGGAAGACGGGTAGGCCGCGGCGGATGGCCTTGGTGTGGACCGCATCCCCGGCCTCGCCGGGACCGATCACGATGACGGCATCGATCTGCGGCCATTGCGCGGAAAGCGGCGCTCGCAACGGACCCGCCGGAAGACAGAGACCGTTCCCTGTCCCGACCGCGCCGTCGAAGACCGCTATGGACAGGTCTTTCTCCAGCGAGGGGTTCTGCAGCCCGTCATCCATCACAATGGCGTTCGCGGCGAGCGATGCCGCGAGCGCGGCGCCGGCCGGCCGATCCTGGGAGACGATCGTCGGGGCGTCGCGGGCGAGCAGGAGCGACTCGTCCCCGACTTCGCGGGGGCTGTGGTGCCCCGGATCGACCACGAGCGGCCCCGCGAGCGCGCCGCCATAGCCCCGGGTGAGAAAGGCTGGTCTCCTGCCCATGCTGCGCAGCATGGATGCAATGTGGATCGCGGTCGGCGTCTTGCCCGAGCCACCCACCGTGACGTTGCCGATGCAGATTACGGGAAGCTGCGCACGCTGGCCGGGCTGCCTCATCCGCCGCGCGGCAACGGCGCCGTAGATGAGCGAGGTGGGCTGGAGCGATCTGGCGGCCAGCCCCGGCGCACGCCACCAGAATCCCGGCGCCTTCACCAGAACGCTTCCCGGGCGTCAGCCGGCGGCGGCAGGTACGGTTCCAGCGCCTGCATGGTTCGCTCGAGCGCGCCACCGAGCGAGGCGGCGGTATCGGCGGCGGCCCGCGCCATGTCGCGCATCAAGGCGCCGTTGCCGAGCAACGCTGCCGCCGCTGCCGCGAGGCTCCCCGCATCGGGCACGCAGACGGCTCCATTGTTCCGGTCGAGCGCATCGAAGATCTCGACGAAGTTCTCCGTATGCTGGCCGTGCAGGATGGCGGTGCCGAGGCGGGCCGACTCGAACGGGTTCTGGCCACCGCGCGGTACCAGTGTGCCTCCCATGAAGACCACCGGGGCGACGCGGTAGAAAAGGCCTAGCTCGCCGAGGGTATCGACGAGATAGAGGTCGGTTGCCTGGTCGGGCTCTGCCCCAAGCGAGCGCTGCGCCACCCCCAGGCCAGCGTCCGCGGCCGCCCGCGCGACCGCCGGGCCGCGTTCCGGGTGCCGCGGCGCCAGGATGGTCAGCAGGTTGCGCCGGCGTGCGGCAATCGCCTGGTGCGCCTCGAAGATGGCCGCATCCTCGCCGGGATGGGTGCTCGCG
>JAFAEL010000046.1 GCA_023423995.1 Pseudomonadota bacterium | reverse complement strand
CCGCGCCTCCTTGATCAGGCTCTCGGCGAAGACCTTGGTGTAGGCCGGCGCGTTGGCCTTGGCCTTGGCCTGCGTGCCGGTCACGACGTCGAAAGGCACGACGCCGTGATACTTGTCGGCGGACGCTTCGGCCGGCGCGTAGCCCTTGCCCTTCTGCGTCACGACATGGACCAGGATCGGCCCGCTTTCGGCATCGCGGACATTGCGCAGCACCGGCAGCAGATGGTCGAGATTATGCCCGTCGATCGGTCCGACATAATAGAAGCCGAGCTCCTCGAACATCGTCCCGCCCGTCCAGAAGCCGCGGGCATATTCCTCGGCCTTCAGCGCCTTGTCGTGGAAGAACTTCGGCAGATGGTTGGCGAGCTGCTTCCCGATCTCGCGAAGCGAGCGATAGGTCTTCCCCGAGACGAGACGCGCGAGGTAGGCCGACATGGCGCCGGTCGGCGGCGCGATCGACATGTCGTTGTCGTTGAGGATGACGATCAGGCGCGAATTGGCGGCGCCGGCATTGTTCATCGCCTCATAGGCCATGCCGGCCGACATCGCGCCGTCGCCGATCACGGCGATGACGTTGTTCTTTCCGCCCTGGAGATCGCGCGCAACGGCCATGCCGAGGCCGGCGGAGATCGACGTGGAGGAATGGGCCGCCCCGAACGGGTCGTATTCGCTCTCGGCGCGCTTCGTGAAGCCGGAGAGGCCTCCGCCCTGGCGCAGGGAGCGCATGCGATCGCGCCGGCCGGTCATGATCTTGTGCGGGTAGGCCTGGTGGCCGACGTCCCAGATCAGACGGTCGCGCGGCGTGTCGAAGACGTAGTGGAGCGCGACGGTCAGCTCGACCACGCCCAAGCCGGCCCCGAGATGTCCGCCGGTGACGGACACGGAGTCGATCATGTCCACCCGTACGGCCTCAGCGACGTCCCGGAGATCGCTCTCGGGGAGCCGCCTCAGCTCTTCCGGGGTCGGGATTTTGTCGAGAATGGAAGAGGATACTGGCAACGCCGGACTCTCGATGGTCGTTCTGGTTACCATACGTCCTGCACCGTTTCTGCGAAAAAGAGAACCGGAATCCGTGTTAAGGATACCTGCAAACCCTTCAGTTGCGCCTTTCTGCAACAAATCTCGCCGTCTGCCTCAGCACATCGCCCTGCTCACCGAACGGGGACAGAGCACGCTCTGCTTCATCGACCAGCGATGCGAGGCGGAGGCGGGCATTGCTTGCGCCGAGCAACGAGACAAGTGTCGACTTGCCCTTCGCGGCGTCCTTTCCGGTCGCCTTTCCGACCGTCGCGGCCTCGCCCTCGGCATCGAGAAGATCGTCCGCGATCTGGAAGGCCTGGCCCAGGGCGCGGCCATAAACCGCAAGCGCCTGCCGTTCACCTTCGGTCGCGCGGCCGAGGATCGCGCCCATCTGCACCGATGAGGCGAGGATCGCCCCCGTCTTCATCGCCTGCAACCGCAAGGTGGAGGTCTCGTCTCCCGGAATCGGCTTGCCATCGGCGGTGAAGCGTCCCTCGGCTTCTAGATCGAGCATCTGGCCCCCGACCATCCCGCCGAGGCCGGACGAGCGCGCAAGCGCCTGGGTGAGCTGAATGCGGATCGCGGGGTCGGGATCGGTGGCCTCGTCGGCCAGAATGTCGAACGCGAGGGTCTGGAGGGCGTCGCCGGCGAGGATCGCCGTCGCCTCGTCATAGGCCTTGTGAACGGTCGGCTTGCCACGCCGGAGCGCGTCGTCGTCCATGGCAGGCAGGTCGTCATGCACGAGGCTGTAGCCATGGATGCATTCCACGGCTGCGCCCGCGCGCAGCGGGCCCACGCCTTCGCTGCCGAACAGGCGCGCAGCCTCGACCACGAGGTGGGGCCTCAGCCGCTTCCCGCCGCCCAGCATGGCATAGCGCATGGCGTCGAGCAGGAGAGCGGGACGCGCGATCTCGCCGTCCAGCGGAGCCGGCGAGAGAAGGGCACCGAGAAGGCTCTCGATGTCGCGCGCGGTGCCCTCGAGCCGGGCAAGGAATGTGTCGTGCGTCAAGGCGGTCAACGTTAGAACGATTGAAGAAGACCGCTTGGCGGATGGACAGCGAGAGGTCAACCTGCTCCATCGTTCTGGCACGGCGGGTGGTGCGCCGGAGGAGACCGTGATGCGACGCTGGATGCTGGCTGCTGCGCTTTGCCTCGCCGGGCACGCATCGCCGTCGCTCGCTCAGGACGCGACCATAGCGCGACCGGGCGCGAAGGCGAACCCGTCCGCGCTGCAGCGTCAGGCCGGCCCGGATATCGCCAACCAGGAAGCCCGTCGCCGGGAGGAGGAGCGGCACAAGCGCTGGAACGACCGCATGCGCCGGGCCACGCGCTCGCTCTGCCAGGGCTGCTAGCGGAGAGGATCCGGAGCGCGGCGTGAAGCCCGGGCCGCCTGCCGCGGGTCGGAGCACCGGTAATCGTACTCGGTGTGGAAGTCCGTCAGGGGAGTTTCGCGCGTGATGCGGCATTCCGGCCGGGACGTGGTCTCGACCAGATAGATCTCTGCCGTGCGACGCATGCGTTCGGCCTTCGGCAGGCCCGCAAGGCCCGGGCAGTTTCCAGCGACGGCCTCGTTCACGGGGTTGGTGACGACGACGAAGCTGGCCGCTTCCCTTCGGTCGAACACCTCATAGGCATCGTTGCAGCCGAGGCGAACGCGCACGCCCTTCACCTCGCCATAGCGGTCCATCGTGTACGTGAAGGTCTCGACCGCGCATCCGGTCAGGAGCGAGAGGGCCAGGAAGGGCAGGACGAGCTTGCGGAGCATGGGCGATCGGGGTTCCGGCGGCTGCGCCCGCCTTAAGCCATGACGCTCGGCTTGTCCTGTCGAATCCGGGCGCCGCGTCTGAGGGCGGCCAGCAACTCCTCGACTGCCTCGAGACGGGCATCCATCTCCTCGGTCGGCGTGGCCGATACGAGTCGCCCATTGCGCCAGCCGAGCGTCTCGGTCCGGTCGACGAGCGCCTTGATCGCCGCGTCGTTCTCGTCCCGATCCTTGAAGGTTAGCGCGATCGCCTGTGGGCCGGCATCGACGCGGGCCACCCCTGCCTCCCTGCAAAGGCGCTTCAGACGGTTGACCGCCAGAAGCGCTTCGACCTCGCCCGGATACGTTCCGAAGCGGTCCTCGATCTCGTCGGCGATCCGGGCTTCCGCGGCCCGGTCGAGGGAGCGTGCCATCCGGGCGTAGAGGTTCAACCGCACCTCCGGCTCGGGCACATAGGAGGGCGGAATCCGGGCCGCGACGCCGATGTTCAGCTCCGGCACCCATTCCTCCGGCGGTGTCTCGCCTCGCGCCGTCAGAAGGGCGCGCTCCAGCAGACGGCGGTAGAGCCCGCCACCGATGAGCTTCACATGGCCGGCCTGCGTGTCGCCCAGGAGATCGCCTGCGCCTCGCTGCTCCAGGTCCTCGGCGCTGATGGCAAAGCCTGCCCCGAGGCGGTCCAGGCGCTCCAGGGTGCCGAGGCGCTTCCGGGTCTCGTCCGATACTTCCTCCTCCGGGTCGGTCAGGAGATAGGCCACTCCGCGCGGTCGCCCTCGGCCGACGCGTCCGCGCAGCTGGTGCAACTGCGCCAGCCCGAACATGTTCGCGCGCCAGACGATGATCGTGTTGGCCCGCGGAACGTCCAGCCCGCTCTCGATGATGTTGGTCGCGAGCAGCACGTCGCCCTCGCCATCGGCGAAGCGAACCATCGTCTCGTCGATCTCCTCGGCGGGCAGCTTGCCGTGCGCGACGAAGATCCGGAGTTCCGGGACGAGGTCCGCGAGGAGGGCGACCATCGGCTCGATATCCTCGATCCGTGGGCAGACGAGGAAGCTTTGGCCGCCGCGCCGGCGCTCCCGGAGCAGGGCGGCCCTGACGGTCACGCCGTCGAAGGGGGCGACGAAAGTTCGTACCGGCTGCCGCTCCGCCGGAGGCGTCGCCAGCACGCTGACATCCTGCAGGCCGACCAGAGCGGATTGGAGCGTACGGGGAATCGGTGTCGCCGTCAGCGTGAGGACATGGGCATTCTGGCCGAGCGCCCGCAGCCGCTCCTTGTGCGCGGCGCCGAAGCGCTGCTCCTCGTCGATGACGAGGAGGCCGAGATCGTCGAAGGAGATGCCCTTCGCGGCGAGCGCATGGGTTCCGACCACGACCCGCACCGTCCCGTCCTTCAGGCCGGCCTTTACGGCCTTCGCCTCGGCTGGCTTCACCAGTCGCGAGAGGTGGGCGACCTCGATGCCGAACTCGGCGAAGCGGCGGGCGAAAGTCTGCAGGTGCTGGCGCACCAGCACGGTGGTGGGCGCGACGATCGCCACCTGCTTCCCGGCCAGGGCCACGGCTGCCGCCGCGCGCAGCGCCACCTCCGTTTTGCCGAAGCCGACATCGCCGCAGACCAGCCGGTCCATGGCCCGGCCGGAGGAGAGGTCGTCGAGGATGTCTGCGACCGAGGCAGCCTGATCGGGGGTCGTGCTGAAGGGAAAGCGCGAAACGAAGCGCTCGTATTCGCGCCGGGGCGGGCGGATCTCCGGCGCTTCGATCGCCCGGCGCTCTGCCGCGATGCGGGCGAGCTCGGCCGCTGCCTCGTTGATCTCCGATTCGACCTTCGCGCGCCGCTTCGGCCACGACTCGCCTCCCAGCCTGTCGAGGCTCGCATGCTCGCCCGAGCCGTAGCGCCACATCAGGTCGATGTCGGAAACGGGCACCATCAGCTTGGCATCGCCGGCATAGGTGAGCCGGATCGTGTCGGTGACGTCTTCGCCGCCTGCGGAGACGGTCTCGAGGCCCTCCAGCAGGCCGAGGCCGTGCTCCAGATGGATCACGGCGTCGCCGATGCGAAACTCCTCCTCGCCGAAGATCTCGGCCTCGACCCGCTCGGCGCTCGACTTGCGTGCGCGGCTGCCCAGCAGATCGGTGGGGGCGATCGCGACCACGCCAGCTTCCCCGTCCACGAAGCCGCGCTCGAGGTCGAGCACCATCGACAGCACCGCCCCGGGCTCTGCCGCGAGGATCTCGTCCCAACCATCGACGGGTTCGCACGGCGCGCCGGCGGCCCGCTCCACCGACCGGGAGATGCGCTTGAGGTCGCGCTCACTGGCTGCGGTTGCGAGGATGCGCCGGCCCGCCTTCCGCTCCCCTTGGAGAAAACGTCGTAGGGCCTCCGCGGGCCGTGCCTCCGCCGCGAAGGATGGAACGGCGCTGTCGACTGGATCCTCGTCGGCGATGCGCATGACGGGTCGCGCGCCGGCGAGCCTGCCCCAGGCCGCCTCGTCGAGGTACAGCCGGTCCGGGGTCGGCGCATGCCCGCCGGCCTCCAGCCGCTTTCGGCCCTCGTGGGCATCGGCGATCTGCTCGAGAAACGCCGTTCGCCGCTCCTCGGCCCGTGGCTCTAGGAGGATCGAGGCCTCCGGCGCGTAATCGACCAGGGTCTCGAGGGCGGGATAGAGCAGCGGCAGCCGATGCTCGACGGGCAGGGGCTCCCCACCGTTCCGATTGGGCGTGATCGCTTCCGACACCGGGCGGAGCGTCAGTTCCTCGAATTCGTCCGTCCGGCGCTGCGTCGCGGCCTCGAAGGATGCGATGGCGGTGATCCGCCCATCCTCGTGCTCGATCCGGACGGGCAGGTAGTATCCCGCCGGGAACACGTCGACGACATGGCCCCGGATCGCGAACTCGCCGGCCTCGTCCACGCGGTCGTCGTCGCGGTAGCCGATCCGGGTGAGCTCCGCTTCGAGCCAGTCGCGATCGATCTCGTCGCCGCGCGAGAGGCGGATCGTGGAGTTCTCCCAAACGCCGCGCGGCGGCACGCGCTGCACCAGCCCTTCGGAGGTGGTGATGAGGATCCAGGGGCGGTCCGGTCCGCTTGCCAGCCATGAGAGCGCGGCAACCCGCAGCCCCATCGTCCGGGCCGAGGGAGGAGAACGATCGTAGGGCAGGCAATCCCAGGGCGGAAAGATGAGCGCCTGGATGTCGGTCGCGAGGCCCCAAAGCAGGCGTGCCATGCGCTCGATCTTCGCCTCGCTCCCGACGACGTAGATGAGGCCTTTCCCGCCCGCCTCACGGGCAAGTGAAAGGAGGCGGACCGCACGCATTCCCTCGTCCGTGGGCAGAACGAGTTCAGGCCCCTCCGCATGGGGCGGAGTTTCCCTGCGGGGGCGTGAGGATTTTGCCATGTTCCCAAAAGCATCGCGAAGCGGAGCGGAGAACCTGGAGCAAACGGCCGAGTTCCGCGTTTGGTACGCCGCTGGACAATGAGGGGATTAGCGACTTGGGGTTGCGCGCTGTGCTTCCGGCTCCGTGCCATGAAAGGTAAGTTCCGGCTTTGTGCCCCGCCCTCCGGCGGGGATCCGTCCATGTTCAAGCGCCGGCTTGTTCAGTGGAGAGTTTGGAATTCAGAGCCGCGGCCTCTCGCGACCTGGACAGCCGGAGAGATGCAGTGAGCGGCAGCCTCAGGGTCGGTATCGTCGGTGTCGGGAATTGTGCGTCGTCTCTCGTACAGGGCCTGACCTATTATCGGGACGCCCGCTCGAACGAGCCCGTGCCGGGGCTCATGCATGTCGAGCTCGGCGGCTATCACGTCAGCGACATCGAGATCGCGTCCGCCTTCGACATCAATGCCCGGAAGGTCGGCAAGGACGTCGCCGAGGCGATCTGGGCGGCGCCGAACAACACGCATCGCTTTGCGGACGTGGCCCGCACGGGCGTGACGGTCGAGCGCGGCCCGACCTTCGATGGCCTTGGCCGATACCTGCGCGACGAGGTGGAGGAATCGGAGGCGCCGGCCTGCAACGTCGCCGAGGTGCTCGATCGGACAAAGACCGAGATTCTCGTCTCCTACCTGCCGGTCGGTTCCGAGAAGGCGACGCGCTTCTATGCCGAGCAGGCGCTCGAGGCCGGCTGCGCCTTCGTCAACTGCATCCCGGTCTTCATCGCGTCCGACCCCGAATGGCGGAAGCGGTTCGAGGCGAAGAAGCTCCCGATCATCGGGGACGACATCAAGAGTCAGGTCGGGGCCACGATCGTGCACCGCACGCTCGCCAATCTGTTCCGCGAGCGGGGCGTGCGGCTGGACCGGACATACCAGCTGAATTTCGGCGGCAATGCCGATTTCCAGAACATGCTGGAGCGGGAGCGGCTCGAGTCGAAGAAGATCTCGAAGACCCAGGCCGTCACCAGCCAGCTCGACATCCCGCTCCCCGCCTCCGACGTCCATGTCGGGCCAAGCGATTTCGTGCCCTGGCTGACCGACCGGAAATGGGCGCATATCCGGCTCGAGGGCACGACCTTCGGGGGCGTGCCGCTGAACGTCGAGCTGAAACTTGAAGTGTGGGATTCGCCGAACTCGGCCGGGATCGTGATCGACGCCGTGCGATGCGCCAAGATCGCGCTCGACCGCGGCATCGGCGGCGCACTGACTGGCCCGTCGAGCTACTTCATGAAGTCGCCGCCGCAGCAATTCACCGACCACGAGGCGAGGGACCTCGTGGACGCCTTCGTGAAAGGAACTGCCTGAGCCGGTGGCGGATTCGGGAACAACGATCTTTCTCGTGCGTCATGCCGCGCATGATCGAGTGGATCGCATCCTGTGCGGGCGAATGCCGGGCGTGAGCCTCGGGGAGACAGGGCGAGCCCAGGCCGCTCGGCTGGCGGAGCGGTTCTCGGGAGAGCAACTCGCGGCCATCTACTCGAGCCCGCTGGAGCGCGCCCGCGAGACGGCCGAACCGATCGCCGCTTCGGCCGGTGTGCAGATGATGCTCGCACCTCGATTGAACGAGATCGATGTCGGTGCCTGGACAGGCAAGGGCTTTGCGGAGCTTGGGCCGGATCCGCGCTGGCAGCGCTGGAACGCGGAGCGGGGCGGCGCCGAGGCACCCGGCGGGGAGCGGATGCTTTCCGTCCAGGAGCGCATCCTCGCCGAACTGGACGCGATCCGGCTGCGCCATCCAGGTGGTCGCGTCGTGGCGGTCTCGCATGCCGACGTGATCAAGGCGGCGATCTGCGGAGTGCTCGGCCTGTCGCTCGACCGCTACCAAGCCTTCGAGGTCGAGCCCGCCTCGATCTCCGCCGTGGTTCTCTGGGATGGCGGCGGCAAGGTCCTGAGCCTGAACGAGCGGTGCGCCCCATGAAGATCGTCGTCTTCGGCCTGACGATCTCCTCCTCCTGGGGAAACGGCCACGCGACCCTGTGGCGGGGCCTCTGCCGGGCGCTCGCGGGACGCGGACACGAGGTCGTGTTCTTCGAGCGCGACACGCCCTACTACGCCGAGAACCGCGACCTCCACGAGATCCCAGGAGGCCGGCTCGTCCTCTACTCCGACTGGGAATCCGTCCGAGGGAGGGCGGCGGCAGAGATCGCCGATGCCGATGTCGCGATGGTCACGTCCTATTGCCCGGACGGTCTCGCCGCAACGGCGGCCGTCCTCGATGCGCGGGGCGCGCTGCGGGTGTTCTACGACCTCGACACGCCCGTCACCCTGTCCCGGATGGCTCGCGGCGAGACCACCGGATATATCGGGCCGGACGGGCTCGCCGGCTTCGATCTCGTGCTCAGCTACACGGGCGGCGTTGCCCTCGACGAGCTGAAGAACCGCCTCGGCGCCCGCCGCGTGGCGCCGCTCTACGGGCATGTCGATCCCGAGACGCACCGGCCGGCAGCGCCGCTGGAGCGCTTCCAGGCGGACCTCTCCTATCTCGGCACCTATGCGGCGGACCGGCAGGCGGCCCTCGAGCAGCTCTTCGTCGAGCCCGCCCGGCTCCGGCCGGGGCGGCGCTTCCTGATCGGCGGGGCGCAGTACCCGCAGGATTTCCCCTGGACGGACAACATCTTCTTCGTCCGCCACCTGCCGCCCGACGAACACCCCGCCTTCTTCTGCTCCGGCCGGCTCACCGTGAACGTCACCCGGGAGGCGATGGCCGCCATGGGCTGGTGCCCGTCCGGTCGGCTGTTCGAGGCTGCCGCCTGCGGCGTGCCGATCCTCTCCGACACCTGGGAGGGCCTCGATGCGTTCTTCGCGCCGGGTGCCGAGATCCTGACGGCCGAGACCACCGAGGATGCGCTCGCCGCGATCGATCTCTCCGATGCCGAGTTGAATCGCATCGCCAAGGCGGCGCGCGAGCGGACGCTTGCGGAGCACACCTCGGTTCGGCGGGCGATCGAGCTGGAGCAACTCGTCAGCGAGGCGCTTCGGCCCGCGCCGGCACTGGTGGAGGCCTGACCTATGTGGGGCATCATCCCGGCCGCGGGGCGCGGCAGCCGTATCCAGCCGCTCGC
>JAFAEL010000039.1 GCA_023423995.1 Pseudomonadota bacterium | reverse complement strand
TCCGTCACGCGGGTGCCCGTCCCCGGGTAGACGAGCGGCAGCCCGAGCTCCCGGCTGATCGCCGCGTAGGCGCCGACGGCCGCGACCATGTTCATCATGCTCGGGTATCCGAAGCCGAGGACCACCTGCGGCCGGAACACGGTCCAGTTCCAGGCCTTCCCGGCCTGCCGCGCGGTCAGGAAATCCTCCTGCGCCCAGTAGAAGTTCGGGTGGATGTGGCGCGGGGAATCCTCGCGGGCCGGAACCGGAATCTGGCCGAGATGGACCCCGTAGGCCTTGGCGCCCTGGAGCAGCGTGACGTGGTGCAGCCCGGGGTTGCCCGCCTCGACGGAATCCAGAAGGTTCGTCAGCATCGCGAGATTGACGGCGATCTGATCGTCCTCGAGCCAGCCCTCCGTCAGGTCGGGCTTCTCGAACAGAGCCGCGTAGACGATGTGGGTCACGCCCGTCAGCGCGGCGAGGCGCTCACGGCACGATTGCGCGTCGGTCAGATCCACCGCCAGATGCGCGGCGCCTGTCGCCGGGTCCGGCGGGCGCCGGGACAGCGCCACGACGTTCCATCCCCCTTCCGACAGGTATCGGTCGATCACCGCACGCCCGACCAGGCCTCCGGCACCGGCCACGATCACTGTTCCCTTGTCGGCCATGCTCATCTCCGTTTGACAAGTAATCTTGGATTGATTAGCCAAGTCGAAAGCAACCTGCAATCTCATCAAAGGCAATAACTAAGTAACGCATAGACAAAACAACCAATTGCTCTGGGAGGGAAACATGATTTCGAGACGAGGCGCTCTTGCCGGTTTGGTGGCCGCACCGATGCTCTCCCGCGCGGGTTTTGCGGCCGAGCCAGTCAAGGTCGGTGTCATCATCCCGCTCAGCGGTGGAGCCGGGCGCCAAGGCCAGGACGTGACCAACGCCATCACCAGCATGGCGTCGCTCATCAACGCCGAGGGTGGCGTGATGGGAAGGCCGGTCGAGCTTGTCGTCCGCGACGACGAGAGCACGCCGGCGATCGGCGTCGCCAAGGCGAACGAGCTTGCCTCAGCAGGCGTCGCGGTGGTGATCGAGGGCTGGAACAGCCCCGTGACGCTCGCGATGCAGTCGGTGCTGGCGCGCGCCAACGTCCTCGACATCACGATGATCTCGAAGGCCGACGGCATCCTGACCAGCGCCGCGAATCCCCTCGCCATCCGGCTGAACAGCGCCAACGCGCAGGACGCGGCGGTGATCGCGAAGTATCTCGGAAGCAAGTGGAAGACGGGCCGCCTCGTCTTCGTCACCGAGAACGACGCCTACGGTAACGGCGCCCAGCAGGGCATCGAGGCCGAAATGAAAAAGCAAGGCGTCGGCCTGACGGTCGCCCAGACACTGAAGTTCCCGTTTCCGCAGACCGACTTCCGCGTCGAGGTCACGAGCATTCGGGACGCGAAGCCGGACGTGGTCGTCAGCATCAATGCGAACGAGGGCGCGGGCCTGCCGGCATTTCTGCAGCAATATGCGCAGGCCAATGTCGGCGCGCAGGTGATCTGCTCCGTCGGCACCGTGAGCCCGAGCGTGATCGAGACGGCCGGCCCCTCGGCGAACGGGCTCATCAGCGCCGACGTCTACTTCCCGGATGCCGAGCCTTTCGCCAGCAACCCGGAAAACAAGCGCTTCGTCGCGCAGATGCAGAAGCAGTTCAAGACTGACCCCGACAAGTTCGGAGCACTCGGCGCGGCGTCCCTTCAGGTCTGGGCCAAGGCCGTCGCGCAGGTGAAGACCTTCGAGCGCAAGGCCGTCGCCGGCGCGATTCGCGGTCAGGAGATCAAGGGCACGATCTTCGGCGATGTCCGCTTCGACGAGCGCGGCCAGATGAGCCAGACCTACGAAGTGTTCACCGTCAAGGACGGGAAAATTGTCGTCCTCCCGAGCTGACATGCCGGGCGCGATCCTGTCCGTGGAGGGCCTGTCTGTCCGCTTCGGCGGCTTTCAGGCCCTGAAGGACGTGTCGTGGTCGGTCGCGCCTGGCCGGATCCTCGGGATCATCGGGCCGAACGGCGCCGGCAAGAGCACCTGCTTCATGGCCGCCACCAACATGGTGTCGCATGACGGGACGCTCACGCTGGACGGGCAAGATGTGACCCATCTGCGTCCCGACGCCCTGCCCCGGCTCGGCCTCCGGCGCACATTCCAGCAGAACGCCTTCTTCGGCGGGATGAGCGTGCTCCAGAACATGGCCGGCGCATTGCTCGACAAGCCGCCGAGTTCACTCGCAGAGTCGGTTTTCCTGCCATGGGCGGAGGCGACGCGGCGGCGCGAAATCGAGGCCGAGGCACGGGCGCATCTCCTGCGTTTCAATATCCCCGAGGAATTGCACGACAGGCTGCCGGGTGAGTTGTCCTATGGCACTCAGCGCATGCTCTCGATCGCGCTCGCAGCCGCACCGGGGGCCAGGGTTGTGCTCCTCGATGAGCCTGCGGCGGGGCTCGGCGGACGCGACATGCTCGCCCTGCGCGATCTGCTCATCCGGATGCGAGCCGGCGGCCTCGCGATCGTTCTCATCGAGCATCACATGGATCTCGTGATGGAACTGGCCGACGAGGTGCTCGTCATCGAGCTCGGCGAGACCATCGCTCATGGGAGGCCTGCCGCAATCCAGGCGGATCCGCGCGTCCTCGAAGCCTATCTCGGGAAGGCCGCATGAGCGCCCGGCTCGAAGTCCGTGATCTGCGCGTCAGTTACGGCGCGAGCGGCGCGGTCGCGGTCGACCGGCTGGTGGTCGAGCCCGGGACGCTTGCGGCGGTGATCGGCGCGAATGGCGCCGGCAAGTCCACGCTGATCAACGCGATCGCGAACTGGTCCCGCGCCGAGCCGCGTATCGCAGGCGAGGTCCTGGTCGACGGAGAGAACGTCGCCAAGTTGCCGGCGCACGAGCATGTCCGGCGCGGCCTTCAACTCGTCCCCGAGGGCCGGGGCGTGTTCATGGGTCTGACGGTCGAGGAGAATCTCCGGGCCGGCGCCTCGCCGGTCTCGGAAGTCGGCCGGCGGGCCTATTCCGTCGAGGACGTCTTCGCATTGTTTCCCCGTCTCGGCGAGCGGCGGGCCAACCTTGGCGGCTCCTTGAGCGGCGGCGAACGCCAGATGCTGGCGGTGGGCCGTGCGCTTCGGATGGCACCGAAGATCCTCCTGCTCGACGAACCCTCCATCGGGCTTGCGCCGCGCCTCGTTTCGGTCCTGCTGAAGACGATCCGCACGCTGGTCGACGGCGGCCTCACGGTACTGCTCGTCGAGCAGAATGTCCGCGCCGCCATGGAGGTTACGGACTTCGTCCACCTTCTCGAACGTGGCCGCGTCATCGCAAGCGGCACGGCGGATTCGATGCGGGACGATCCGCGCATCGTCGAGGCCTATCTCGGAGGCAGCCACGGATGAACGTGTGGCAGCAGATCGTAAACGGGCTCATCATCGGGCACGCCTACGCGCTTGTCGCGGTCGGCTGGACGATGCTGCTCGGCGCCGCCCGTCTGGTGAATTTCGGCCATGGCCAGATGTACATGGTCGGCGCCTTCGTGGCCTGGTGGTTCATGTCGGCCACCGGCATGCCCTATCTCCTGGCCATCGTGGCTTCGGTCGCGGTGGGGGCGCTGATCGGCGCGGTCATGCAGCGCCTGCTTCTCGGGCTTACACTGTCTCAGGACCTCGTCAGCCTGATGATCGTGACGCTCGGCTTCGGGCAGATCCTCGAGGGCGGTGCCGGCCTCGCGTTCGGGCCGAAGCCGCAGGCGCTCGTAAGCCCCTTCCAGCAGATGTCGCTCCACATCGGCCCGGTCTGGTTCACCGTTCAGGACGCGATGCTCGTCGTCGCCGCCATCGCGGTGTTCCTCGCCCTGCAATACGTCCTTAACCGCACCCGCTTCGGGACGGCCGTCCGGATGGTCGCCGAGGATCCGGCGCTGACGCGCCTCGGCGGGATCGATATCTCGAAGGTCTACATGGGCATCTTTGCCTTCGAGGGCGCGGCAGTCGCTTTCGCCGCGACCCTCGTCGCGCCCCGCACGCCGATCCTCACATCCATGGGGTTCGAGCAGGTCATCATGACCTTCGTGGTCGTGGTCCTCGGCGGCATCGGCAGCGTTGCGGGCAGCTACGTCGCGGGCATCGCCATCGGGTTGTTCACCGCCCTGTTCGGCGCGCTTGTCTCGCCGGCCTACACGACAGCCGCCGTCTTCGCGGTCCTGATCGCCGTCATGGTGCTGCGGCCTGGCCAACTCGCCGCCTCCGCGAGCTTCGCCCGATGACCGCCCTTCCGCCTGCCGTGCGCCTCCCCGGCATCCTGGCACTCGCCATCGTAGGCTTCCTTCTGCCGCGGCTGCTGGGAGGCTCGAACCTCGTCTACGACACACTGGTCGTCATCGCGATCTTCGGGGCGATGTCCTACGGGCTCGACATCATCCTGTCGGATCTCGGCGAGATCAGCCTCGTCCATACGGCATTCTTCGCCTCCGGCGCCTACGCGGCTGCGATCCTGACCGTGACCTTCGGCCAGAGCGCCTGGGTCGGCTTGGTCGGAGCTATCGGCGTCTCGCTCGCGCTGGCGGTGGTCCTCGGGATCATCACGCTTCGCACGCGTGAATTCGCCTTCTCGCTTGTGACCTATGCGGCGTCGGTGGTGCTGATGAGCATCGCGGCGAACTGGGACTTCCTGGGGGGATCCGACGGCATCGTCGGCGTACCGCCGCTCGACCTCTCGATCGGCCCGCTCACGCTGACCGCTGCCCAGAATGCCGAGTTCTGGCCCTACGCCTACGCCCTCCTCCTCCTGACCCTGTACTTCGTCCATCGCTTCCGTCGTTCGAGCGTCGGCCAGGCCGCCCTGATGGTGCACATGAATCCCCGGCTCGCGGCCATGTGCGGCCTCGACCCGAACCGCGTGCGCCTGAAGGTCTTCATCGTCTCCGCGCCGATCAGCGCGCTCGCCGGCTGGCTCTACGCCTTCCAGCGCTCCTATGTCGGAACGGACCTATTCGAGACCTACTTCCTCGTCCTGATGCTGACCGGCGTCATCATTGCAGGCCGACGGATCCTCCTCGGGCCGCTTCTCGGCACGGCTCTCCTCCTGTCGCAGAAGAGCTTCGCGTCCCTTGGCGCCTATGGGGACAAGCTCGTCCTCGGCATCGTGCTCGTCACGGTTCTCTGCCTCAACCCGCGCGGGCTCGCAGCCCTCCGCTTCCGCCGGCGGCCCGCCCCTGCGCCCGAGGACGACGGCGCGGCCTACACGTCACCCGCAGCAAGGAGCCAGCATGGCTGACCCACACAGCGCCCCACTCGGTCCGGAGGCGCAGTTCAAGGCTTATCTCGCGCAAGGCAAGTTCATGATCCAGCGGAGCCGCTCGACCGGCCGCCACGTCTTCTACCCTCGCGTCGCCGTGCCGGGCAGCGGCGAGACGGATCTCGAATGGGTGCCGGCGTCCGGCGACGGGACGATCTACGCGATCACGATCAACCGTACGCGGGAGGGCGGCTACAACATCGCGCTCGTCGACCTTGAGGAAGGCCCGCGCCTGATGACGCGGATCGAGGGCGTCGACACGGTCGCGATCGGGACACGGGTGAAGGCCCGCATCACGCCGATCGACGGCGAGCTGGCGATCGTCTTCGACGTCGCGAACCAGGGCTGACATCATGACGGGAACATTGCGCGGTCGCGCCGCCATCGCGGGCATCGCTACGGCCGGCACCGGCGAGGCGCCGGGCCGCACATCCATCGAGATCCTGGGCGAGGCCGCGATCGCGGCGTTGGCCGATGCCGGGCTGTCGCTCGGAGACGTGGACGGAGTCTTCGCGGCGACCGGCGTGCACGGCCTGCCGGCGCTCTCGGTCGCCGAGTATCTCGGCATCAAGCCCCGCTTCATCGAGGGCACGAATATCGGCGGCTCCTCGTTCGAGAATTATCTCCTGACGGCTGCGGCGGCGCTCGATGCCGGCCTCTGCGACGTCGCGCTGATCGCCTACGGGTCGAACCAGCGCACGGCGGGCGGCAAGCTTGTCTCGATGAGCGAGTCTCAATGGCACGAGGTGCCCTACCGGCCGCGTCACCCGATCACCGGCTACGCCATGGCGGCCGCCCGGCACATGCACCAATACGGCACCACGCGCGAGGAGATGGCAGCCGTCGCGGTCGCGGCCCGCAAATGGGCGAACCGCAATCCTGCCGCCTTCGCGCGCGGGCCGCTCACGATCGAGGACGTGCTGAAGAGCCGGATGGTCAGCGACCCGCTGAGCGTGCTCGATTGCTGCCTCGTGACCGACGGTGCCGCCGCCTGCGTGATGGTGCGCGCCGACCGCGCGCGCGATCTGAAGCAGAAGCCCGTCTACATGCTGGGCGCGGGTGTCGCGGCCTGGCACCGCTCGGTGGTGCAAATGCCCGACCTGACGGTCACGGCAGCGTCCGAGAGCGGCCCTCGCGCCTTCGCGATGGCGGGCGTGAGCCCGAAGGATGTCGACCTGCTGATGCTGTACGACGCCTTCACCATCAACACGATCCTGTTCCTCGAGGACCTCGGCTACTGCCCCAAGGGCGAAGGCGGCCGCTTCGTCGCGAGCGGCGCGATCGACCCGGGCGGCGCCCTCAACGTCAACACCAATGGCGGCGGCCTCTCCTGCATCCATCCGGGCATGTACGGCCTCTTCCTGATCGTCGAGGCGGTGACTCAGCTCCGGGGCCAAGCTGGTGAACGCCAGGTCGAGGCGGAGATCGCGCTCTGCCACGGCAACGGCGGCACGCTCGCCTCCCAGGCGACAGCCATCCTCGGCACAGCAGCGACCCTCTGAGCCATGGCGTTCACCTACGACTCCCTCATGGCGTACGAGATCCCCGAGGTGAGGCAGCGCCTCACCGAGCGGGACACCGTGTTCTACGCCCTCTCGGTCGGGTTCGGTCAGGACCCAATGGACACGCGCCAGCTCGACTTCGTCGATGCGCACCGCAGCCTGAAGGCCGTCCCGACGCAATCGGTGGTGCTCGCGCATCCGGGCTTCTGGATGGCCGACCCGAAGACAGGGATCGACGCCGTGCGCGTCGTCCATGGCGAGCAGCGCATCGCGATGCATCGCCCCCTGCCCGTCTCCGGCGAGGTCGTCGGCAAGACGCGCATCGTTGGGCTCGTCGACAAGGGGCCGGGACGAGGTGCCCTGATGTATTCCGAGAAGGAGGTCCGCGACGCAGGCACCGGCGACCTCCTCGCGACAACGCGGAGCACGACCTTCCTGCGTGGGGATGGCGGGTTCGGCGGGCCGGAGGGGCCGGTCGAGCCTCCGCATGCGCTGCCCGATACGGCCCCGGACGAGACTGTGGACATGGCGACCCGGCCGGAGCAGGCGCTCTACTACCGGCTGAATGGGGACGACAACCCGCTCCACGCCAATCCTTCCATCGCCGAGAAGGCCGGGTTCCCCCGACCGATCCTGCATGGGCTCTGCACGTTGGGCGTGGTCGGGCATGCCCTGCTGGGTATCCTCGGCGACTACGACGCGGCCCGCTTCCGCAGCCTTGCCATGCGGTTCTCCGCGCCCGTCTTCCCCGGCGAGACGATCCGGGTCGAGATCTGGCGCGACGGCTCGTTCCGGGCGTCGGTTCCAGAGCGTGGCGTCGTGGCCGTGAACAACGGCCTCGCGGTCTTCGCGTCGAGCGCAGGGTGATCCCGTGGGCGACACGACAACCCCCAATCCGGGCGTAGAGCCCGTTCTCCTCGAGAGCCGAAACGCATCCGTTGCCATCCTGACCCTCAACGAGCCGACAAAGCGGAACGCGCTCTCGCCTGCGCTCCGCGTTGCGCTCGCGGAAGCGATCGACCGGATAGAGCGCGATCCCGAGATCCGCGCCGTCGTGCTGACGGGTGGCTCCAGGGTCTTCAGCGCGGGGGGCGACCTCACGGCAATGCGGAACGACGGGTTGGCGGCCGGGCGCGAGCGGTTCCGCCTCCTGCACGGGATCGTCCGTTCGATCGTAAAGTCGAGCAAGCCCTTCATCGCGGCCGTCGAGGGGCCGGCGGCAGGGGCGGGCTTCAGTCTCGCGCTCTGCTGCGACACGATCGTCGCCAGCGCCGGCGCCCGCTTCATCGCGTCCTTTCCGAAGGTCGGCCTCGTCGCCGATGCCGGGCTCCTCCTGACGCTGCCGGCCCGGGTCGGAATCGGCCGCGCCCGCCAGATTCTGCTCTACGCGGAGCCCGTCTCGGCGGAGGCGGCCGAGCGCATCGGCCTCGTTGACGAGGTCGTGCCCAACGGGACCGCTCTCGAGCGAGCCGTGGCCCGCGCCCGCGCCTTCGAGGCGCTCGCACCTCTCTCGACAGCCGTCGCCAAGGAGGCGCTCGCCGGCAGGCTCGACGAGGTGCTCGATTGGGAGAGAAGCGCCCAGGCCGCGCTCTTCCAGACCTCCGACCACGCCGAGGGCAAGGCGGCCTTCCTCGATAAGCGACCGCCCATCTTCCAGGGACGCTGACCTTGAACACTGACCGATCTGATGAATCCGCGGGCGACATGCTCCGCGAGGCGACCGAGCGCCTGCTCGCTGACGTCGTCACGCCTGCGGCACGCGCCCAGGTCGCGGCCGACGAATTCCCGCTGGACCTGTGGTCGGCCGTCGAGGAACTCGGGCTGCCCTCGGCACTCCTGCCGGAGGAAGCGGGAGGATTCGGCGTCCCCGTCGACGAGGCGCTGCCGCTGCTGATGGTGGCCGGCGAACATGCGCTGCCGCTGCCGCTCGCCGACACAATGCTGGCAGGCTTCCTGCTGGCGAAGGCCGGGCTCGAGATCCCGGCCGGGCCGCTCGCCGTCGCGCCGACCGCGGACATCACCCTTGACGCGTCAGGCCGGGCATCCGGGCACGCCCGCAACGTGCCGTGGGGCCGTCACGCCCGCGCCGTTGTTGCGCTCGCGGGTTCCGCATCCGGAACGGCCGTGATCTGCCTGCCTCAGTCGGCACTCAGCGTCGAGCCGAATACCGGTATCGTGGGAGAGCCGCGCGACGATCTGCGCTTCGAAGGTGCCGCGGCCGCGACGACGACGGTCGCCTTCGGGGCGCGAGAGTGGCGGGCAGCCGGTGCTGCGACCCGAGCGCTGCTCATGGCAGGAGCACTGCGCAGCGTCAGCGCGATGACGGCGCACTACGCGCAGGAGCGCAAGCAGTTCGGGCGGGCGCTCGGAAAGTTCCAGGCTATCCAGCAGAGCCTCGCGGTGCTCGCCGGCCAGACTGCTTCCGCAGTAGCGGCCGCCGGGATCGCGGCCGAGGCGATCGCCGCCTGGGATGACGGCCTCCTGCCGGCGGTCGCGGCCGCCAAGGTCCGAACCGGCGAGGCAGCCGGCGCCGGAGCCGCCATCGCGCACCAGGTCCATGGCGCGATCGGCTTCACGCAGGAGCACCGCCTGCACGAATTCACCCGTCGGCTCTGGGGATGGCGCGACGAGTTCGGGCGCGAGGCCGAATGGGCCCGCGAACTCGGCCGCCATCTCGCCGCCGCCGGCCCCGACGGGCTCTGGCCTGCGCTGACGACCGTCTAACGGATCGAACATGTCCAGATTCACTTTTCCGCCTCCCCCGCCCTCCCCCGAAGGCGAAGCCTTCCGGGCGGAGGTCCGCACTTTCCTCCAGCAGGAGCTTGCCGACAGGCCGCCCATCGATCGCGCCCAGAGCTGGAACGGCAATGATCCGGCCTTCTCTCGCAAACTCGGCGAGCGGGGCTGGCTTGGCCTCACCTGGCCGAAACGCTACGGGGGCCACGAGCGCTCCGCGCTCGAGCGCTACGTCCTCCTCGAGGAACTGCTCGCCGCGGGTGCGCCAGTCGGCCTGCACTGGATCGCCGAGCGGCAGAGCGGCCCGAGCATCCTTCGCTTCGGCACGGAGGAGCAAAAGCTCTCCATCCTGCCTCGTATCGCGGCCGGAGAGTGCTTCTTCTGCATCGGCATGAGCGAGCCGGATACGGGCTCGGATCTCGCCTCCGTGCGGACCCGCGCCGTGCGCGAGCCGGGCGGCTGGCGCGTCAACGGCACGAAGCTGTGGACCACGAACGCCCACCATTGCCACTACATGATCCTGTTCTGCCGCACCGGGCCCGTCGACCCTGAGCGGCGGCACGCGGGAACGAGCCAGTTCCTCGTCGATCTGACCCTCCCGGGCATCACCATCCGGCCCGTCCGCAACCTCACGGGCGAGCACCACTTCAACGAGGTCGTGTTCGACGACGCGCTCCTGCCCGAGGATTCGATCCTTGGCCGCGAGGGCGAAGGCTGGGCGCAAGTCACGGGCGAGCTCGCCTATGAGCGGAGCGGGCCGGAGCGCTTCCTGTCCTCGTTCCAGCTCCTGGTGGAGCTCGTGCGCGTGATGTCGGAAGCGCCCGGCGACGCGCGAGCGGAGATCGCGCTGGGCCGGCTCGGCGCGCAGCTCGTCACGCTTCGGCGCATGTCGCGCTCCGTCGCCGGCATGCTCCAGGCCGGCGCCGATCCGGCGCTCGAGGCCGCCATGGTGAAGGACCTCGGCGCGCTGCTCGAACAGGAGATCCCCGAGATCGCGCGCGACCTCGTCGCCGACGGCCCGGATAGCCCGGCTGCGCGGCAATTCGAGCGCGTGCTTGCCTACACGACCATGCACGCCCCTTCCTTCTCGCTGCGCGGCGGCACCCGCGAAATCCTGCGCGGCATCATCGCCCGCGGCCTCGGGCTGCGCTGAGACGCCCCCTCCGGAGACAGAATCTATGAACGACGCAGTGCTCTACGAGGCCGACGGCGGCATCGTCACGCTCACCCTCAACCGGCCGGAGAAGCGGAACCCGATCTCCGAGCGGGACGTGGTCGAAGGCCTCGTCGCGGCGCTCGGCCGCGTGCAGGCCGACGAGAGCGTCCGGGCCGTGATCCTCACCGGTGCCGGCAGCGCGTTTTCGTCCGGTGGTGACCTGCGGGCCATGGAAGCTGCGCTCGACGAGCGCACCCGCAACCCGACCAGCACGATCGCCTATTACACGGACGGCATCCAGCGCATCCCGCTCGCCTTCGAGGCGCTCGACGTGCCCGTGATCGCGGCCGTCAACGGCCCGGCGATCGGCGCGGGGACCGACCTCGCCTGCATGTGCGACCTGCGCATTGCCGCCGAGGAGGCGCGGTTCGCCGAAAGCTTCGTCAAGATCGGCATCATCCCCGGCGACGGCGGCGCCTGGCTCCTGCCGCGCATCGTCGGGTGGTCGAAGGCCTGCGAGATGGCGTTCACGGGCGACATCCTCTCGGCCGAGGAGGCGCTCGCCTGCGGGCTCGTGTCCAAGGTCGTGCCGGGGCCCGAGCTGATGGACGCGGCCCGCAAGCTTGCCGGACGCATCGCGGTGAACCCGCCGCTCGCGGTGCGGGCCACGAAGCGCCTGCTGCGCGAGGGCCGCTTCGCGCGGCTCGACACGCTGCTGCAACTCTCAGCATCCGCGCAGGCCATCGCGCACACGACCGCCGAGCATCGCGAGGCGCTCGCCAAGGCACTGGCACCGCGGCCGAAGCGCTAAGTTCAGCCGATTGCGAGCGACAACATGATCAAGGGAGAACGATCGATGGCAGGCTGGATGGCATGGCGCGTCCTGGGTGCGCTGGCTGCGGCGGCGGTGTTCGCTGGGCCGCCCGCCCGGGCGGCCGACTACCCGGTGCGGCCCGTAACGCTGGTCGTGCCGTTCCCGGCGGGCGGGACGACGGATGTCGTCGCGCGACTGCTGGCGGAGCGGCTTACGCCGGGCCTCGGCCAGCAGATCGTCATCGAGAACCGCGGCGGCGCGTCGACCACGATCGGGGCGACGGTCGTGGCCAATGCCCAGAAGGACGGCTACACGCTGCTCCTGGCGAGCGCGAGCACCTTCACGACGATCCCGCACGTCATGAAGGTGCGCTACACCCTGGCCGACTTCGGGCCGATCTCGATGGTCGTGAAGGTCCCGTTCGCCTTCGTCGTGAAGAAGGATTTTCCGGCCAAGACGCTGGCCGAGTTCCGCGCCCATGCGCTGGCGCGGCCGACTGCCGTCAACAACGCCACCAACGGACCGGGAAGCCTCGTCCACCTCGCTGGCGAGGTGGCCGCCAGGGAACTCGGCGTCAAGGTCACGCACGTCCATTATCGCGGCGCGGCGCCCGCCACGCAGGACATGATGGCCGGTATCGTGGACAGCAACGTCGAGGCCCTCACCAACGCGGTCCCGAACGTGCAGGCCGGCGCCTACCGGGCCCTGGCCGTTCTGAGCTCCCAGCGCCTGCCGCAGATGCCGGACGTGCCGACCTTTGCCGAGTTGGGCTACCCGAAGGTCCAGGCCGAATCCTGGTTCGCCGTGCTGGCGCCGGCCGGGACGCCGGCCGAGGTGACCGCCCGCCTGAGCGCCGAGATCGACAAGGTTGTCCGCTCGCCCGACTTCGCGAAGCGCATGGAGGAGATCGGCAACGTCGCCGTACCGATGAGCCCGGCCGAGTTGAAGGACTTCATCGCCAAGGAAAGCACCCTCTGGGGCGGAGTGATCCGCGAGGCTGGCGTCAAGATCGAGAACTGAGCCGGGCAGAGCCCGATCGCAAAGTGGTAAGCAGGAAGGTTTCGAGGATGAACAAACTGAACCCTATGTCCCTTGCCGACCGGACGGTGCTGGTCACCGGCGCGGGCCAGGGCATCGGCTTCGGCGTGGCGAAGCTCGCCTCCGATCTGGGAGCGAATGTCGTCCTGGCGGACATGAACCCAGACGCCCTCAAGGCCGCAGCGGCCTCGTTCCCGGATGGCCGCGTGCTCACAGGTGCGGGTGATGTAGCCGATCCGGACTTCGTGGAGGGGCTCGTCGAACGCGCCATGCAGACGTTCGGGGTGGTGGACGGGCTGGTCAACACGGCCGGCATCACCCGTCCGGCCATGATCGAAAAGATGACGGTCGCGCAGTGGGAGCAGGTTCTCCGCGTCCACCTCACAGGAGCGTTCCTGTGCATGCAGGCGGTCGGCCGTCGGTTGATCGCGCGGCACAAGGCGGGCCAGCCGGTCGCAGCGGCGATCGTCAACATCTCGTCGGATGCTGGCCGACAGGGAACGATCGGCCAGATCAACTACAGCGCCGCTAAGGCCGGAATACTGGGCGCCACGATGAGCGCCGCGCGCGAATGGGCCCGCTACAACATCCGGGCGAACACGGTCTCGTTCGGCATGGTCGAGACGCCGATGACGGAAGTGATCCGGGGCGAGAAGTTCCGCGACACCTACCTTGCCAAGATCCCGCTTGGCCGTTGGAGCACGCCTGATGAGGTTGCGCCTCCCGTCTGCTTCCTCCTGTCGAACGGTGCATCCTTCATCACCGGCCAGAGCCTGTCCGTGAACGGCGGTAGCGAGATGAACGCCTGAGGGACGGCAACAAGCGCGGCCTTGCGCTTGTCCGTGTACATACTAACGAGTATCATGTTTTTGAGACCCGCAACGGGCTTCGCGAGAGGGAGAAACGTTATGAGATGGTCCGGCCTTGCAGCATTCACGCTGGGGTTGGCGGTCGCGACCGCCGCCGCGGCCCAGTCGGGGCCGCCCATCCGCATCGGCGTCCTCTCGGATCTCGGCGGCGGCTTCGCCGACGTGAGCGGCCCGGGCTCCGTCCTGGCTGCGAAGATGGCGGCGGAGGACTACCGGGCCAAGCATCCCGGCCGGGCCGTCGAGGTGATCTCGGGCGATCACCAGAACAAGGCCGATGTCGGCTCGACCATCGCCCGCCGCTGGGTCGACACGGAAGGCGTCGACCTCATCATCGATGTGCCGAACTCGGCCGTCGCGCTCGCGGTTAGCGAAATCGTCAAGAATGCGAACCGCACCTTCCTGGTGACGGGCGGCGTATCGAGTGCGCTGACCGGCGCGCAATGCTCGCCCAACACGGTGCATTACTCGATCGACACCTGGACGATGGCGAACGTCCCGACCCAGGCGCTCGTGCAACAGGGCGGAAAGACCTGGTTCTACGTCTCCGCCGATTACGCCTTCGGCCATGACATGCAGCGCCAGTCGACTCGTGCTCTCG